>NZ_JAKRGC010000230.1 GCF_022347745.1 Streptomyces sp. OfavH-34-F
GGCCGCCTGAGCCGCGCCGCCCCGGGCCCCGCGGGCGGTCAGCGCCGGGGGTCGGACGTGGCGTCGATGTGTTCGGCGACCGCGACGCACAGCAGCCGGGTGCCGGGCAGGGTGGCCCGCCAGCGGTGGCGCACCCCGCCGGACAGGAAGAGGGTGTCGCCCTGGACCAGCCGGTAGGCGCGGCCCTCCGCCTCCACCTCGACGGCGCCCTCGGCCACGTACAGGATCTCGTCGTTGCGGTGCTGGAACTCGCGCCCGAGGTCCAGCTCCCCGCTGAACTCCAGGGCGCTGAGCTGGTGCCGGCCGCGCACCACCCGGTGCGTGCCGTCCTGCCGCGCGGCGCGTACGACGTCCACCGCGCGGGCGGAGTCGGCGGCGGCGCGCAGCCGCGCGGTGGTGGTCTCCAGCGCTTCGGCGACCCGGTCGAGGGACCGGGCACTGGGTCTGGCGCGTTCGTTCTCGATCTGGCTGAGAAACGGTACGGACAGGCCGCTGCGCGACGCGACGGCGGCCAGGGTCAGTCCCAGGGATCTGCGCTGTCGGCGGACGGCGGCGCCCACCCGGAGTGTTTCCTTCTCGTCCATGTCCGGCTCCCTCCCGAGTCGCCATCCTTCCGGTTGTGGGCGTCTCGCGCACTCCGTTGGGACAGGACGGCCCGGAAAGTGACCTCACCGGAACACCGGAAGGGGTGGGCCCCGCCGCCGGCGGGGCCCACCCCTTCATGGTCTCCGGCCCTGGTGGGGGCCGGTTCCGGCGCCTAGCGGGGCGCCATGGTGTCCGCGATGCCCGGATTCTTCTCCATCCAGGCCTTCACGGCTTCCTCTTCGTGTCCTGTACCGCGCTTCTGGATCTCGTTCTCCAGGCCGGCGAGCTGCTGCTCGCTCAGCTTGAAGTTCTTGAACCACTTCGTCAGCCGGGGGTAGTCCTTCGGGAAGCTCTTGGAGGCGATGGTGTGCAGCCGGTCGCCCTCGCCGAACGCCTTCTTCGGGTCCTTGAGCTTGGTCATGCCGTACTCGCTGTACGCCCAGTGCGGGGTCCACAGCAGGACGGCGATGGGCTCCTTCTTGGCGTACGCGCGCTTCAGCTCGGCGAGCATGCCGGGCGTGGAGGCGTCGACGACCTTGTACTCCTCGTCGAGGCCGTACGACGGCAGCACGTTCTTCTTGAGGTTCTCCATGGTGGCGGTGCCGGGCTCGATGCCGACGATCCGGCCCTTGAACGCGGACGCCTTGCCCTTGAGGTCGGCCAGGGACTTCACGTCCTTGACGTAGTCGGGCACCGCGACCTCGATCGAGGTGGGGCCGTACCAGGAGCCGATATCGGTGAGCTGGGAGCCGTACTTGTCCCAGTAGTTCTTCTGGGTGTACGGGAGCCAGCCGTCGAACTGCACGTCGAGCTGGCCGCGCGACATCGCGGTGTACATCGGGCCGACCTCGAACTGCTTGAGGTTGACCTTGTAGCCGCGGTCCTCCAGGACGGCCTTCCACAGGTAGGTGGCGGCGATGTCCTCCTCCCACGGGAACCAGGCGACCTCCAGCGGGCGGTCCCGCTCGTCCTTGCCCTTGGCCTTCTTCGCGCTCCCGGCCGCGCCCTCGGCGACGGGGGTCCAGGTGGCGGCGGCGTCCGGGTTGGCCTTGAGCCAGGTGCGGACGGCCTGCTGCTCCTTGCCGGAGCCGCTCTTCTGGATCTCGGCCTCCAGGCTGGTGAGCTGCTCCTCGCTCATCTTGAAGTCCTTGAGCCACTTGCCGACCACGGGGTTGTCCGCGGTGAAGCCCTTGCGGGCCAGCGTGTGGATGCCGTCGCCCTTGCCCCAGAGGTTCTTGGGGTCCTTGAGCTTGGTCAGCTCGAACTGGTTGTACGCCCAGTGCGGCGACCACAGCGGGACGACGATCGGTTCCTTCTTGGCGTACGCCCGCTTCAGCTCGGCCAGCATGGACGGCGTGGAGCCGTCGATGACCTTGTACTCCTTGTCCAGGCCGTAGCCGGGCAGGATCTTGTCCTTGAGCAGGCCCATCTCGCCGGCGCTGGGCTCGATGCCGACGATCCGGCCCTTGAAGTCGGACGCCTTGCCCTTGAGGTCGGCCAGGGACTTCACGTCCTCGACGTACGCGGGCACGGCCAGCTCCAGCGAGGTGGGGCCGTACCAGGAGCCCATGTCCTCCAGGCGGTCCTTGTACTTCTTCCAGTACGAGGCGTGGGTGACCGGGAGCCAGGAGTCGGTCTCGAAGTCGATCTGGCCGCCCGCCATGCCGGTGTACAGCGCGCCGGCCTCGTACTGCTTGACGTCCACCTCGAAGCCGTGGCGCTCCAGCAGCTCCTTCCACAGGAACGTGGAGGCGATGCCCTCGTCCCACGGGATGTAGCCCATGCTGATCTTCTTGCCGGCGCCGATCTTCCGCGTACCGGAGGCGGTGGAGTCCTTCTCGTCGCCGGAGGAGCCGAAGAGGCCCATCCCGCCGGCCACCAGCGCCAGGGCGACGACGCCCGCGACGGCGACGACGGGCTGCGGGCGGTGGTGCCAGATCTTCAGGCCGCCGGCCACCGACTGCGCCTTGGCGAGCGCGCGGCGGGCGAGCGGGGAGACCTCGCGGCCCAGGGCGCTGGTCATCCGGTCCAGGTACATGGCCAGGATGACGATGGAGACACCGGCCTCGAAGCCGAGGCCGACGTCCACGTTGCCGATGGCGCGGTAGACGGAGCCGCCGAGGCCGCCGCCGCCGACCATGCCGGCGATGACCACCATGGACAGGCCCAGCATGATGACCTGGTTGATGCCGGCCATGATCGTGGGCAGCGCGAGCGGCAGCTGGACCCGCAGCAGGGTGTTGCGCGAGGTGGTGCCGAACGCCTCGGCCGCCTCGACCAGCTCGCCGTCCACCTGGCGGATGCCGAGTTCGGTCATCCGGACGCCCGGCGGCAGCGCGAAGATGATGGTGGCGATGATGCCGGGGACGACACCGACGCCGAAGAAGATGACGCCGGGGATCAGGTAGACCATGGCGGGCATGGTCTGCATGAAGTCCAGGACCGGCCGGGTCACCGCGCTCACCGCCTTGGAGCGGGACGCCCAGATGCCGAGCGGAACGGCCAGGACCAGCGTCACGATCGTCGCGACGAGCACCAGCGTCAGCGTGTCCATCGCCTCGTCCCACAGCTCGACCGAGTCGATGAGGGCGAAGCCGGCGAAGGCGAGGACACCGGCGAGCAGGCCGCGCAGCCACCAGGCGATGACGGCGACGATGCCCGCGAAGAGCAGGGGGGCCGGAGCGGAGAGCACGGCGGCGATGCCGTCGAACATGCCGCTCACGACGGAGCTGATGGCGTCGAAGAGCCAGGCGAGGTGGGTCTGGAGCCAGTCGACCGCGGAGTCGACCCAGTCGCCGAGATGGAGCCTAAACACCGGCCACCTTCTTCACGGAGACCGGGGCGGCGTCCTGCGGGGCGCCGGCCGGGGTCATCGGCTCGCCGAGCACGGCGAGCAGCCGGGCCCGGGTGACGACGCCGGTGAGCTTGCCCTTGTCGTCGGTCACGGCGACCGCGACCCCGCTCTGCGAGCAGGGCGTGAACAGCTCGATGATCGGCGTGGACTCGGTGACGGTGGCCGGCGCGGCCCGCAGTACGTCGGCGGGGTTGCGCAGCTCGTCGCCGTCGTCGTCCGGGGTGCCCATGACCGTGTGCGGTTCGGCCATGATGGCGCCGGCGGTCAGCACCCGGGTGCGGTCGACGTCCTGGGTGAAGGAGGCGACGTACTCGTTGGCCGGGGTGACGAGGATGTCCTCGGCGGTGCCGAGCTGGACTATCTCGCCGTCGCGCATGACGGCGATGCGGTCGCCCAGGCGCATGGCCTCGTTGAGGTCGTGGGTGATGAAGACGATGGTCTTCTTCAGCCGCTTCTGCAGCTCCAGGAGCTGGTCCTGCATGTCGCGGCGGATGAGCGGGTCGAGCGCGCTGAAGGACTCGTCCATCAGGAGCAGGTCGGCGTCGGTGGCGAGGGCGCGGGCGAGGCCCACGCGCTGCTGCATGCCGCCGGACAGCTCGTCGGGCCAGGACTTCTCCCAGCCGGCCAGGCCGGTCAGCTCCAGGGCCTCGGCGGCGCGGCGGTGGCGCTCGGCACGCGGGACGCCCTGCACTTCCAGGCCGTAGGCGGCGTTCTCCAGGACGCTCCGGTGGGGGAAGAGCGCGAAGTGCTGGAACACCATGCTGATCCGGGTGGAGCGGACGTGGCGGAGCTGGGCGGGGCTCAGGGCGGTGAGGTCCTCACCGTCGAAGAGCACCTGGCCCGAGGTGGGCTCCAGCAGGCCGTTGAGCATCCGCAGCAGCGTGGACTTGCCCGAGCCGGACAGCCCCATCACGACGAAGATCTGGCCGGGTTCGACGGTGAACGAGGCGTCGATCACCGCTGCGGTCGTTCCGTCGGCGCGCAGCGCGTCGCGGCCGGTGCCGCTCCGCAGTTTCTGCACGGCTTGATCGGGTCGTCTGCCGAACACCTTGTACAGGTGTTCGGCTTGCAGCCTGGACACATACACCTCACGCGTTGAACCGAAAACGGTCCGCCACCCCCACCGGCAGACCGTGGAGCGATACGGATTCCGTCCGCCTGCCACATGCAATAGTTGAATTTGCGACGTGGTCCGCTCCGATGGCGCGCCTGCCCGGGCTTACGCGGAGCAAACACAAGTGTGACCTGGATCACATGTTCGACCGGGGTTTTCGGGAACCGCGTCCCCGGCGGCCACTGTCGGCGGCGTGCGGCATCATCGGCGTGTGACGCGACGCCTGATGCTCCTCGACACCGCCTCCCTCTACTTCCGCGCCTACTTCGGTGTGCCCGATTCGGTGCGCGCGCCGGACGGCACCCCGGTCAACGCCGTCCGCGGCCTGCTGGACTTCATCGGCCGGCTGGTGCAGGACCACCGCCCGGACGACCTCGTCGCCTGCTGGGACGCGGACTGGCGCCCGCAGTGGCGGGTCGACCTCATCCCCACGTACAAGGCGCACCGGGTGGCCGCGGAGACCGGGGCCGGGGTGCCGGACGAGGAGGAGACGCCGGACACGCTGGCCCCGCAGGTGCCGGTCATCGCGGACGTCCTGGACGCGCTGGGCATCGCCCGGGTCGGCGCCGAGGGCTACGAGGCGGACGACGTGATCGGCACGCTGACCGGGCGGGCGTCCGGCCCGGTGGACATCGTCACCGGCGACCGGGACCTCTACCAGCTGGTCGACGACGCCCGCGGGGTGCGGGTGCTCTACCCGCTCAAGGGGGTCGGCACCCTCCAGCTGACGGACGAGGCGTGGCTGCGCGAGAAGTACGGCGTGGACGGCCCCGGTTACGTGGACCTGGCGCTGCTGCGCGGCGATCCGAGCGACGGGCTGCCCGGCGTGCCCGGCATCGGCGAGAAGACCGCGGCGAAGCTGCTCGACGCCTTCGGGGACCTGGCCGGGATCATGGCCGCCGTGGACGACCCGGCATCGAAGCTGACGCCGTCGCAGCGCAAGCGGCTCGACGAGGCCCGCGCCTATGTGGTGGTGGCGCCGAAGGTGGTCCGGGTCGCCGGGGACGTGCCCTTGCCGGACTTCGACCCGGCCCTGCCCGCCGGGCCGCGCGACCCGGCGGCCCTGGAGGCGCTGGTGGCCCGGTGGGGGCTGGGCGGAGCCGTCGGACGACTCCTGGACGTGCTGCGCCACTGAGGTGTTAGGTTAGGTGACCCTAAGACTTGTTGCCGGCTCCGGCCGGCGGTCCCTCATCTTCCGGCAGCAGGGAGCGGATCTCGTGGCAGAACGACCGGAGCGGCGGGCCCCCAGGGCTCGGGGGGCGCAGGTCCTGCGCACCGAGCGGATCACCCCGCACATGGTGCGGGTGGTGCTCGGCGGCGACGGCCTCGCCGACTTCGCCCTCGACGGCTACACCGACCACTACGTGAAGCTGTGCTTCGCCCCCGAGGGCGCGGAGTACGCCCACCCCTTCGACATGGCCCGCATCCGCGAGGAGTATCCGCGCGAGTTGTGGCCCACCACCCGTACGTACACCGTGCGTTCCTGGGACGCCGCCGCCCGCGAGCTGGCGATCGACTTCGTGGTGCACGGCGACGAGGGCCTGGCGGGCCCCTGGGCGGCGGGCGCGAAGCCGGGTGACCAGGTGACGTTCCTGGGGCCCGGCGGGGGTTACGCCCCCGAGGCGTCGGCGGACTGGCACCTGCTGGCGGGCGACGAGAGCGCGCTGCCGGCCGTCGCCGCCGCGCTGGAGCGGATGCCGGCGGGTGCGGTGGTCCACGCGTTCGTCGAGGTGGCGGACGCGGCGGAGGAGCAGAAGATCGCCACGCCGGACGGCGTCGCCGTCACCTGGCTGCACCGGGCCGGCCGACCGGTCGGCGAGGCGCTGGTCGAGGCGGTGACGGGGCTGGAGTTCCCGCCCGGCGACGTCCAGGCGTTCGTCCACGGCGAGGCGGGCTTCGTGAAGGAGATCCGCCGCCATCTGCGCCTGGAACGCGGCATTCCGGCCGACCGGCTGTCGATCTCGGGCTACTGGCGCCTGGGCCACGACGACGAGGCGTGGCGCTCGGTGAAGCGCGAGTGGAACGAGCAGGTGCAGCGCGAGCAGGAGCGGGCCGCGTAACCCGCCCCGCACAGGTGCCCCGGTCCGCCTCGGACCGGGGCACCGCCGTGTCCGGGCCCGGCCCGCGCGCCGGGCCCGGGCCGGTGGCCCCGCCGCGCTGAACCGGCCGGCCGTCAGACGGACTTCTGGTACGAGCGGAACGTGCGCGTGGACAGCAGGACGGTGGCCGTCGCGAGCAGCAGCAGCCCGCCGCACCGGCTGAGGACCAGCTGTGGGTCGGGGTCCGCACTCAGCGCCGAACGCCCGGCCACCATGGCCCAGTTGACGGGGTTGAACGCCGCGACGTCCCGCATCCAGCCGGGCATCTGGCTGGGCGCCATGAACGACGAGGAGAGAAAGGTCAGCGGCAGCAGCAGGAAGGTGTTGATGCCGATGATCGATTCCCGCTGGCGCACCATCATGCCGAGCGCGTTGGACAGGGCCCCGAAGACGGTGCCGAGCAGCACCGAGGCGCCGACCAGGACCAGCAGCCCGCCCAGACCCCCGGGATAGCCGGCGCCCGCCGCCCGGCCGAGCAGCAGGATCAGCGCGGACTGGCCGGCGGTGGCGATGCCGTTCTGCACGACGTTGGCGTTCATCAGGGCGCCCCGGCTGACCGGAGTGGTGAGGAAGCGGTTGAGCGTGCCCCGCTCGATCTCCTCCAGGGTGCCCATGCCGGCCCACATGCTCGACCCGAGCGCGCTCATCACGACGATGCCGGGGACGAGGTAGTCCAGGTAGGAGGTGGTGCCGAAGCCGCCGAGTTCGACGACCTTCTTGAAGAGGTTGCCGAACAGGAACAGCCAGATCACCGGCTGGATCAGCGAGATGACGAGGAAGACGGGCTGCCGGAGGATGGCCATGAGCTGGCGTCTAGTCATGTACCAGGTGTGCGCGAGGGCGTGGGAACTCATCGGGCGCCTCCGGAAAGCGCGGGGACGGCCGTCGGGCCGGTGGCCTCGGCGTCCTGGAAGCGGCGTCCGGCATGGCGCAGATAGACGTCGTCCAGCGACGGGCGGGCGACGGTGGCCGCCGCCACGGCGGCCCCGGCCCGGTCCAGCGCGGCCAGCAGCAGGGGTACGGCGGCGGCGCCGTCCTCGGCCCGCACGCTGACGCGGCGCCCCTCGGTCCGCACCTCGTGCACCCCGGGCAGCCCGGTGAGCGCTGCGGTGACGACGTCGGGCGCTTCGGCGCGCAGCTCCACGTGGACGGCGTCGCCGCGCAGTTCGCCCTTGAGCGCGTCGGGGGCGCCCTCGACGACGATCCGGCCGCGGTCCACGATGGCGATGCGTTCGGCGAGCCGGTCGGCCTCCTCCAGGTAGTGCGTGGTGAGCACGATGGTCAGGCCCTCGTCCCCGGCCAGCCGGGCGATCTCGTCCCACATCGCCGTACGCGCCTCCGGGTCGAGCCCGGTCGTCGGCTCGTCCAGGAACAGCACCTGGGGGCGGTGCATCAGCCCGAGCGCCACGTCCAGGCGGCGCAGCATTCCGCCGGAGTACCCCTTGACCAGGCGTTTCCCGGCGTCGGTGAGGCCGAAGCGCGCCAGCAGCGCGTCGGCGCGCTGCCGGACGGCGGCGCCCCGCATCCCGTAGAGGCGGCCCTGGAGGAGGAGGTTCTCGCGGCCGGTGGCGACGGGGTCGGCGCCGGACTTCTGGGCGACCACGCCGATCGCGCGCCGGACCCGGTCCGGGTGGGCGAGGGCGTCGTGCCCGGCGACGGAGACGGTGCCGGAGTCGGGGCGGGCGAGGGTGGTGAGGATCTTGACGGTGGTGGACTTGCCCGCGCCGTTGGGCCCGAGGAGCCCGAAGACGGTGCCGGCGGTGACGGTGAGGTCCATGCCGCGCAGCGCGGTGACCCCTCCGGGATAGGTCTTGACGAGGTGCCGCGCCTGCACGGCGGGCGCACGGGTGCTCATGGCGGAGCTCTCCTGTGATCGGCCGGGGCGTCCGGGATTCCGGGCGCCGTCTGGCCGGTCCGGTCCGTGCGAGGCATGCCGGGCTATCCTGGGTGTGCCGCACCCCGATCGCCCGGACACCGCTTCGACGGCCGTCCGGCTCGGGTTCGGAACCCCGGCGCCGGCTGCTGCAACAGCCCGCCGGGGTCCTCCTCTGCTACTCCCGTCCGGTTTCCCGGGCGGCTTCCTGTGCGTCGAGGTCCTGCCAGTCGCGCGGGACCTCGGACGTCTCGTGGAACGACTTCCACTCCTCGATGCCACTGATCGTGGCCTCGTCGATCTCCTTGCGGAATCCGCGAATCCAGGCCAACTGCGCCTCCAGCATGTGGATCTGGTACTCGGTCTCCACAATGAAGATCCGGGGCAGCGAGTCCCCGAGCCTGCCGAGCACCCCGCGCAGCGCCGCCGTGCGCACGATCAGCGCCTGCTCGCGGTCGCCGAGGAGTTCGGCCACCTCCTCCGGCGGCAGCACGGGCAACAGGGCCAGGGCCGTATCGAAGGCCGGGTATTCGTCGGCCGGGACCGCGATGAGGTCGGACAGCCAGTCCAGCATCTCGGCGCGCCCGGCCCCGGTGAGGCCGTACAGCGTGCGTTCCGGGCGGTTGCCCTGCCGCTGCACGCCCGCCACCTCGACGTATCCGTGCTTCTCCAGGTTCTGGACGACGGTGTACAGCGAACCGAAGTTGATCTTGACGCTGTGCTGCTTGCCGCGCCGGCGGAGGGTCTGGGCGATCTCGTACGGATGCATGGAGCGCTCCGCGAGCAGCACCATCACCGTGAGCGCCAGGGGATTGCGGAGCTTGCGCCGCTTCGCCGTCACAGCCGCTTCCCCTCATTCGTTTGCGAATACTCGTGAACGAACATAGCTCGACTTCTGAAATCTCGTCAACCGCGATGTATCGCGATATCGGTGCGCCGTGCGCCGGGGAAGCCGTGGCAGGATCTGCGGCCTGCGGCCCATCCGCATCGGCGTCGGCTCCGAATCACCCGGAGAACGCCGGCCATCGAAGGGACACCCCCGCGTGAAAGAAGCCGTGTACATCAGCGGAACGGCCTCGGCGGGGCCGGATCTCCAGGAGCTGATGGGGAGGGTCGCCCGGGGCGACCAGGAGGCGTTCGCCCAGGTCTACGACAGGGTGAGCGGGCCGGTGCTGGGGCTCGTACGCGGAGTGCTGCGCGACCCGGCCCAGTCCGAGGAGGTCGCCCAGGAGGTGCTCGTGGAGCTGTGGCGCACCGCGTCCCGCTTCCGGCCCTCGCGCGGCAGCGCCATGAACTGGGTGCTGACGCTGGCCCACCGCCGCGCCGTGGACCGGGTGCGCTCCGCGCAGGCCGCCGCCGTCCGCGAGCACAAGGCGGCCCTGCTGGACCGCACGCCCGCCTTCGACGAGGTCACCGAGCAGGTCGAGACCCGGCTGGAGCGCGAGCAGGTGCGCCGCTGTCTGCGCACGCTCTCCGAACTCCAGCGGGAGTCCGTCACCCTGGCGTACTACCGGGGGCTGACCTATCGCGAGGTGGCCGAGCTGCTGGCGGTGCCGCTCGGCACGATCAAGACCCGGCTGCGCGACGGGCTGATCCGGATGCGCGACTGCCTGGGGGTGGGCGCATGACCGACGCCGCCCTGCACACCCTCACGGGCGCCTACGCCCTGCACGCCCTGCCCGACGCCGAGCGCCACGCCTTCGAACGGCATCTGGCCGACTGCGAGGCCTGCTCCGTCGAAGTGCGCGAACTCTCCGAGACCGCGACCCGGCTCGGCCTCGCCGCCGCCGCACCGGCCCCCCGCGCCCTGCGGGAGCGGGTGCTCCGGGAGATCACGACCGTACGCCAGGAGCCGCCGGACACCCCCCG
>NZ_JAKRGC010000231.1 GCF_022347745.1 Streptomyces sp. OfavH-34-F
GACGGCCGGGGCGGCGGTCTGGCCGGCCGCCGCCCGCCGCGCCGCGAAGGCGTCCCGCGCCCGCGCCGGGCGGTAGCCCTCCTGCCGTACGGTCTCGGCCCCCGCGATCACCACGTCGGCCAGGCCCCGCAGGGTGCCGAAGATCCGCATGTCGCTCTCGCAGGAGATGGGCTGCGAGCGGCCGTCGTGCTGGGCGGCCCCGTCCAGGGTGGACACCATGTTGGCGCGCAGCCACGGGCCGTCCGTCTCCGGGTAGGCGTAGGCGTCGGCCAGCTCGTCCAGGCTCCACGCGTGGGAGGCGGCGGTCGCTGTCGGGTCGGTCACAGGGAACAGACGTCGCATGTCCGGCAGTGTGACACGGGTCGTAAACTTGACGGTTGTGTCGTCCTCCCACGCCGCGCCGGGGTCCAGCCCCATAGCCGAAGCGGCCCCGCTGTCCCTGTGCGCCCGCGAGCCGCACGTCCCCGCCGACCGACTGGTCGCCGAGATGGTGCCGCCGCCGCGCTTCGACGCGGTGCGCTTCGATACGTACGTGCCCGACCCGAACCAGCCGAGCCAGACCGAGGCGGTGCGGGTGCTGAGCGACTTCGCCGCCGGACTCGGCGGGGCGCACGCGTCGGGAGCGGGGAAACGCAAGTGGTTCGGGCGGAAGGCGGCCGCCGCGCCGGCCGGGCCGCGCGGGGTGTACCTCGACGGCGGGTACGGGGTCGGCAAGACCCATCTGCTCGCCTCCCTCTGGCACGCCACCCCCGCCGCGCCCTCGCTGAAAGCATTCGGCACCTTCGTCGAGCTCACCAACCTGGTGGGCGCGCTGGGCTTCCAGCAGACGGTACGGACGCTGAGCGGGCACCGGCTGCTGTGCATCGACGAATTCGAGCTGGACGACCCGGGCGACACCGTGCTGGTGTCCTCGCTGCTGAGCCGGCTGGTGGAGGAGGGCGTCGCGCTGGCCGCCACCTCCAACACGCTGCCCGGCAAGCTGGGCGAGGGCCGGTTCGCCGCCGCCGACTTCCTGCGCGAGATCCAGGGCCTGTCCGCGCACTTCCGGCCGCTGCGCATCGACGGCGAGGACTACCGCCACCGCGGCCTGCCCGAGGCCCCGCCGCCGTACTCGGACGAGCAGGTCACCCGGGCCGCGTACGCCACGCCGGGCGCCAGCCTGGACGACTTCCCGGCGCTCCTGGACCATCTGGCGCGCGTCCACCCCAGCCGGTACGGGGCGCTGACGGACGAGGTGCGGGCGGTGTGCCTGACCGAGGTGCGGGCGGTGCCGGACCAGTCGACCGCGCTGCGGCTCGTGGTGCTCGCGGACCGGCTGTACGACCGGGAGGTCCCGGTCCTGGCCTCCGGGGTGCCGTTCGATCAGCTGTTCAGTGAGGAGATGCTGAACGGCGGGTACCGGAAGAAGTACTTCCGGGCGATCTCCCGTCTCACCGCACTGGCACGTGACGCGAAGGAGCTGGTGGCGCAGTAGGTTCGGGGGCGTAAGGACGTACCACCCGGCGGGACACGACGCCGTGCTCCGCCGTCCCCGTACAACCGCGCATTCCGTTCGAAGGGAACCAGCATGGCTACCACGCGTCAGGCGCACACGGTCTGGGAAGGCAATCTGACCGAGGGCACGGGCGTCGTCACGTTCGACTCCTCCGGGATCGGCGACTACCCGGTCTCCTGGCCGTCCCGTGCCGAGCAGGCGAACGGGAAGACCAGCCCGGAGGAGCTGATCGCCGCGGCCCACTCCAGCTGCTTCTCGATGGCGCTGTCGCACGGCCTCGCCGGGGCCGGCACCCCGCCGGCCCGGCTGGACACCAAGGCCGAGGTCACCTTCCAGCCCGGTACCGGCATCACCGGCATCCACCTCACCGTGGTCGGCGAGGTGCCCGGACTCGACGAGGCAGCCTTCACCAAGGCGGCGGAGGACGCCAAGGCCAACTGCCCGGTCAGCCAGGCGCTTTCCGGCACCACGATCACGCTGAGCGCCTCGCTCGCCTGATCGCACTCCCCCGGTGTCCCCGGGGCCGGCGTCCACCGCCGGCCCCGGGGACACCGTCATTCGCACGGGGGCCGGTACGCCCGGCCGGGGCCCGGCACCCGGCCGGGCGACGGCCGCGTCTGCCGTCTGCCGCCGCCCCGGAGCGTCGGCGCCGATCCGGACTGCCCGGCGTGGCAACGTTCACCGGTGGCCTCGAACGGGCAGGCCAGATCTTGACGAAGCCATGCCACCTGTCCCCCCAGCAGGGAGTTGCCCATGTCAGTCGCACCCCGTCCCCTCCCGTCCCGCCGGAGCGTGCTCGCCACGAGCGGTGCCGCCGCCGTCTCCATCGCCTTCACCGGCGCGTTCACCGAACTGTTCGCGGGCAGTTCGGCCGCGATCGGGCACGGCGGCTACGGCCCGCTCGTCCCGGACCCGGACGGCCTCCTGGACCTGCCGAAAGGATTCCGCTACCGGGTGCTCTCCCGTGAGGGCGATCCCCTCCGTTCCGGCGAGGGCCGGGTGCCCAGCCACTGCGACGGCATGGCCGCGTTCACCGGCCGGGGCGGGCGGGTCCGGCTGGTGCGCAACCACGAGAACCGGGTGAACGCCGCGATCCCCGTACCGACCGTGCCGGGGCTCACGTACGACCCGATGGGCAAGGGCGGGTGCACGGCGCTGGAGCTCGACGGCGGCAACCGGGTCCTGTCCGAGCGCGTCGCCATCGCCGGTACGGCGGTGAACTGCGCGGGCGGGCGCACCCCTTGGAACACCTGGCTGACCTGCGAGGAGACCGAGGACCGGGCGGGCACCAACGGCTACACCAAGGACCACGGCTACATCTTCGAGGTGGACGGCGCCGATCCGCGCCGCACCGGCGCCGTACCGCTGACCGCGATGGGCCGCTTCCAGCACGAGGCCGTGGCGATCGACCCGCGCGACGGGACGGTGTACGAGACGGAGGACGCCTTCGAGAAGCCGTTCGGCCTCTTCTACCGCTTCCTGCCGCGCAAGCCGCTGGGCGGTACGGGGTCGCTGCGGGCGGGCGGCCGGCTGGAGGCCATGCGGGTGCCGGGGGTGCCCGACCTCTCGGCCGTCCAGGAGACCGGGACGGTGTTCGAGGGCATCGAGTGGGTTCCCGTACCGGACCCGCAGGCCGCCGAAACGCCCATCCGCTTCCAGGACTTCGGGCGCGGCGGCATCACCCACGCCCAGAAGCTGGAGGGCTGCTACTGGGGCGGCTCGTGCGTGTACTTCGTCTCCAGCTTCGCGCACCGCGACGAGGGTTCGGCGGCGGACCACTACGGGCAGGTGTGGCGGTACGACCCGGCACGCCGGCGGCTGACCCTGGTCGTCGTCTTCGGCCCGGACACGGATCTCCAGCTCCCCGGCGAGTCCCCCGACAACATCACCCTGGCCCCGGACGGCGGTCTGATGGTCTGTGAGGACGGGGGCGGCGCCCAGCACGTGTTCGGGCTCACCCGGCGCGGCGAGGTGTACGCGATGGCACGCGGCCGGCAGAACATCGGCACCGAGGAGGACCCGGAGTGGGGCGAGTTCGCGGGCGTCACATTCGCACCGGACCACCGGACGATGTACGTGAACGTGTACACGCCCGGCACCACGTTCGCCGTGACGGGCCCGTGGCGCTGACCGACTGACGGGGGCGAGGGCGCATCCGGCCATTCCTTTGCATTCGGCAACACGGGGTTTGATCCATCCGGGTGAGCCGGTGCAGGATGGCGGGGTGCGCCTTTTCGTGCGCGCGCCGGGGGGCGCGCGTGGGCCGGGGCGCAGGGGCAACGATTCTTGACGGGGGGCATCGTGACCAAATGGGACATCGACCCGGCCGGGGTTCGCCGGGTCCTGATGAAGACCGCCGAGGTGGGCGGGGAGTTCGAGAAGGAGTTCACCTCCTACAACAGTCACCTGGTGGGGTCCGCGACGTCGGCGGGCACGATGGTGCTGGGCGGCACCGCGCTTCCCGAGGGCGGCGCGTTCGGGCCGGTGGCCCAGGCGTTGCAGGAGTTCCAGCAGGGCACGCTCGACGATCTGAAGTTCCTGCCCGTGCGCACCGCGAAGTCCATGACCGGGGCGCGGCTGGCGACCGAGGAGTACCTCAAGGGCGATCTGGAGATGGCGAAGAACAAGCAGGAGCTGTACTCCAAGGCGCCGACGCCCGAGGAGCTGAAGGGCAAGGGCCTCACGAAATGATTGACCTGGGGAAGATACCGACCTTCACCGGCAATCTGGAGACCCTGGAGACGCATGCGGCGGCGCTGAAGACGACGGCGTCCGACATCCGGACCACGGGGAAGGACGTCCACGAGGCCTTCCAGACTCTCGATCCGGTGTACGACGCGCCGGAGCAGGAGGAGTTGCTCGACTCCACGATCCCGGTCCGGGACAAGGCGGACGCGTTCGCGGACAAGCTGGAGACGGTGAGCGGGGCCCTTTCGGGCTTCGCGACGGCGGCCCGGCCGCTGGTGGCCCGGATGAACCGGCTCCGCGAGGACGCGGCGAAGTTCGTCGCGGAGAACAAGGACGACGACGACTGGCAGCAGGACCAGGACAAGATCGACGAGAACGAACGCCTGGTCCACGAGGTCGGGACGACCTGGGTGGCCTTCCAGGGCGCCGAGCGCGACGCGGCCAACAAGATCACCGCGCTGGTGGGCGGTACGCACTTCGTCGTGGACGACGGCTCGCACAAGGAGGGCATGTACGGCTTCAAGGCCGACGACGTCAAGGACGCGAGCGAGACGCCGTGGGGCACGGTGGACGAGCGCGAGTACACAGGGCTGCGGGCCGCGTGGGAGTGGACGAAGGACAATGTCGGCGGTGCGCTGAAGGGCTTCTTCGTCGACGGTGTCTGGGGCACGATCAAGGGCCTCGGCAGCATGGTCAACGTCTTCGACTGGGACAACTTCAAGAAGACGTGGTCGGGCATCGGTGACGTCTTCGGCGGCGTCAGCGCGTACATCATGACGCCGTACGACTGGGCGATGGACCAGATGTTCGGCCCGACCGACCACAGCGACAGCGACCGCCAGAAGGCGGCCCTGCGCAACTTCGGCAAGTCCCTGGTCGCCTGGGACGAGTGGGGAACCGACCCGTCGCGCGCCTTCGGCACGGTGCTGTTCAACGTGGTGACCCTCGGTTCCGGCACCCTGCTCAAGCTGGGCAAGGCCGGCAAGGCGGGCACGGTCGCCGACGCGGCGGCGGTGGCGGGCAAGGCGGGTGTGCTGGTCGATCCGATGACCTGGCTGGGCAAGGCGGCGGGCGTCACCAAGATCAAGGCCGGCGACCTGATGGCGAGCCTGAAGGCGGGCAGCGCGGGCGTCGACGACATGGTCCGGACGACCGACGACGGCCTGCGGTACGTGGACGAGAGCGGCAACACCCGCGTGATCGGCGACGACGGGATCATCCGCGACGAGCACGGCAACCCGGTCCCCGACACCGAGCCGGTCCGCGAACCGCACAAGAACGAGCTGCCGGCCGAGGAGAAGATCCTGGAGGGCGCGGGCGGACCGAGCCGCGCGGAGAACTCCACGAACCCGCCCCCCGCGTCGAGCGGCGGCACGACGCACCACACGCCCCCGTCGACCGACGCCGGCCATGTGACGGAGCATCCGACGGGGTCGGGCGGGGGCGAGCCCGGTACGGGTACCGGCGGCGGAGGAGGCGGCGGCGGCTCCGACGCCAACACTCCGGGCGGCGGTGGCGGTGGCCACGGCGACGGCAACGGTTCGGGCAACGGCAACGGCGACGGCTCGGGCAACGACGGCCCGGCCGAAGGCCCGCACGGCGGCGGCGACCGCCCGAACGAACCGCTGCCCGCCTTCACGCCGGAGGAGCGGGCGGCCCACTGGGACCACCTGGACGAGGTGGAACAGCGGGCTCCGGACGAGTTCGACCATTTGAAGCACGACCCGGACCACAAGGGGCAGGTCGACGAAAAGTCGATGGACGAAGCCCGCGTCGGCCTCGATCTGCGGGAGAGCGGGCGCCTGCCGGAGGACATCCGGCGGCCGGACGGGGCGGACAAAGGCGAGTTCTATTCCGAGACCACCGGTGAGTACTATGACATCAAGGGTGTCCACTCCGATTATCCGCCCTTCAACAATGTGCGCGACAAGTCGCAGCCGTTCAAGGGCGCGTACGATCCGGCCAATAACGGGGCGTGGGTCAAGAAGCAGCTTGCGAAACAGATAGAAACCCGCGGCCGCATCGTCATCATCGATGTGCGCAATGCGAATCAAGCAGCGATCGACAGCGTCAAGGCCGCCGTCGAGAAGAATGGTTGGGGAGACCGTGTCATCTGGTATCCGTAAGAATTGGAAGCCTGCCGCGCTCCCCGTGGACCCTGCGGCGGCAGAGCGGCTCCACGAGTGGCTCGCCTCCGAGGAATACAACCTCAATGGAATGGGGTGCGACTTCCGGGGGGCCGACCTCTCCGGTGGGGATTTCTCGAATTCCTGGTTCACCGACGCCGTCCTGGTGGCGGTCCGGCTCGTCGGCGCCTCCTTCTACCGCGCCGACCTCCAGTCGGCGGACCTGACGGGCGCGAACCTGACCGATGCGGATCTGGTGAAGGCCAATCTGGACGAGGCCGTCCTGCGGTCGGCGGTGCTCGACGGTGCGGACCTGGTCGGCGCCTCGCTGTGCGATGTCGACGCCCGGGGGGCCGGTTTCCGGGGAACCCGGTTCATCGGTGCGGAATTGCTCGATGTCGACATGCGGGGCAGCGACCTGTCCGACGCGGTGGTCGAGGAGAACTTCTTCGAGATCAAGGCCGACGACACCACAGTTCTGCGCGGACTGCGCGGCACCGTCTTCGGCCCGATCACCGTCGTCGAGGGGGACTCCGTACGCGAGGTGGGCGGCGCGGAACTGGAAGCGTGGATCGCCGCGCGCGGCGGACAGGTTCAGGTGATTCCGCCGCGCCGGCCGTCGCGGTAGGTGCGCGTTGTCCGAGCCCATGGCATGGAAACCGGCCGCGTTCCCCGCCGATCCGGCGGCAGCGCGGCAGCTGAGGGAATGGCTCGACGACACGAGTTACGACCTGTACGGAATCGAGCACGACTTCCGGGGTGCCCGTCTCGCGAACGGCGACTTCTCCAGCGCGTGGCTCATCGACGCGGTGCTGTCGGGCGTGGACCTCGCGTCGGCGAGCTTCTACCGTGCGGACCTCAGCGGGGCGGACCTGACCGGGGCGAATCTGGCCGGCGCCGACCTCGTCCGGGCGCAGCTCGACAGGGCCGTACTCCGGTCCGCCCTGCTCGACGGTGCCGACATGGTCAACTCATCGCTGCACGGCGTCGATGCGTCGCGAGCGAGCTTTCGCGGCACGCGCATCATGGGTGCGTCGCTGTTCCGTCTCGACCTGAGAGGGGCGGACCTGACCGATGCGGTTCTGACCCACAACACCTTCAAGGTGATCGTCGACGACAACACCGTTGTACGCGGCCTCACCGGCACCGTCTTCGGGCCGGTCACGGTAGTCGACGGCGAGGGCTCCCGGGAAGTGGGCGGCGCGGAACTGGAAGCATGGCTCGGTGCGCGCGGCGCCGAGGTTCAGGTGATCCCGCCGCGGGGGCCGGCGCGGCAGGTACACATCGAGGGGAAGGGCCCCGTATGACCCAGGACGTCGTCGCTCTCACCCGGCGCATGCCCGACTCCATGAGCGTGCTCGCCGGGTTGCTCGCCGGGGGGCCCGAGTTGCGGGTGGGGTCCGCCGGGGAAGGGGCCGTCGTGCAGTTGTGCGACGACGAGGGGCGGCCTCTGGTGTCCGTGGAGGTGCCGTTGCTGATCCAGGTGCCCGGGGAGGCGGCCCGGCTGCTCGGGCCCGGTGCCGCACCGGAGGGGGACGGGCCCTGGTGGTGGGTCGAGGCGCGGGCGGCCGCCGGGGTGGAGCGGGCCGACGCGCTCGCCGGGGCCTTCGCCGCGCGGCTGACCATGCTGCTCGGCGGCACGGTCTGGCCCGCCGACGCCCCCGGCACCTCCGGCGCTGCCCGGCCCCTCGACGTCTCGGACATCACCTCGGGGGTCACGGCCGTACCCGCACCCGCCGCCGCGCAGCCGGCCGTGGACATGCTCACCGAGAAGGCGGCCGTCGTCCTCCAGGACCGTCCGGTCGTCCCCATGACGAGCTGGCTGTCGGAGGCGCTCCGGGCCACCGTGGAGAGCGACCGCTCGCTCCAGATCGTCACCCCGCCGCACTGCATGCTCTCGCTGCCGACCCGGCTGCTGCTCCAGTCCACCGACGCCCGCTGGGTCGTCCGGGACGAGCGGTGCGGCTACTACGACGGGCTCACCGGCGCCGTGCTCCGCTGGCAGGACGACGTCTTCTCCCCGGACCGGGACGCGGACGGGCGGACCCCGGTCGCCGAGGCGTTCACCGAGGCGGGGCCCACCGAGGAGCGGCAGCTCGTCGTCTCGCTGCGGACCACGCACCGGCCCACTGCCGACCTCGTCCTCGGCGGCGCTCTGGAGGCGGCCTGGACCGCGCTGACCGGTGCGCCGCCGGCCGGCTGGGGGACGTCGGAGCCGGCCGGTCTCATCTGGTCGCGGCGCCGGCTCACCGCCCTCGCGTACGAGCGTGCGCCCCGGCCCACCTGGCTGGTGGCCGTCGGCGGCCCGGACCGGCCCGCCGTCGCCACCCTGCGGGTGAGCCGCACCCCGGAGGGAGTGGAGGAGGACATCACCCTGGTCCTCGGCCACGGCCCCGGCGAGCGCCCGCCCCTGGACGCGCTGCCGGGGCTCGCCGACGAGCTGGTCAACCGGCACGGGCTGCGGACGATGCTGTGCCGGGTCGGCGAGGGCCGCCGCGATCTGCACGCCCCGCCCCGCTTCGAGCGGCCACCGCTGCCGTGCGCCTTCGTGCTCGGCTCCGAAGAAGTGCGGGAGGTGGGGGCGGACACCGCCGCCCGGACCCCGCTCGCACAGGCTCCGGTGCGGCTCGGACCGGGCGGACGGCCGGGGTACTACTACCCGCTCGGCGACGGCGAGAGCGCCGAGAGCTGGGCGGCCCTCGACCAGCTCATGCGCCATCTGCGTGGGGCGCCGCCCGCCTAGGGGGTGTGTGGCTGATCCCCGCCGGTCGATCGGTTAGCTTCCGGACGTGATCAGATATGCACACAAACTGACCGTTTTGGGTGTTCTGGGCGCCGTCCTCGTCGGCTGCGGCCGGGCCGAGCCCCGTCCGGCTCCCGCACCGCCGGCCGCCTCCCCCACGCCCCCGGCGTCCGCCGAGCGGCAGGCTCCCGTCATGGCCCCCGGGCCCGGCGGGGTGACCCCCGTCTTCGAGCGCGGGGCGCAGCACGCCGCGAAGGTCGTCGCGCTCACCTTCGACGCCGACATGACCGCCGACGAGGGCCCGCGCGCGGCGGCCGGCGAACGCTTCGACAACCCGGAACTCATCGCCCTGCTGCGCCGGCTGAAGGTGCCCGCCACGGTGTTCATGACGGGGCGGTGGGCGGAGGAGTACCCGGCGGAGGCCCGCTCCATCGGCACCGACCCGCTGTTCGAAATCGGCAACCACTCGTACAGCCACTACGCCTTCACCTCGCCCTGCTACGGGCTGCCGACCGTGGACGAGGGCGCGATGCGCGACGAGGTGCGCCGGGCCTTCGCGGCGATCCGCCGCACCGGCGCCCGCAACGTCGTCCCGTACTTCCGCTTCCCCGGCGGCTGCTACGACGACGCCACGCTGCGCGCCCTCGGGCCGGAGAAGGTGACCGCCGTGCAGTGGGACGTCGTCAGCGGCGACGCCTTCGCGACCGACGCGGACGCCGTCGCCGCGCAGGTGCTGGACGGGGTGCGGTCCGGTTCGCTGGTCGTCATGCACTGCACCCGCAGCGCCGCCCCGGTCACCGCCGAAGCGGTGCGCCAGGTTGTGCCGGAACTGCGGAACCGCGGCTACCGCTTCGTCAGGGTGTCCGAGCTGATGGCCGGGTGAAACGGAGCGCCGTCAGCCGGAGCACGCCGAGCGCTGGGCCTCCTGCCACTCGCAGACCGGGCACAGCGTGATCCCCTTGACCGACTCGGCGTACTCCGTGGGCTCCCGGCACAGCACGCACTCCGCGTACGGCGGCCCCTCGGCCCGCTCCGGGGTCTCGGCCGCGCCCGTCTCGCAGTAGGACCCGGACTCCGCTTCCGTCCGCCCGTTCCTGTCCTCACTCATACGTACGAGCTTACTCAGCCGCGTACCGATGTGAGCCGGCAGGCGAGCGCGAGCGCCGCGGTCGCCACGGCGGCCGCGGCGAGGAGCGGGAGCACGGGTATGTGGACGGTGCCGCTCAGCGAGCCGGTGACCAGGCCCGTCACCGCGTACCGCGCGGGCGAACCGGCGGTGACCAGCGCCAGCAGCGCGGCGAGCGCCGTCGCGGCGATCGACCAGCCGCGTCCGTGCA
>NZ_JAKRGC010000232.1 GCF_022347745.1 Streptomyces sp. OfavH-34-F
GCTGGGCGGAGGGGGTCGAGCTGGGCCGGGAGCTGCTGCGCCTCCAGCTGCGCGGCGCGCGCGGGGCGGAGCGGCCCCGGCTGCCGGGCGGACAACGCCCCTACGTACGGGCCGCCGTGGGGCCGGACCCGCTGCCCGTGGTGTACGACGCCGAGGAGCGGGCGCTGCGCCTGGGCACGGGCCGCATCGCGCCGGTACCGGTGGGGGCGTGGGAGTTCCGGGTGAGCGGGGTGCGGGTGCTGGAGCTGTGGTGCGAGCGGCGGACGGCGGCGTGCGCTGCGGAGGCCGGGGGCGCGGGGCTGGAGGCGGTGCGGGCGCGCGGCTGGCTCCAGGAGTGGACCTCGGAGCTGCTGGAGCTGGTCTCCCTGCTCGCCCTGCTGGCCGGACTGCGGCCCCGGCAGGAGGCGCTGGCCGCCGCGCTGGCGGCGGAGCCGGGTATCGGCGCCGATGAGCTGCGGGCGGCGGGGGTGCTGCCGGTACCGGAGTCCGCGCGGCGGCCCGCGTCCGTGCTGGACCACCGCGAGGAGGGCCCGGACGGGCAGTTCGCGCTGCTGTGAGCGGGCTGCGGCGGGACGGCGGACGGGGGCTCAGTCCGGCAGGGCGGCGGGGCGGTCCAGGGCGCCCAGCAGCCGGACGAAGCCGGACTCCAGGAAGGCGGCGAGTTCGTCCGGGGCTTCCGGCTCCTCCAGGGGCCAGCTGGTGACCGCCTCCTCGGCGAAGGCGAGCCAGGCGCGGGCGGCCAGGGTGAGCCGGGGCGACGGCGGCATGCCGAGTGCGCGCTGCCCCTCCTCGATCCGGCGGGCCAGGGTGGCGCGGGTGGTCTCGACGATGTCCTCGACGGCGGGGTGGCCGCCGGCGGCGCCGCGGACCAGGGCGAGATAGATCCTGCGGCGCCCGGCGACGTACGCGACGAATCCGGCGATGAACGCGCGCGTCCGCCGGACCGGGTCCAGCGCGGCGTCCGGTTCGGTGGCGGCGGCGAAGTCGTCGCACACCTGGCGCACCACGGACCGGTAGAAATCGCGTTTGGAAGCGAAATAGTGGAAGAGCAGGCCCCGCGATATTCCGGCGCGGCGGGCCACGGCGTCGGTGGACAGCTCGTCCAGCGTGCAATCGGCGAGCATGTCCACGCCAATCGCCACCAATTGCGCCCGCCGCTCGTCGGGGCGCAGCCGGGCCGCTCGCTTCTCGGGCATGGGCACAGTGTAGAAGTATTTCGGCTCCGAATTACCTCCCCACCCGTCCGGGTGAGCCGGGCACGGTGCGTAACCGGGCCCGGACATGGCGACGCGCCACTGCCGCTCCGGGGATGACGGGAGAGCGGTCAGCGGCGCGCTGCGTGGATCAATCCTGGGCGGCCGTAGGGTCAGTGGCGGCTGCCGAAGAGGGAGCGCCGCAGCCGGCGCAGTGGTGCGAAGAGCGAGACCCGGGCGCTTCGACTGCGCCGGGTGTGCCCGGCGTCGCGCGAGGTCAGCTCGCGCATCAGCAGGGTCGCTTCCGCGGATTCGCGCTGCGGGACGACGGGACCGCCCAGCACCGCGAGATGGCGGTCGAGGCGCGAACTCGTCGCACCGCTCCCGCAGGTAATGGCAGGTACGCGCGCCCTGCTGCGTACCGTTATCTGTTCCATGTCACTCCCCACCCGTACGAGGGCACTTCGGCCGCAGGTTAACCCTATCCCCTGCCACCGACACTCGTGTATCCCGCCACCGGGATTACGCACACGTGTACGGAGGTTGACGCTCCGTCGGCGTCTGCGCCCGATTCCGGCCCCGGCCGGCCGGGCCCGCCGGGGGGCGCGCCCCTTCCGGGGCGCGCCGCCGCTCAGTCGAGCGCGTTGAGGACGGGCAGGTAGCCACCGGACTGGCCGGCCGCGAAGGGGTGGTACGACTCGCCGATGTTCAGCCAGTTGAGGCTGTGCAGCCAGGAGTCGCCGGAGCAGATCTCGTGCCCGGTGAACGCGGAGGTGACGTTGCCGAAGCTGAAGCCGTGGTCGGCGGCGCGCTTGGCGGTGGCCGCGTTGAGGTAGTCGGCGGCGCCGTTGATGGCACTGCGGACCGTGTCGTTGAGGCCGACGACACAGGAGCCGCCGATCTTGTAGAAGCGCGGGTAACCGAGGACGACGACCCGGGCGTTGGGCGCCTTGGACCGGATCGCGGAGTACACCGCGTCGAGCTTGCCGGGCAGCGTGTTGTCCACGTAGCTGCGGGCGGTCGCGATGCGGCTGAGGCAGGTGGACTGCGACTGCAGGACGCAGGTCGTCATGACGTCGGCGAAGCCCGCGTCGTTGCCGCCGATGGAGATGGAGACCAGGTCGGTCGAGGAGTTGAGCGGTCCGAGCTGACTGGCGGTCACGTCCCCGGTGCGCGCGCCGGAGCAGGCGGTGAAGGCGAAGGAGGAGGGCGCGTGGGCGGCGGCCCAGAGGGAGGGGTAGGCGCGGGTGCTGCGCTTACAGTCGCCGCTGGAGCTGATGTAACTCCCGGAGCCGACACCCGAGGAGTACGAGTCCCCGAGGGCGACGTAGTCCACGGAGGCGGCGGCGCTCGCACTGCCCGCCCCGGTCAGGGCGAGAACGGCACCGAGCAGGGCGGAGGACGAGAAGGCCACGAGTCTGGACAATTTCACGGGATCTCCCTTGGGCCGGCCGGCAGGATCTCTGCCTACTCAGTGGTAGCAGCGCGGACCGCCTTTTCGGAAGTGTTCATGCCAAGTCACTTGGATGAGCTTTCACCGAAGGTGACGTAACGGCCGATCGCATCAACTTCCCATTGCGGCAGCGGGGTTGCAGCCGCCCCACCCGGATGGTCTACTCCCTTGGTCTAGGCCAATGCCCCGCGGACCGGAGTCATCTTCTGCGTCTCCGGGCGCATTCGCGGTGGCACCGACGAGAAGAGGCGAATCCCGTGAAATTCCTTACCGGACTCGGCGACACCCTGCTCCGGAAACTGGTGCCCGAAGCCGAGGCGCAGGCCGCCTGTCCCACCTGTGGCACGGGCTGCACGTCGTACAAGGAGTACAAGTGCGAGATGGGCATCCGCCGGTTCGGGCGGTGCTGCTACCTCGCGGGCGGCAGCGGCTGCTCCGCCCCGTACTGCGGAGCCTGGGAGTTCTGCGGCAACAACTGCTGACCCGGGCCGCGGCCTGACCGGGGCGGCCGGGCGCTGACCGCCCGTCATCTCCGGCGGATTCCGACGAGGAGGGCCCGTGCCGCGTCCGGCACGGCAGCGGCCGCCGGGCAACCGCCCGGCGTGCCCGCCCGGTCCTCCTCGCCGGGGTTCCGGCCGCCGGGGGAACGCCATGGCCCATGCCGTACCGACCGTGCGATGGGCGCCCGACATCGTCGACCCAGTGAAGATCTCCTGAAAGAGGAACGGGCATGATCTACCTGACCGCCGGACTCGTGCTGGTGGGAGCCGTCACCGTGCTCAACCTGCTGCTGACCCTCGCGGTGATCAGGCGGCTGCGCAAGCACGAGGAGGAACGCCGGCAGAACTTCGTCCCGCTCGACTCCGGCCCGGAGACCGGCGTGCCGCTCCCCGCCTTCACCGCCGTCACCGTCGGGGGCGAGCCGGTCTCCGCCGAGGCGCTGACGGGCCGCCAGGCGGCGCTCACCTTCCTGTCCACGGACTGCTCCGCCTGCGTCACCGCGGTCAAGGACCTCCCCGAGTTCGCCCGGCGGACCGGCATGGACGCCGCGCAGATGCTGGTGGTCATCGCCGGGGACACGGCCGACGCGCGCCGGATGGCGGAGCCGCTCACGGGCATCGCGACCGTGGTCGTGGAGGAGACCGGCGGGCCGCTCTCGGCGCTCTACTCGATCCGCGCGACCCCCACCACCGTGATGACGGACCCGGACGGCACGGTCACCTACGCCCAGGCCGGCACCAACCCCGTGCTGGAAGGCCTCCCGGCGTGAGCGGCGGCCGGGAGCCGGCCGTGCACCGGCTGGGCGGTCCGCGCGGACTGGTCACCGGCGCCGGCGCGGCCCTGGCCCTGACCTGGCGGGCGGGCCCCGGCGCCTTCGCCTGCCAGGTCCTGCTCACCCTCGTACAGGGACTGCTCCCCGCCGCGGTCACCCTGTTCACCAAGTGGCTCTTCGACTCCGTGCAGTACGGCACCGAACCGGGCGGGCTGCCGCCCATGGCCCTGGTCGCGGCGCTCGGCCTGTGCGGCACCCTGCTGACGGTGCTGCCCTACGCCTCCGGCTACGCGAAGTCCCGGCTGCGGCGCGGAATCTCCTACCGGGCGCAGCGGGAGCTGTACGGCACGGTGGAGGGGTTCGTCGGCATGGCCCGCTTCGAGGACCCGGACTTCCTGGACCGGCTGCGGCTGGCGCAGAACTCGGCGACCGGGGCGCCCGACCAGATCACCACGGCGCTGTTCGGCCTGGTGCAGCAGGCCACGGCCGTGACCGGGCTGGCCGTGGTCCTCTCCGAGGTCTCCCCCTGGCTGACGGCGGTCACCGTCGCGGCGGCGGTGCCCGCGCTCGTCATCCAGGTGTCGCTCAGCCGCCGGCAGGCCCGGATGATGTGGACGATCAGCCCGCGCAACCGGCGCCAGTTGTTCTACCAGACCATGATGCTGGACCTGGCCGCCGTGAAGGAGGTCCGGCTGTTCGGCGCCGGCGGCTTCCTGCTGCGCCGGATGAGCACCGAGACCCGGGACATCAACGCCGCCGAGGAACGGCTGGACCGCCGGGTGCTGGCCTTCCAGGCGCCGACCTCCGCGCTGGGCGGGATCATCGCGGCCTGCGGGCTGGCGTGGATGATCCACGGCGCGCAGTCCGGCCGGTTCGGCGTGGGCGACGTGTCGGCGTTCATCGGCGCCTCCGCCGGGGTGCAGGGCGTGCTGGCCTCCGCCATCCTCCACGTCACCAGCGGGTACCAGGCGCTGCTGACGTTCCGTCACTACGTGGACATCCGGCGGCTGCCCGCCGACCTCCCGGTGCCGGCCGCGCCGCTGCCGGTGCCGCCGCTGCGCGACCGCATCGAACTGGACGACGTGTGGTTCCGGTACGGGGAGGACGGCCCGTGGATTCTGCGCGGGGTCAGCCTGACCCTGGCGCGCGGCGAGTCCGTCGCGCTGGTGGGGCTGAACGGGGCGGGCAAGAGCACCCTGGTCAAGCTGCTGTGCCGGCTCTACGACCCGACGCGCGGCACGGTCCGGTGGGACGGCACCGACATCCGGGAGATGGACCCGGCGCGGTTGCGGGAGCGGATCAGCGCGGTGTTCCAGGACCGGGTCGCCTACGACCTGTCGGTCACGGACAACATCGCGATGGGCGACCTGCGCCACCACGGCGACCCGGAGCGGATCGCCGCCGCCGCGCGCCGGGCGGACGCGCACGACTTCGTCTCCCGGCTGCCGCGCGGCTACGACACGATGCTGTCCCGGATCTTCCCCGAGACCGACGGGGAGGACCCGGACGCGGTGGGCGTCACGCTGTCCGGCGGGCAGTGGCAGCGCCTCGCCCTGGCCCGTGCGATGCTCCGCGAGGGCCGCGACCTGCTGATCCTGGACGAGCCGAGCGCCGGTCTGGACGCGGCGGCCGAACAGCACCTGCACGAACGGCTGCGCGCCCACCGCGAGGGCACCACCAGTCTGCTGATCTCCCACCGGCTCGGCACGGTCCGCCGGGCGGACCGCATCGTGGTCCTGGAGGACGGCCGCACCCGCGAGTGCGGCAGCCATGACGAACTGATGGACCTGAAGGGCGAGTACGCGAGACTCTTCACCCTCCAGGCGTCCGGATACACGAAGGACACGGAGGTGGAGGTGTGAGGGCCAGGGCGGGCGGACCGCTGCCGGCCGCGGCGGCCGGGGCGGTGCTGGTGGCCGGGCTCGGCGCGTGGTGGGTGCGGCGCACCTTCGTCGCCGTGACGGTGCGCGGGTACAGCATGATGCCGACCCTGAGCCCCGGCACCCGGGTGCTGATCCGGCGCGGCACGCGCGGGGTGCGCAAGGGCCGCATCGTGGTGGTCGCCTGCCCCGAGCCGGACACGGCGTGGCGGGGCAAGGCGCCGATCACCGGGGACCTGACGGCGACCGAGTGGTACATCAAGCGGGCGGTCGCCCTGGAGGGCGAGCCGTTCCGGGGCGAGCCGGTCCCGGCCGGCTTCCTGGCGGTGGTCGGGGACAACCGGTACAGCGACGACTCACGGCGGTTCGGTCCCTGCCCGATGGACCAGGTGCTGGGCACGGTGGTACGGACCCTGGGCTGACCGAGGGGGGCGGAGGGCTGCCGTCCGGGGCGCTCCCCGGGGGCCGCTCAGTCCGCGAAGACCGCCCGCACCGCGTCCTGCGCGAGTTCCAGGGCGCGGGCGCGGGAGAGGCCGAGGCGGCGGGCCTGTTCGGCGTACGCGCGGGCCGCCGCGGCGGCGTTGCGGTCGGCGGTGTCCCCGGCGGCGGCGATGAACGTGCCGTTGCGGCCCCGGGTCTCGATGACGCCGTCCGCCTCCAGCGCCCGGTATGCCTTGGCGACGGTGTTGGCGGCGAGGCCCAGTTCCTCGGCGAAGCCGCGTACGGTCGGGAGCCGGTGGCCGACCGGCAGCACCCCGGACCGGGCCTGCTCGGAGATCTGGGCGCGCAGTTGCTCGTACGGGGCGGTGCCGGATTCGGGGTCCACGGTGATGTTCGCAGTCACGGGCCGATTGTCCCCCACGCGCGGAAATCGGGAGGCGTGCGAGCCCTCGGCATCGGTACGTTCCTGGCCATGACTGTCATCGTGCGCGATTTCCGGCCCGCCGACGCCGAGGGGTGGGTGCGGGTGCGGCGCGCCGCCCTTCCGTACATGATCACCACGCCGGAGCAGGTCGCCTTCGACCTGGCCGCCGCCCCGGCCGGTCGCCGCTTCCGGCTGCTGGTCGCCGAGGAGGACGGCGAGATCATCGGGACGGCGCAGGTCGGTCTGGCCCACGACAGCCCCGAACCCGGGCAGGCGTTCTGCAATCCGTACACCCATCCGGAGCGGACCGGCCGGGGCGCGGGCTCGCTGCTGCTGCGCACCGCCGAGGAGTACCTGGCGCTCGCCGGCGCGACCGAGGTCCACGCCTGGGTCCTGGACACCCCCGGCGACCGGGCGTTCGCCGCGCGGCACGGCTACACACCGGGCCGGCCCGCCCACTTCCTCCATCTGGACCTGGCCGGCGGCGGGCTGCCGCCCCGTCAGGAGCCGCCGGCCGGGGTCGAGCTGCGGACGGCCGCGGACTTCGCCGACGACCCGCGCCCGCTGTTCGAGGCCGACGCCGAGACCACCGCGGACGAGCCCAGCGACACCCCGGCCCTGCTCGACGACTACGAGGAGTGGCTCGCCGGGACCTGGCGCGACCCCGGCCTCGACCGGGACCTGACCTCGGTCGTGGTGGCGGACGGCGAGGTGGTGGCGTTCAGCGCCGCGCGCACCGACGGGGTGGACCGCTACTGGTCCGGGATGACCGGCACCCGGCGGGCCCACCGGGGCCGGGGCTTCGCCAAGCTCGCGAAGAACGACTCGCTGCACCGGGCGCGCGCCGCCGGGTACACCGACGCCTACACGGGCAACGACGCCGCCAACGCGCCGATGCTGGCGGTCAACCGCTGGTTCGGCTACGAGATCTGTGCCACGGAGGTACGCCATGTCCGCCGCTTCGGCTGACGCACCCCTGACCGTGGTCCTGGTCAAGGCCGGCAGGACCAAGATCCGGTATCCGGCGGTGCCGGTCGCCGACGACGGCGTCCGGGTGACGGTGCGGGCCCTCTGGGCGGCTCCGGGCGTCCGCGACTTCGGGTTCGTGCGATTCGAGCCGGGCGACGTCTTCACCGAGCACTACTGGCGCGACGCGTGGTTCGCGGTGAAGGAGGTCCGCACGGGCGCGGGCGCGCTCAAGGGCTGGTACTGCGACGTGACCCGCCCGGCCGTGCTGCGCGACGGCGAACTGCTCGTCGAGGACCTGGACCTCGACCTGTGGGTGTCGGCCGACCGGTCCGCCGTCCTGCGCCTGGACGAGGACGAGTTCGCCGCGAGCGGCCTGGCCGGCCGCGACCCGGAGGCGGCCCGCGCCGCCCTGCGCGCCCTGGACGAGCTGGAGCGGCTGGCCCGCTCGGCGCACGGCCTCGCCCCGCTGCTGGCGTGAGGGGCGCGGCGGGGGTCAGCGCTCGCTCGCCGGCAGCACGACCGCCCGCCGCCGCCCGGGTTCGTACCCGATCGGGTCGGCGTCCTCGTGCCAGTGGACCATGAAGCGCTCGCCCGCCCGGTAGCCGTCGAGGCCCGCGCGGCAGAAGGCAACCATGTCGTCGGGGAGGGCGTCCAGCGGATACCAGTCCAGCTCGGAGCACTTGTCGGGTTCGCGGTTGTACGGGGGGTCGGCCGGGTCGTACGCCGCCTCGAAGAACCAGCCGGTGCGGGGAGCGCCGCCCGGTCCGCGGTGCTGCATGACCAGAGCCGCCCGCAGGTCCTCCGGTGCCAGGGCGACCCCGATCTCCTCGGCCGCCTCCCGGATCACCGCGGCGCGCACGTCCTCGCCGTCCTCCACGTGGCCGGACGGGGCGTGCAGGAGTCCGTCCGCGTATCCCGTGCCGGAGCGGCGGGCGAGCAGCACGTCGGAGCCCCGGCGGAGGATCAGGTGGACGTCCACCACCTCGGTGTGGCGGCGGGGGCGGCGCACGCGGGCGACCAGGGCGTAGCGCTCGTCGTCGACGTCCTTGCCCCACAGGTCGCGGTCGGCGGACAGCGGCTCGTGGTGGACGCGGTCGGTGAGCGGGGCGAGCAGCGCGGTGAGGTCTCCGGGGGGCAGGCCGTCCCCGTTCCACACGCCCTCCACCAGGACGATCCTGCCGCCGGGCCGCAGCAGCCCGGCCCAGTGGCGCAGGGCGGCCGCCGGGTCGGGCAGCAGCCACACCACGTGCCGGGCGAGCACCACGTCGAAGCGGCGGGCGCCGACGGGCGGGCGGGCCGCGTCGCCCAGCAGCACCTCGGCCCCCCGGCCCGCGAGCTTGGCGCGGGCGCGCTCGACCATGCGCGGGGAGCTGTCCACGGCGGTGAGCCGGTGGCCCCGGCCGGTCGCGAGCAGGGCCAGGCTGCCCGTACCGCAGCCCAGGTCGAGCACGTCGGACGGTTCGGCGGGCAGCCAGTTCTCCATCCGCCGCGCCCAGGCGGCGCGGACCACCGGGTCGAGCAGGCCGTGGTCGGCCTCCTCGTCGAAGGTGGCGGCGGCAAGGTCCCAGTCGGTCGTCATGGTCCGATCGTGCCGGACGCCACTGACAACGGCCCCGTCCCGGCGGGACGTAACCCGGCCGGGACGGGGGGGCGGCCGTCAGCCGATGACGGAGGCGCAGGTGGTGCGGGTGGCGTGCGCCGGGTCCAGGGCGTTGGCCACCTCGTGGTAGGCGATCCGGTCGACGGTCCCGATCGCCACGTGCTCGGACAGGTCGAGCGGGCACAGGTCCTGGAGGAGGACGTTGCGCACGTTCGGCCCGTCCAGGTACTGGGTGCGGTACGGGGTGACGACCTCGTCGTAGCGGGTGGCGATGACGGTGTAGCGCACGCCGGGCACGGTGTCCGGCAGGGAGTTGAGCTTGGTGAGGAAGGGCGATCCGGCCACCTGGTCGGCGAGTCCGGGCGTGCCGGCCTCGATCAGGTCGCCGACGCCGGGGAAGTAGGGCAGGAGCCGGGTCAGGCCGAGCAGGGTGGTGCCGTGGTTGTCGGGGGCGATCCCGATGAGGGCGTTGACCTTGTCGGCTCCGCCGAGGAACTTCAGGTAGTAGTGGGGCATCATGCCGCCCTGGGAGTGGCCGACGATGTCGGTCTCGGCCGCGCCGGTGGCGGCGAGCACCTTGTCCACGAAGGCGGCGAGCTGTCCGGCCGACTTGTCGATCGGCCCGAGGCCGTGGAAGAGGGGGACGCCGGGCAGCTGTCCGTAGTCGAGCGAGTAGACGCAGTAGCCCCGGTTCACCAGGTAGGGGGCGAGGACGAGCCAGTTGTCGACCGAGTTCCCGAAGGTCCCGTGGACGAGGACGACGGGGCGCGGGTGGGCGGCGGAGGGCTTGCAGGAGTAGTCGTTCCAGCCGCGCGAGGTGGTGGCCGTCGCGGTGGCGGGGGCGGCCGCCGCGGTCGCCGTGGGGGTGGCGACCGCGGCGACGGCGAGGAGCAGGGCGGCGAGCGTCCGGCGGGCGCGCGGGGAGCGCGGCGCGCGGGTCCAGGGCAGCATCGTGGGGGTCTCCTTGCGGCTCAAGGGGGTTGCGATGGCTGTGCACCCTGCGGCCCGGACCACAAGTTTCCGCAGCACTTCTGCGTGCTCATGCCAAATTACGCATGAGTAGGGTCAGGTGGGAAGTTACGCGTCGGTAAAAAGTGGGCGGCCGGCTCCGCTCCCCGGGCCGGAGCCGCCCCCGGCCGCCGCTC
>NZ_JAKRGC010000233.1 GCF_022347745.1 Streptomyces sp. OfavH-34-F
GGTGACCGTGGCCTTGTGGCCGCCGGTCATGGTGGCCGCCCAGGCGGGCGGTACGGGGACGGCGGGGCCGCGGCCGTTCGGGCTGGGCGGGGCCTGGCCGGCCGGCTCCGCGAAGGGGTGTTCGCCGGTGCGGCCGACGGCGATGCGGCGCCGCAGGTCGTGGGCGTCGGCCGGGCGCTCCTCCGGGGTCTTGGCGAGCAGGTCCAGGACGACCCGGTCGAAGAACCCGGGGAGTTCGGCGCGGCGGGAGCGCAGCGGCTCGGGCGTGGTGTCGCGGTGGCCGACGAGGATGCCCCAGGAGTCCTCCATGTCGAAGGGCGGGGCGCCGGTCGCGATCTCGTAGAGCACGCAGCCCAGCGAGTAGAGGTCGCTGCGGTGGTCCACCTGGCCGCCGCTGATCTGCTCCGGGGACATGTAGTGCGGGGTGCCCATGGCGACGCCGACCCCGGTGAGCCGGGAGGTGACCGGGATGCCGTGGCCGGGGCGGGCGATGCCGAAGTCGCAGATCTTCACCGTGCCGTCGGAGAGCCGCATGATGTTGGCGGGCTTGAGGTCGCGGTGGACGATGCCCTGCTGGTGCGTGTAGCCGAGGGCGTCGGCGACCTGTTCGGCGATGTCCACGATGTCGTCCACGGGCAGCGGGTTCTGCTCGTTGTCCTCCAGGAGCTGGCTGAGGTTGCGGCCGTCCAGCAGCTCCATCACGAGGTAGAGCACGCCCTCGTACTCGCCGAAGTCGTGGACGACGGTGACGCCGCGGTGCTGGAGGGCGGCGGCGACCCGCGCCTCGCGGCGGAAGCGTTCGCGGACGATGCGGGTGTGGTCCTCGTCGTGCCGGCCGCTCATCGGCTTGAGGCATTTGACGGCGACCTGGCGGCCCAGCGCTTCGTCCCGGGCGCGCCACACCTCGCCCATGCCGCCCCGCCCGATCAGGTCGAGCAGCCGGTACCGGCTCTGGATCAGCCTGGTCTCCGCCATCCCTGTTGCCGCCCCCGTCGTTCCGCCCGCCGTCGCCGCGCGCTCCCCGGCGCGTCCAGTATGGCTGCCTGCCTCATCAGTGTGTACGGGGTGGGGCGGCTGCCGGGCCCGAGACGCGCCATCGCGCCCATGATGTGACCGGGCGGGAGCCGCCACCGCAGCCGGGCGGGCACGGCGCGCAGGAGGGCGCCGGTCGCGCGCAGCCTCCGGTCCACCGCGGCGGGCGGCGGCGCGGCCCTGCCGTACAGCGCGTGGGCGAACGGGGGCAGGGATTGGTGGGCGAGGGTCGCCACGTGCCGCCAGAGCACGGCGCGGGCCGGGACGAGGAGGGGGTGGACGGGCGGCCGGTGCAGGAAGCGGGCGACGTCCAGCGCTTCCGGGGTGCGGGCGAGGGCGGGCCGTACCCGGTCGAAGTAGGCGGCCAGTTCGGCGGTCGTCGCGGGGACGTCGCCGGGGTCGAGGCCGACCAGGCGGGCGCTGTGCCGGTGCTCGTCGATGTACCGGTCGGCCTGCCGGGCGGTGAGCGGGTAGCCGGAGCGGAGGAGGACCTGGAGGTAGGAGTCCGCCTCGGCGCAGTGCACCCACAGCAGCAGTTCGGGCTCGTCCACGCCGTACGTGCGGCCGGTCGCCGGGTCGGTGACCTTGAGGTGGCGGTGGATCCTGCGGACCCGCGCGCCGGCCTTCTCGGCGGCTTCGGTGGTGCCGTACGTGACGGTGCCGACGAAGCCCGCGGTGCGCATGAGCCGGCCCCAGGCGTCGTCCCGGAAGTCGGAGTTCTGGGTGACGCCGCGCACCGCGAGCGGGTGGAGCGCCTGGAGGTAGAGGGCGCGCACCCCGGCGATCCACATCATCGGGTCGGCGTGCAGCTGCCAGGTGACGGACGCGGGTCCGAAGAGTCCGGGGTCGGCTTCCGTCATGGGGGGTTCCCTCCCGCTCGGTGGCGTCCGGTCCGTACCGGGGCGGTGCTCAGCGTTTGACGGCGCGCAGCACCACGAACTTGGGGTCGCCCGCGACCGTGGCGCAGTTGCCGAAGACGCGGCGCAGGGTGGTGTGGTGGCCCAGGTGCCGATTGGCGACGACCCACAGCTCGCCGCCCCGGCGCAGGGCCCGCCGCGCGCCGTGGAACATCGTCCGGGCGGTGGCGTCGGTGGTGGCCTGGTGCGAGTGGAACGGCGGGTTGTTGAGGACGAGGTCCACGCTGTCGGGCTCGGCGCCGGCCAGCGCGTCCCCGACGACGAAGGACGCGCGGGCACCGGGGCCGGTGTTGGCGCGGAAGGTCTCCTCGGCGGAGGCGACGGCCTGGTGGGACTCGTCGACGAAGGTGAGGGTGGCGTCCGGGTTGGCGAGGGCGGCGGCGAGGCCGAGGACGCCGTTGCCGCAGCCGAGGTCCACGACCCGGTCGGGGCCGGTGCGGTCCGGCAGGTGCTTGAGGAAGAAGCGGGTGCCGATGTCGAGCCGGTCGGCGCAGAAGATCCCGGCGTGGTTCGTGACCGTGCGCCCGGCGGCGGCTCCGGCGTCCGGGGGCAGTTCGTAGCGCAGGGGCCAGGGGCTGGGGGTGCGCGGCAGGGCCGGGTCCGGGGTGCAGTGGATGAGCCGGGCCTTGCGCAGGGCGAGGGAGGTGCGGGTGGGGCCGATGATCCGCTCGAACAGCGCGAGGGTCGAGGTGTGGATCTCCTTGACCATGCCGGTGCCGATGACGACGGTGCCGGCGTGCACGGCGGGCGCGAGCCGGTGCAGCTGGTCCTCCAGGAACGCCAGGCTCTTGGGTACGCGCACGAGCAGGACGCCGACGCGGTCCGGCGGGGTGTCGCGCGGGGAGAGCAGGCGCACCGCGTCGGCGGGCAGGCCGTTGCGCTCCAGGTTCGCGGCGGTCGCCCGCTGCCCGAGGTAGGAGTCGCTGATCTGGACCGGGCGGTGGCTGGCGAGGGCGGTGCTCAGGGCGCCCCAGCGGTCCCCGACCACGACGACGTCGCCCGCCGGCCCGTCCGGGAGGGCGCCCTCGGGGCTCTCCAGGTGCTGGAGCAGATAGGCGTCGGACGCGTCCCAGGCTCGGAACGGGTCGCGGGGGTCCTCGGGGAAGCGGGCGAGGTCGTAACCGCCCGCCGACGTCGTCAAACGGTTCATTGTGCGTTCAGGCTAACCGAGCCGGCCCGGCGCCCGTGCTGCCGTGGGGCGCGGCGGCCGCGGCCGCCGCGCCCTGCCGCCGGCTACGGCAGTCGCTTGTCGAGGGCCGCCCGGCCCTCCCTGGCCAGGGTGCGCTCCGCCCATTCCAGGTTGGCCGGGGTGAGGTCCTTCCCCGAGGCGAGCACCAGGTCCTCCGCGGAGGGTTCGTCGGTGGCCCCGGTGTGCAAGAGGTCGTCCGGGGTCACCCCTCGGATGTTGGATACGGAATCGGACTCGTCGCTCATGCCGCCTCCTTTTCCTTGCCGTCATTCTCGCCCGCCGCCGGAGCCGCCGCATCCGAGGCGGGGCGGGGCCCGCCGGGAGGCCCCCGCCCCCTCACTTGACCTGCACATGATAGATACGCGGTGTTCACACATCGTGACGGTCCGCATGGGACGCTCCCGCGTACACATAGCGGACACCGTGCACCGCGGAACCGTTTCCCCACCCCCGACGGCGCCGCGGTGCGTGCATTTCCCGGAGAGGACACCCCACATGTCCCGTCGTCACCTTCCCGCGCGCAGCGCCCTGCCCGTCGCGCTCGCCGTCCTCGCGGCGCTCACCGGCACGGCCGCCGCCGCGCCCGCCCCGGCACCGGCCCCCGCCACCGCCGCCTCCCCCTCCTCCTCGCTCTCCGCGCTCGACGACACGTACTACGAGGGCGCCACCGGCAAGACCGGGTCCGCGCTCAAGAGCGCCCTGCACACGATCATCAAGGACCAGAGCAGGCTCACGTACAGCCAGGTCTGGAACGCCCTGAAGGACACCGACGAGGACCCGTCCGACTCCTCCCACGTCATCCTGCTGTACACCGGGCGCTCGGAGCCCAAGAGCGACAACGGCGGCAACGTCGGCCAGTGGAACCGGGAGCACGTCTGGGCCAAGTCCCACGGCGACTTCGGCACCGCCACCGGCCCCGGCACCGACATCCACCACCTGCGCCCGGCCGACGTCCAGGTCAACTCCACGCGCGGCAACAAGGACTTCGACAACGGCGGCAGCCAGCTGAGCAACGCGCCGGGCAACTACACCGACGGCGACTCCTTCGAACCGCGCGACGCCGTCAAGGGCGACGTGGCCCGCATGATCCTCTACATGGCGGTGCGCTACGAGGGCGACGACGCCTTCCCCGACCTGGAACCCAACGACAGGGTGTCGAACGGGTCCGCGCCGTACATGGGGCGGCTCTCCGTACTGAAGCAGTGGAACGAGCAGGACCCGCCGGACACCTTCGAGAAGCGCCGCAACGACGTCATATACGAGCGGTACCAGCACAACCGGAACCCGTTCGTGGACCACCCGGAGTGGGTGGAGGCCATCTGGTGACGGCCTCCCGCTGAGCGGCGTACGGGCCGCCGGCCGTCAGCCCCGCTGCGCCTGCGCGACCCGGGGGAAGGACTTGACGCCGGCGGCCTTCCTGCTGTTCGCGTGCTCGCTGACCGTCTGCCCGGGCGGTACGTCGGAGAAGCCGAGCACCACGGAGTCCAGCACCTTGTCCGAGGCGTCGACGAACTCGACGCGCACCGCGAAGAACGCCGCCTCGCCGCCCTTGTTCGTCACCCGCACCAGGGCGCTGCGGAACTGCTCCCCGGCCCGGACGGCGACGCCGCTGACGGAGACGTCGCCGGCCGCGTCGCCCTTGCCCTTCACCCCTTTGAGCGTCGCCTCGGCCTTCTGCCGGTTGCGCTCCGCCTCGGCGGAGACCGAGGCGGCGAACTCCTCCTGGCTGCGCCCGCTCGGACTGGCGCTCGGGCTCGCCTCCGCTTCGGCGGACAACGTGCGGGTGGACCGGGCGGTGCCCGGTGACGAGGTGTCGGAGTCGCCGCAGGCAGCGGCGCCCGCGGCGAGCAGCGCGGTGAGCGCGACGGGGGTCAGGCCGCGGGTCACGCGACCTCGGAGGGGACGCCGCACGGGGCCGGTCCGGTTCACAAACGCTCCGTCCACTGAGGCGGGCGCCGGGAAGCAGGGCTCCTCGCACCCGGAATGACCAACTCGCCCATCTTATGATCGAAAGGTATGAATTGACTCGTTGGAATCACCCGCTGCGTACGCGGTGCGCAATTCCCCAGGGAGGGAACCCATGGACACGGACGCCCTGACCGCCGGCCTGCTGCAGGAGCTGCGCGCGACCAGGCCCTATCCGGCCCTGTCCCTGACCATGCCGACCCACCGGCGTGCCCCGGACAACGCCCAGGACCCCGTACGGCTGCGCAACCTGCTGTCCGAGGCCCACAACCGGCTGGAGGCCGACCCGGCCGTCTCCCGCGAGACGTGCGCCGCGATCAAGCAGCAGCTCGAACGCGCCGTCGGCGAACTCGACCAGCGCCGGGCCCTGGACGCGCTGGTGCTGCTGGCGACCGCCGACGAGTACCGGATCTGGCGACTGCCGCGTACCGCACCCGAACGGGTGGTGCTGAGCGACAGCTATCTCACCCGCAACCTGGTCGCCGCGAAGGCGCAGGCCCGGCCCTTCTGGGCGCTGACCGTGGCCGCCGACCACGCCGCCCTGTTCAGCGGCACGGCCGAGTCCGTGCAGGAGGCCCACGTCGGGGGCTTCCCGCTGACCGCCCCGCGCGAGGAGTTCAACCCGCAGCGCATGGAGCGGACCGGCGACACCCCGAGCAACTTCGCCAACGAGGACACCAAGCTCTTCCTGCGCACGGTCGACGAGAAGCTGCGCGCGGTCCTGGCCACCGACCCGCGCCCGCTGTACCTGGTCGGCATCGCCCCCGCGCTCGCCCTCTTCGACGAGGCGGGCCAGTGCGCGAAGGACGCGGTGGGCCGGGTCACCAAGGGCGCGCCGTCCGACAACGCTCCCCGCGACCTGCTCACCGAGCTGCGCCCCGCCCTGGAGGCCCGGCGCGCCCACTTCGCGACGGAGATCGACGCCAGGCTCGACGCGGCGCGCGGCCGCAAGGCGTTCGCCGGGGGCCTCGACGAGGTGTGGGCCGCGGTGCGCGAGGGGCGCGCCGGGCTGGTCGCGGTGGAGGAGCACTTCCAGCAGACGGTCCGGGTGGACCAGGAGCACTTGCGGCCCGTCACCGACGAGGTGGTGGACCCGGCCGACCCCACCGTCCGCGAGGACATCGTGGACGAGCTGGTGGAGGCGGCGCTGGACAGCGGCGCCGAGGTCTGCTTCGTCGCCGACGACTCCCTCAGGGGACACGGGCGGATCGCGGCGGAACTGCGGTTCTGAAGCGGCGCGCGCGGACCCACGGCCGGGGCCCGGACGGAACTCTCCGTCCGGGCCCCGGCCGTGTCCGTGCGCTCAGCCCTCCCAGGACCAGCCGGCGACCTCGGGCAGGTCGGTGCCGTGCTCGCGGACCCAGGCGTGGTGGCGGGTGCGGGTGTCCGCCATCTGCTGACGCACCGCCACCGCGCGGACGCCGAGGCCGGGGACGCGGTCGATGACGTCCATGACCAGCCGGTAGCGGTCGAGGTCGTTGCGGACGACCATGTCGAAGGGCGTGGTGGTGGTGCCCTCCTCCTTGTAGCCGCGCACGTGCAGCTCGCCGTGGCCGGCCCGGCGGTAGGCCAGCCGGTGGATCAGCCAGGGGTAGCCGTGGTACGCGAAGACGACCGGCCTCCCCCGGGTGAACAGCGCGTCGTACTCGGAGTCCGGCATCCCGTGCGGATGCTCGGAGTGCGGCATGAGCCGGGCGATGTCGACCACGTTGACCACCCGTACGGCCAGCTCCGGCAGGTGGCGCCGCAGCAGCTGGGCGGCCGCCAGCGTCTCCAGCGTGGGTACGTCGCCGGCGCAGGCGAGCACGGCGTCGGGCTCGCGTCCGCCGTCCTCGGTGCCCGCCCACTCCCAGACGCCGGCGCCGCGCGCGCAGTGCACCCGTGCCTCGTCCAGGGTGAGCCAGTCGAAACCCGGCTGCTTCCCGGCGACGATGACGTTGACGTAGTCCCGGCTGCGCAGCGCGTGGTCGGCCGCGGAGAGCAGGGTGTTGGCGTCGGGCGGCAGATAGACGCGGACGACCTCGGGGCTCTTGTTGAGGATGTGGTCGACGAACCCGGGGTCCTGGTGCGAGAAGCCGTTGTGGTCCTGGCGCCAGACGTGCGAGGTGAGCAGGTAGTTGAGGGAGGCGATGGGCCGGCGCCAGGCGAGCCGGCGCGAGGTGCGCAGCCACTTGATGTGCTGGTTGACCATCGAGTCCACGATGTGCGCGAACGCCTCGTAGCAGGAGAACAGCCCGTGCCGGCCGGTCAGCAGGTAGCCCTCCAGCCAGCCCTGGCACAGGTGCTCGGACAGCACCTCCATGACCCGGCCGTCGCGCGAGAGGTGCTCGTCGGTCGGCAGGGTGCGGGCCTGCCAGGCCTTGCCGCTGGCCGCGTAGACCGCGTCGAGCCGGTTGGAGGCGGTCTCGTCGGGGCCGACGAGGCGGAAGTCCCTGCGGTCGGCGGTGGCCGCCATGACGGCTTCGAGGAGGCCGCCCAGGACGCGGGTGGGCTCGTGCGCGGTGGCGCCGGGCCGCTCGACCGGGACGGCGAAACCGTCCAGGTCCGGGATGGGCAGGTCGCGCAGGAACAGCCCGCCGTTGGCGTACGGGGAGGCGCCCAGGCGCAGGTCGCCCTCGGGCACGCAGGCCAGCACCTGCGCGGTGGGGCGGCCGTCGGCGTCGAAGAGTTCACCGGGCCGGTAGGAGCGCAGCCACTCCTCCAGGCGGCGCAGGTGGTCGGGGTTGTCGCGGACACCGGCCAGCGGGACCTGATGGGCGCGCCAGGTGCCTTCGACGGGCACCCCGTCCACGTCGGCGGGCCCGGTCCAGCCCTTGGGGGTGCGCAGGACGATCATCGGCCAGCGCGGCCGGCCGGTGTCGCCGCCGGACCGGGCGGCGGCCTGGATCTCCTCGACGCGGTCCACCGCCCGGTCCATCGCGAGGGCCATGGCCCGGTGCACGGCGCGCGGTTCGTCGCCCTCCACGTAGAGCGGGTCGTGGCCGTAGCCGCGCAGCAGGGCGTCGAGTTCGGTGTGCGGCAGGCGGGCGAGCACGGTGGGGTTGGCGATCTTGTAGCCGTTGAGGTGGAGGACCGGCAGGACGGCTCCGTCGTGGACGGGGTCGAGGAACTTGTTGGCGTGCCAGGACCCGGCGAGCGGTCCGGTCTCCGCCTCGCCGTCGCCGATGACGCAGGTGACCAGCAGCTCGGGGTGGTCGAGCGCGGCCCCGTAGGCGTGTCCGAGGGAGTAGCCGAGTTCGCCGCCCTCGTGGATGGAGCCCGGCGTCTCGGGGGCGACGTGGCTGGGGACGCCGCCGGGGAAGGAGAACTGCTTGAACAGCCGGCCCATGCCGTCGGCGTCCCGGCCGATGTCCGGGTACGTCTCGGAGTAGCTGCCCTCCAGCCAGGACCCGGCGAGGACGGCGGGCCCGCCGTGGCCGGGGCCCCAGACGCACAGGGCGCGGGTGCCGCGGGCGCGCACGAGGCGGTTGAGGTGGGTGTAGACGAGGTTGAGCCCCGGTGAGGTGCCCCAGTGTCCGAGCAGCCGGGGCTTGATGTGCTCGGGGGCGAGCGGCCGGGTCAGCAGCGGGTTGTCCATCAGGTAGATCTGCCCGGCGGCCAGGTAGTTGGCGGCCCGCCAGTGTGCGTCGAGGGCGTCGATCTCCTCGTCGCTCGGGCCGGCCGGCCGCGGTGGGGCGTCGCTCATGGTCGTGCCTCTCTGCGGGCGGTCAGCGGGGCTCGGAGCCGTACCAGACGGTGGTGGCGTTGCAGAACTCGCGGATGCCGTGTCCGGCGAGTTCGCGCCCGTAGCCGGAGCGCTTCACGCCGCCGAAGGGCAGGGCGGGGTGGGAGGCGGTCATGCCGTTGAAGAAGACGCCGCCGGCCTGCAGGTCGCGGACGCAGCGCTCGGCCTCGCCGGCGTCGCGGGTCCATACGTTGGAACTGAGCCCGAAGGAGGTGTCGTTGGCGACTTCGACGGCCTGGTCGAGGCTGTCCACGCGGTACAGGGAGGCGACCGGTCCGAAGGTCTCCTCGCGGTGGATGCGCATTTCGGGGGTGATGCCGGCGAGGACGGTGGGGGCGTAGAACCAGCCGTTCTCCAGTCCGCCGGCCAGGCCCTCGGGGCGGCCGCCGCCGCACAGGGCCTCGGCGCCCCGGCGCACGGCGTCGTCCACCAGTTCCTCGATGTCGGCGCGGCCCTGTTCGCTGGCGAGCGGCCCGACGTCGGTGGTCTCCTCCAGCGGGTCGCCGACGGTCAGTTCGCGCATGCCGACGGTGAAGCGCTCGGCGAACTCCTCGTACACCTCGGTGTGCACGATGAACCGCTTGGCGGCGATGCAGGACTGGCCGTTGTTCTGGGCGCGGGCGGTGACGGCGGTGCGGGCGGCCTTGGCGACGTCGGCGGAGGGCAGGACGAGGTAGGGGTCGCTGCCGCCGAGTTCGAGGACGGTGTGCTTGATCTCGTCGCCGGCGATCGCGGCGACGGAACGCCCGGCCGGTTCGCTGCCGGTCAGGGTCGCGGCGGCGACGCGGGGGTCGCGCAGGATGCCCTCGACGGCCTTGGAGCCCACCAGCAGGGTCTGGAAGCAGCCGGCCGGGAAGCCCGCGCGGCGGAAGAGGTCGCCGAGGTAGAGCGCGGTCTGCGGCACGTTGGAGGCGTGCTTCAGCAGGCCGGTGTTGCCCGCCATGAGGGCGGGGGCGGCGAAGCGCACGACCTGCCAGAGCGGGAAGTTCCACGGCATGACGGCGAGGATGGGGCCCAGCGGGCGGTAGCGGACGTACGCGCGTACCGCGCCGGAGTCCTCGACGTCGGCGGGCGCGGGGTGCTCGTCGGCGAGCAGTTCCTCGGCGCGGGCGGCGTACCAGCGCATCGCCTTGGCGCACTTGGCGGCCTCGGCGCGGGCGGCGGTGATCGGTTTGCCCATCTCCAGGGTCATGGTGCGGGCGATGTCCCGCTGGTCCTCGTCCAGCAGGTCGGCCGCCCGGCCCAGCAGCCGGGCCCGTTCGCCGAATGAGGTGGTGCGGTAGTCGCGGAAGGCGGCGTCGGCCGCGGCGATCCGCTGCTCGATCCCGTAGTCCCCCAGGGCGTCGAACGTCCTGAGCGTCTCGCCGTTCGCGGGGTTGACCGTCGCGATGGGCATGACTGTGGCCTCCTTGCCTCGGTACTTCGACCGTGCCGCGCGCGGGGGCCCGCCGGAACACCGGCTGCTCGCGGGCGAA
>NZ_JAKRGC010000234.1 GCF_022347745.1 Streptomyces sp. OfavH-34-F
GCCGCCTCGGCGAGGAGGGCGCGTCCCATGCCGCGTACGCCCGGGCCCTGCGCGTGTTCACGGCCGCGGGGGCGCGGGCCTGGGTGGCGCGGGTCCGGGCGGAGCGGGACCGGGCCGGGGAGGTGCCGCTGCCGCGGCTGGACGGCGACGCGTGGCCGGAGCGGCTCAGCTCGACGGAGCGGAGTGTGGTGGCGCGGGTGGCCCAGGGGGCGACGAACCGGGAGATCGCGGCGGGCCTGACGCTGAGTGTGAAGACGGTCGAGGCGGCGTTGACCCGTGCCTACCGCAAGCTGGGCGCGAAGTCGCGCGTGGAGATCGCCCGTATCGTCATGACCCGCCCGGCCACCTGACCCGCGCGCCCCGTCCGGGGCCCTGCCCCGCCTGCCGGTCCGTCTGCCCGACGGTTCTGCTGATACCCCCTCACGTCCGTACCGTCCAGTCCCCTTGACGAGTACACGTCCATAGGTATGGTCTAGACCTAGGTGAGTCGCGGTTGCCCAGGGCGATCGCGGCGTGCGACGGGACTGCGGGCGGCACCTCCCTCGCCACCGGCCGTACCCCGCCCTCGCCGTGTCCAGCACCCCCCGACAAGGCCGCGACCGGTGCGGGCGCGTCCGACCGCTGCCGTCACCCCGCGGCAGCTCCCAGCGAAGGAGTTGGCATGAACGCGAAGCGAAAACTGGCCCTCGTGATCGGTGCGGGTGTCGCCCCCCTGCTCGCGGTGGCCCTGCCGGCCACCTCGGCCAGCGCGCACGGATACGTCTCCTCGCCGCCGAGCCGCCAGGCCCAGTGCGCGGCGGGCACCGTCAGCTGCGGTCAGATCAAGTACGAGCCGCAGAGCGTCGAGGGCCCCAAGGGCCTGCGCAGCTGCAGCGGCGGCAACTCCCAGTTCGCCGAGCTGGACAACGACGCCAAGGGCTGGAAGGCCACCCCGGTCGGGAGCTCCACGAACTTCTCCTGGACCCTGACGGCCCGTCACGCGACGAGCACCTGGCAGTACTACATCGGTGGCACGAAGATCGCCGAGTTCAACGACAACGGTGCCCAGCCGGGTGCCACCAAGACCCACCAGGTGAACTTCGGCGGCTTCAGCGGCAAGCAGAAGGTGCTCGCCGTCTGGAACATCTCCGACACGGCCAACGCGTTCTACGCCTGCATCGACGTGAACATCGGCGGCGGCAACGACGGCGGGGGCGACGGCGGGAACCCGCCCGGCGACTGCACCGCCGCCGCCTGGGACGCCGGCCGGGTCTACAACGGCGGCGACACGGTCTCGTACAACGGCCACAACTGGCGCGCCAAGTGGTGGGTCCAGGGCGAGCAGCCCGGCACGTCGGGCACGTGGGGCGTCTGGCAGGACCTGGGCGCCTGCTGACGGACCGTACACAGAGCCTCTCCGCAGCGGTTGACGACCGCCGCGGAGGGGTACGGGGCGGCGCTCACACCGCGGAGGCGGTGAGCGCCGCTCCGGGCCCGGCGGGTCCGTCCTGGGCGGCCTTCGGTGCCGACGCCAGGACCTTGCGGGTGACGCGCTCGGCGAACGCCGCGACCAGGGCGCGCGGGCGACGCGGCAGCAGATGCGCGGCCAGGGCGTTGCCGAACCCCGGGGTGACATAGGCGCGATCGCGGTCCAGGGCGGCCAGCGCGGCGCGCACCACCGGCTCCGGCGTACTCATCGCCCCGTTGACGGCCGCCTCACGCGTACCGATGGCCTCGAAGAACGGCGTGTCGACCGGACCGGGGCACACGGTGAGCACGCGCACGCCCCTCACCCGGCACTCCTGGCGCAGCGCGAGCCCGAAGTTCAGCACGAACGCCTTGGCCGAGCCGTAGACCGCGAAGTACGGGGCGGGCTGGAAGGCGGCGGTGGACGCGACGTTCACCACGGCGCCCGCGCCGCGCTCCAGCATGCCCGGCAGCAGGGCGTGGGTGAGGCCGACGAGGGCGACGACGTTGACCATCAGCTGGTCGTGGTCGCGGTCGGCGGCGATGTCCTCGAAGCGCCCGCAGGTCCCGAAGCCGGCGTTGTTGACCAGCAGCCCGACATCGATCCCGAGCGCGTGGAGCCGGTCGGCGATCGCATGGGCGGCGCCGGGCTCGGCGAGATCCTGCGCCAGGACGTGCGCCCGAACGCCGTACCGGTCGGTCAGGCGGCCGGCGAGGGCGGTGAGCCGGTCCTCCGACCGGGCCACGAGGACGAGGTCGTGCCCGCGGGCGGCGAGCTGGGCGGCGAACTCCGCGCCGAGCCCGGAGGAGGCACCGGTGACGAGGGCGGTGGTGGGCATGGGAGATCTCCTTGGCCGGGATGGGGACATGGACGCATTCAACTGCGACATGACAGTACAGCTTCCTAGCTGATCTGCAACATTGCTGCTCCACTTAACCCAAAAACGAATCACACATGTACCATTTAGGGGAGATCGAGGCGGAACGACGGGGAGACGGCGTGGGAGAGAAGACGGCACGGCCGCTGCGGGCGGACGCGGAGCGGAGCGTGCGCGCGATCCTGGAGGCGGCCGAACGCCTGCTCTCCCAGGACCCCGGCGCCTCGATGGAGCAGATCGCGGCCGAGGCGGGGGTCTCCCGTACGACGATCCACCGCCGCTTCGCCCACCGCCAGGCACTGATCGACGCCCTGGCCCTGTCGGCCGCCCGCCAGCTCGCCCAAGCCGTGGACGACGGCCGCCCCACGACCGCCCCACCCCTGGTCGCGCTGCACCGCATCACGGCCAACGTCCTCCAGGTCAAGGGCGCCTGGACCTTCGCCCTGAGCCTCCCGGCCACCCCCGGCAGCGAGGCCGCCGCCCTCCACGAGGAGATGGCCCGCCACTGCCTCACGGTCCTGGACCGCGCCCGCGCCGAGCACCTCATCGACGAGGCCGCCGACCTCCCCTGGCTCCAGCGCGTCTACTACGCCCTCCTGGGCGAAACCCTCCACGGCAACCCGACGGACCCCACCACGGACCCGGACACCCTGGCCGCCCGAGTGGTGGACACCCTCCTCCACGGAGCGGGCCCCCGAAACTGACCACCCCGCTGCCGAGCGGCAAACAGGCCGCCGCCGTGGAGTCGAGAGAGGCCACACTCACGGGGCTGGAGAGCGGCCCCGGTTTCTGCGACCGCCGGGCACAGAAAAATGGCCTGACCTGCTTTCTCGCAGGTCAGGCCATTCGTTCACGTCCCGTCAGACGTTGAAGCGAAACTCCACCACGTCGCCGTCCTGCATGACGTAGTCCTTGCCCTCCATGCGGGCCTTGCCCTTGGCGCGGGCTTCGGCGACCGAGCCGGTTTCGACCAGGTCTTCGAAGGAGATGATCTCCGCCTTGATGAAGCCCTTCTGGAAGTCGGTGTGGATGACACCGGCCGCCTCGGGGGCCGTGGCGCCCTTCTTGATCGTCCAGGCGCGGGCTTCCTTCGGGCCGGCCGTGAGGTACGTCTGGAGGCCCAGGGTGTCGAAGCCGACGCGGCCGAGGGTGGCGAGGCCGGGTTCGTCCTGGCCCATGGACTGGAGGAGTTCCAGGGCCTCGTCGTCGTCCAGCTCGATCAGCTCGGACTCGATCTTGGCGTTCAGGAAGATCGCCTCGGCCGGGGCGACCAGGGCGCGCTGTTCGTTCTTGAAGTCCTCGTCGACCAGCTCGTCCTCGTCCACGTTGAACACGTAGAGGAACGGCTTGGTGGTGAGGAGGTGCAGCTCGTGCAGGAGGCGGCCCTTCTCCGTGCCGGCCGTGATGCCCGCGTGGAAGAGGGTGTCGCCGGCTTCGAGGATCTTCTGCGCCTCCTCGACCGCCGCCAGGACCGCGACCTTCTCCTTCTGGAGGCGGGACTCCTTCTGGAGGCGCGGGATCGCCTTCTCCACGGACTGGAGGTCCGCGAGGATCAGCTCCGTGTTGATCGTCTCGATGTCGTCCTTCGGGGAGACCTTGCCGTCCACGTGCACGACGTTCTCGTCCTTGAAGGCGCGGATCACCTGGCAGATCGCGTCCGACTCGCGGATGTTCGCGAGGAACTTGTTGCCCAGGCCCTCGCCCTCGCTCGCGCCGCGCACGATGCCCGCGATGTCCACGAAGTCGACGGTCGCCGGCAGGATCTTCTGCGAGCCGAAGATCTTCGCCAGGGTGTCCAGGCGCGGGTCGGGGACGCCGACCACGCCGACGTTCGGCTCGATCGTGGCGAACGGGTAGTTGGCCGCCAGCACGTCGTTCTTGGTCAGGGCGTTGAACAGGGTCGACTTGCCGACATTCGGCAGACCGACGATTCCGATCGTGAGCGACACGGTGGCGACTTCCCTAGGGGGTGGGCGGACTCGGATGGACGTCGGGCCCGTGGTGGGCCGATTCTCCAGTTTACGGGCGGGCCGGGGCGGGAAGTCACGGGTCCGGACTCGGGGGCTGCGGGGGTTTGCGGCCCGCGGTGACGGGGTGGTCCGCGGTTCCCGCTGCGCCGTGTGGCATCGAACTCATTCGCAAGGTCGGCCAAAGCGCGTGTCCCGCACCCGGTTCCCGCCTCCCGGCGACCTACGTTGTCCCGGTGGAGCAGCACAGGACACGTCCCCCGCAGCGCAGGCAGACCCCGCAGACCCCGTTGTCCCCGCTGGGGGCGGCCGAGGGGCCCCGGAAGGCCGGCGGTGGCGCGGGGGCCCTCGGGTACCGGGTGGTGAGCGCCCCCGCCGTGCTCGCCCTGCGCCGGCTGCCCAACCCCCGGCTCACCGGGATCGGCGCCGGGCTCTTCGCCGCTGCCTCGATGTTCCTCCTCGGCTGCCTGGACTGGCTGCTGTTCGACGAGTCGGCGGTGGTCTTCGGGGTGCTGTTCCTCCCCGTCAGCGCCCTGACCGCGCTCTGGGTGCGGCCGGCGGACCTGGTGACCGCGCCGATCAGCGTACCCATCGCCTTCGCGATCGGCATCGCCCCCATCTCCGGCGGCACCGGTGGCTTCGGCGGCCGGACGATGGCCGTCGTCACCGCCCTCGCCGTGCACGCGGGCTGGCTGTACGGGGGAACCCTCGTCGCGGGCCTCATCGCGACCGTGCGCAAGGTGCGGCTGATGCGGGCCCGGCAGCGGCGCATGCTGCTGGCCGCCCAGACGGCCCGGCCGGTGGCGTCCCCGTCACCGGCCCCCAGCGCGGCGGCGGCCCGAACCCCGCGCCGCCCCTCACAGCGCTAGCCCCCGCGCGCCGCCCTTCGCAACGCTGAATCCCGGCGCCCCCGCGCCGCTCCTCACAGCGCTGAACCCTGGCGCCCCCGATCAGCCTCGTGCGTCCCCGGCGGCCCTGGCCGCCATCGCCGCGCCCACGATGCCCGCGTTGTTCTGGAGCTGCGCCGGGACCATCTCCGCCCGGACGTGTTCGATCAGGGGCAGGAACTTGTCCGCCTTGCGGCTGATTCCGCCGCCGATGATGAACAGTTCCGGCGAGAACAGCATCTCCACGTGCGCCAGGTACTTCTGTACGCGGCGGGACCAGTGGTGCCAGCTCAGGTCCTCGTCCTCCTTGGCCTTCGTGGAGGCGTGCTTCTCCGCGTCGTGGCCGTGGAGCTCCAGGTGGCCCAGCTCCGTGTTGGGGACGAGGCTGCCGTCGGTGAAGACCGCGCTCCCGATCCCCGTACCGAAGGTCAGCACGATCACCGTGCCCTTGCGGCCCCGGCCCGCGCCGAACGTCATCTCGGCGACCCCCGCCGCGTCCGCGTCGTTGAGCACGGTGACCGGGAGGCCCAGCCGGTCGCCGAGCAGGGCGCGGGCGTCCAGGTCGATCCAGCCCTTGTCCACGTTGGCGGCGGTGCGGGTCACGCCGCCCGTGACGACGCCCGGGAAGGTGATCCCGACCGGGCCCTTCCAGTCGAAGTGGCCGACCACCTCGGCCACGCACCCGGCCACGTCCTCAGGGGTGGCCGGGTGCGGCGTCAGTACTTTGTGGCGCTCCCGCGCCAGGTCTCCGCGGTCCAGGTCCACGGGAGCACCCTTGATCCCGGACCCGCCGATGTCCACACCGAAGATCTCCATGTGATCCACGGTACGGGTAGCGGGCGCGCCCCGCTCCTACTACTCCCCGGTCCCGGCGGAGGCGCCGCCCTTGAGGGCCGCCGCCTCCGCGCGCAGGTCGCGGCGCAGCTCCTTGGGCAGCGAGAAGACGATCGACTCCTCGGCCGCCTTCACGATCTCGACGTCCTCGAAACCCCGCTCGGCCAGCCAGGCGAGCACGCCGTCCACCAGCACCTCGGGCACGGAGGCGCCGGAGGTGACGCCCACCGTGGAGACGCCCTCCAGCCAGGCCTCGTCGATCTCGTCGGCGCCGTCCACCAGGTGGGAGGCACCGGCGCCGGCGCCGAGGGCGACCTCGACCAGGCGGACCGAGTTGGAGGAGTTCTTCGAGCCGACGACGATGACCAGGTCCGCGTCGGCGCCCATCTGCTTCACCGCGGTCTGGCGGTTCTGCGTGGCGTAGCAGATGTCGTCGCTGGGCGGCGAGATGAGCTGCGGGAACTTCTCCTTGAGCGCGCCGACCGTCTCCATCGTCTCGTCGACCGAGAGCGTGGTCTGGGAGAGCCAGACGACCTTCGACGGGTCGCGGACCTCGACGTTCGCGACGTCCTCGGGGCCGTCGACCAGGGTGATGTGGTCGGGGGCCTCGCCGGAGGTGCCGATGACCTCCTCGTGGCCCTCGTGGCCGATGAGGAGGATGTCGAAGTCCTCCTGCGCGAAGCGCACGGCCTCCTTGTGGACCTTGGTCACCAGCGGGCAGGTCGCGTCGATCGTGGCGAGCTTCCGCTCCGCCGCCTCCTGGTGCACGGTCGGGGCGACGCCGTGCGCCGAGAACATGACGATCGATCCCTCGGGGACCTCCGCCGTCTCCTCGACGAAGATCGCGCCCTTCTTCTCCAGGGTCTGCACGACGTACTTGTTGTGGACGATCTCGTGGCGCACGTAGACCGGGGAGCCGTACTGCTCCAGGGCCTTCTCCACGGCGATCACGGCACGGTCCACGCCCGCGCAGTAGCCACGGGGAGCGGCGAGGAGGACGCGGCGGGGAGTCGTAGCAGTCATGCGCCCCATCGTAACGGCCGGGCGGGAACGGCCGGGAAAGCCCGTTGGCCGTACCGAACAGGCGTGTCGGGCCGGGGGTCGGGAGACTGGTGCCGACGCCAACCACGGAGGGCTCATGGCCGGCAGCGGTACGGATGCGGGCGGCGGTTCCACGGAACGCGCCCGGCTGCGACGGACCCTGGGATTCCGGGACCTGGTGGTCTACGGGCTGCTGTTCATCGCGCCCATGGCCCCGGTCGGCGTCTTCGGGACGCTGGACGCGAAGTCGGACGGGGCGGTCGCCCTGGTGTACGTGGCGGCGACGGTCGTGATGGCGTTCACCGCGTTCAGCTACGCGCAGATGGTGCGGGTCGCCCCGATGGCCGGTTCGGTGTTCGCGTACGCCCGCAAGGGGCTGGGCGAGGGGCCGGGGTTCATCGCCGGGTGGATGGCGATGCTGGACTATCTGCTGATCCCGGCGGTGGCGTACCTCTTCTCGGGGATCGCGATGAACTCGCTGGTTCCCGGTGTCTCGCGGTGGGTATGGACGGCGCTCGCGGTGGTCCTGACGACGCTGCTCAACCTGTGGGGGGTGCGCGCCGCCGCGCGGGTGGGTTTCGCGGTGCTGGCGATGGAGATCGTGGTGCTGCTGGTGTTCGTGGGGTCGGCGGTGGTGGTGCTCGCACGGGACGGGGCGCAGCGGGGCTGGCTGACGCCCCTGACCGGGGACTCGGGGTTCTCCACGACGGCGGTGCTGGGCGCGGTGTCCGTGGCGGTGCTCTCGTATCTCGGTTTCGACGCCATCGCCTCGTTCGCGGAGGAGGTGACGGGCGGCTCGGCGCAGGTGGCGCGGGCGGTGCTGTTCTGTCTGGTGCTCGCGGGCACGCTGTTCGTGGTGCAGGCGTATCTCGCCGCCCTGCTGGAGCCGATGACGTCGGCGGAGCTGGCCGCCGATCCGGGGGCGCAGGGTGCGGCCTTCTACGACACGGTGGACGTGGCGGTGGGGACCTGGCTGCACGATCTGGTGGCCGCCAGCAAGGCGGTCGGGGCGGCGTTCGCGGCGCTGGCGGGGCAGGCGGCGGCCGGGCGGCTGGTGTTCGCGATGGCCCGGGAGCGGCGGCTGCCCGGGGTGCTGGCGCGGGTGGACGCGCGGTCCGGGGTGCCGAGGGTGGCGATCGTGGTCGCCGCCGTCGTGACGCTGGTGGCGGCGGTGTGGGCGGCCCGGCGCGACGACGGGCTGGACCATCTGGTGTCGGTCGTGGACATCGGGGCGCTGACGGCGTTCGTACTGCTGCACGCGTCGGTGGTGGGGTGGTTCGTGGTGCGGCGCGGGGAGGGGCCGCCGAGCTGGTGGCGGCATCTGGTGGTGCCGGTGGTCGGTGCCGGGGTGCTGGTCGCGGTGATCGTGGAGGCGACGGGGAGCGCGCAGGTGGTGGGCGCGTGCTGGCTGGTGGTGGGCCTCGTGGTGGTGCTGGCGCAGCGGGGGCGCGGGAACGTGGTCCCGTAGGGGGGACGAGCCGGTGGGTCGCGCGGGCCGGGCCCGTTGTCGGTCGGGGCCGTTACGCTCGCTCGCATGGCTCTCAATACTTCCCCGGAAGCCCCGTTGCCCGTCGGTGACGTCTCGCGGCTCATCGGCGGCTGGATCGACCGGCTCGGTTCGGTCTGGGTGGAGGGTCAGATCACCCAGCTGTCGCGGCGGCCGGGCGCCGGGGTGGTGTTCCTGACGCTGCGCGACCCGTCGCACGACATCTCGGTGAGCGTGACCTGTTTCCGGCAGGTGTTCGACCGGATCGCCGACGTCGTGTCGGAGGGCGCCCGGGTCGTCGTGCTCGCCAAGCCGGAGTGGTACGCGCCGCGCGGCCAGCTGTCGCTGCGGGCGACGGAGATACGGCCGGTCGGCATCGGCGAGCTGCTGGTCCGGCTGGAACAGCTGAAGAAGTCGCTGGCCGCCGAGGGGCTGTTCGCGCTGGACCGCAAGAAGCCGCTGCCCTTCCTGCCGCAGCTGATCGGGCTCGTCTGCGGACGGGCGTCGGCGGCCGAGCGCGATGTGCTGGAGAACGCCCGCCGCCGCTGGCCCGCCGTCCGCTTCGAGGTCCGCAACGCCGCCGTGCAGGGGGTGCACGCGGTGAACCAGGTGGTCGCGGCGGTCCGGGAGCTGGACGCGATGCCGGAGGTCGACGTGATCGTCGTGGCGCGCGGCGGTGGCAGCGTCGAGGACCTGCTGCCGTTCTCGGACGAGGAGCTGATCCGTACGGTGTCGGCCTGCCGTACGCCGGTGGTCTCGGCGATCGGGCACGAGCCGGACTCGCCGCTGCTGGACCTGGTCGCGGACGTACGGGCGTCCACGCCCACGGACGCGGCGAAGAAGGTCGTGCCGGACGTGGGCGAGGAGCTGGACCGGGTGCGGCAGCTGCGCGACCGCGCCCTGCGGACGGTCCGGGGGCTGCTCGACCGGGAGGAGCGGGGGCTGGCCCATGCGCTGGGGCGGCCGTGCATGGAGCACCCGCAGCGGATGGTGGACGAGCGCGAGGCGGAGGTCGACGCGCTGGCGGGCCGGGCCCGCCGGGTCCTGGGCCATCTGCTGGACCGGGCCGACTCGGAGCTGGCCCACACCCGGGCGCGGGTGCTCGCGCTGTCGCCCGCCGCGACCCTGGAGCGCGGGTACGCGGTGCTCCAGCGCGCCGACGGACACGTGGTGCGCGACCCCTCGGACGCGGGCGCGGCCGGGGAACCGCTGCGGGCGCGGGTGTCGGGGGGCGAGTTCGCGGTGCGGGTCGCGGAGTAGGCGCAGCGGTGGGGGCCCGGTCCCCGCCGCCGGGGCCGCGGCCCCGGCCAGGACGACGACGTACAGGCCGGCACGGACCGGCACAGGCCGATGCATAGGGTGGATCACATGACGGACGACGCGACGGCGACCGCCGCCACGGGCAGCACGCTCGGGTACGAGCAGGCGCGTGACGAGCTGATCGAGGTGGTGCGCCGCCTGGAGGCGGGCGGGACCTCGCTGGAGGAGTCCCTCGCGCTGTGGGAGCGCGGCGAGGAGCTGGCGAAGGTGTGCCGGCACTGGCTGGAGGGCGCCCGAGCCCGGCTGGACGCCGCGCTGGCGGGCCCGGCGGACGGCGAGGGCCCGGCCGGGGGCTGAGGACGGCGGACGGGTACGCGGAGGGGGCCGG
>NZ_JAKRGC010000235.1 GCF_022347745.1 Streptomyces sp. OfavH-34-F
GCCTCGCTGTGGGCGCGCATCGCGGCGGCGGGGCCCTCGCCCGTACCGCCGTCGGTCCACTCGACGGGCACGACGGCCTCGGCGCCCTCCGGGAGCGGGGCGCCGGTCATGATGCGGGCGGCCTCGCCGGGGCCGAGGCGCCGGCCGGGGCCGAGTCCGTCGTCCCCGGCGGCGACGTCACCGACGACCGTGAGGACGGCGGGGAACTCCTCGGTGGCGCCCTCGACATCGGCGACGCGGACCGCGTAGCCGTCCATCGAGCTGTTGTCGAAGGGCGGCAGGGCGATCTCCACCACGACGTCCTCGACGAGGACGCAGCCCTGGGCCTCGGGCAGTTGCAGCTCGATGGGTTCGAGCGGCTTCACCGCGGCGAGGATGTCTTCCAGGTGCTCGTCCACCGACCAGATCGTGCTGCTCAACGTGTTACATCTCCTCGGTGACGTACCGGCGGAGCCAGCTGCGGAACTCCGGCCCCAGATCATCACGTTCGCACGCGAGTCTGACAATGGCACGCAGATAGTCGCTGCGGTCCCCGGTGTCGTAGCGGCGGCCCTTGAAGACGACGCCGTGCACCGGGCCGCCGGCCTTCTCGTCCTCGGTGAGCAGTTGCAGCGCGTCGGTCAGCTGGATCTCGTTGCCCCGGCCCGGCTCGGTCCGGCGCAGTATGCCGAAGACCGCGGGGTCCAGGACGTAGCGGCCGATCACGGCGAGGTTGCTGGGCGCGTCGGCGGGCTCGGGCTTCTCGACCAGGCCGGTGATCCGCACGACGTCCGCGTCGGCGGTGGGCTCCACGGCCGCGCAGCCGTACTGCTGGATCATCGCGGGCGGGACCTCCATGAGCGCGATGACGCTGCCGCCCTCGCGTTCCCGGATCTCGGTCATCCGGGTCAGCAGCGGGTCGCGCGGGTCGATCAGGTCGTCGCCGAGCAGGACCGCGAAGGGCTCGTCGCCGACGTGGGGCTCGGCGCACAGGACGGCGTGCCCGAGGCCCCTGGGGTCGCCCTGGCGGACGTAGTGCATGGTGGCGAGGTCGGTGGACTCGCGGACCTTGCGCAGCCGGTCGGCGTCGCCCTTGCGGGTCAGCGCCGATTCCAGTTCGTAGTTCCGGTCGAAGTGGTCCTCCAGGGGGCGCTTGTTGCGTCCGGTGACCATCAGGACGTCGTGCAGCCCGGCGGCCACCGCTTCCTCGACCACGTACTGGATGGCAGGCTTGTCGACGACAGGCAGCATCTCCTTGGGGGTGGCCTTGGTGGCCGGAAGGAAGCGGGTGCCGAGGCCCGCCGCCGGGATGACGGCCTTGCTGATCCTGGGGTTCGACTGGGTCATGCGCTGAACCCTAGCGGTGCGGCATGGGCGGAAGATGAGCTTCCGGTTAACTTTGTCCTCATATAGACGCATGCGAGAGCCCGGCAGGTGCCCCGTTGAACACCGACATGTCCGCAAAGGCGCTCCTTCGGCGCGAACTGCTCGCCGCGCGCCGTCTCCTGACGGGCCAGGACGTCGAACGGTACGCCGCCGTGCTCGCCCGCCACGCGCTGGAACTCCCGGAACTGGGCGGCGCCCGTACCGTCGCCGCGTACGTCTCGGTCGGCCGGGAACCGGGCACCCGCGCCCTGCTGGACGCGCTGCGCGCCCGGGGCGTGAGGGTGCTGCTGCCGGTGCTGCTCGCCGACAACGACCTGGACTGGGCGGTGTACGGGGGCACCGGGCGGCTCGTACCGGCCGGCCGGGGCCTGCTGGAGCCTGCCGGTGAGCGGCTGGGCCCGGACGCCGTGCTGGAGGCGGACGCGGTGCTGCTTCCGGGTCTCGCGGTGGACGCGCACGGCATGCGCCTCGGACGCGGTGGCGGCAGCTACGACCGGGTGCTGGCGCGTCTCGCGGCCGCCGGGTCCGCGCCCGCGCTGATCGTGCTGCTGTACGCGAACGAGGTGGCCGCGCCGGTCCCGGCGGAGCCGCACGACTTCCCCGTGCACGCGGTGGTGACACCCGAGGGCCCCCGGCGCTTCGGCGTGAACCGGAGCATCGGGGGCCCTGGGGGGCGCTGACCCGTTACGGCTTGAGCGTCAGCGTGTCCACCGTCGTCCCGGCCACGGCGTTCGTGCCGTAGGACCAGGGCAGCAGTTCCCCGTTGACCCACTTGTCGGTCTGGTCGGTGTAGTGGGCGCTGAACGCGTGCCCGGAGGCGCCGGTGAGGTTGATCCAGCGGGACTTGTCCCAGTCGCCCACGTTGACGACCATCCGCATCGACGGCACCCAGATCACCTCGTAGCCGCCGGCCGCGTTCCAGCCGGTGGCGTTCACCGCGGCCTCGCCGCCGCCGAGGTCCCAGGGGCCGCGGTTGAGGAGCCGCTGGATGAGGTCGGGGCCCTCGGTGCCGAGCGTCTGGTTCTTGAGGGTCAGCTGGTGCAGCCGGCCCCAGTTCCAGGTGGTGATGTCCTTGCCGAGCTTGGCGGTCAGCTCCCAGCGCGCGTCCTCCATGGCGCGGGCGAACAGCTCGTCACGGGTCTCGGTCGCCTTGTCCTTGCGGCTCCTGGGCGACTTCCACCACTCGCTGTCCGGCTTGTCCATGAGGTTCGCGACGACCTGGTACCACCGGTCGCCGCCGTCCGGCTGCGCGGAGTCCGGGGAGCGCCGGCCGCACTCGCGCACCAGCCGGTCCTGCTCGTCCACCGGGCCGGAGCTCTTGGGGGGACGCACGTTCAGGCACTCGCCCTCGACGCGCAGCTCCTTGGGCAGCTTGTCGCCGAAGGCCAGCTTGAGGATGTTGCGCCAGACGCCGTTGAAGTAGGCGGCGGCGGCCGAGTCGGGCTCCTGGGTGTAGTCCCAGCCCTCCAGCAGCTTCTGCGCCTCGCGGACGTCCTTGTCGGCGATGTTGATCTTGAGCAGTTCGGGCACCAGCAGCGCGGCGATCTCGCTGGTGTTGTCCATCTGCATCTTCTGCATGTCTTCGGTCGAGATCTTGCCGCCGCCCTTGAGCTTCGACTGGATCAGGTCGTTGATCCGCTGGCTGCGGCTGCCGTAGCCCCAGTCCTTGGTCAGCAGATACGGGTAGTCCTCGCCGATGACCGCCTGGTTGGCGGTGACGATGTAGCCGCGCTTCGGGTTGTACTCGTAGGGCAGCTCGTCGAACGGGATCGGGTCCTTCTTCCAGCCGTACGCCGACGACCAGCCGGGGCTGGGCGTGGTGCCGTCGCCCTGCTTGCGGACCGGGATCGTGCCGGGGGCCTGGTAGCCGATGTTGCCCTTGGTGTCGGCGTAGATCAGGTTCTGGGAGGGAACCTCGAAGTGCCGGGCGGCCTGGCGGAAGCTGGTGAAGTCCTTGGCGCGGTTCAGCTCGAAGACGGCGTCCATGGAGTGGCCGGGCTGCAGCGCGGTCCACTTGAGGGCGACGGCGTAACCGTCCGCGCGGTCCGGTGCGGAGTTGGCGACGGGCGCCTTCTGGCCGACCGTCTCCAGCTCGCTGCTGCGGTCGGAGACCAGCGGGCCGTTGTTGGTCTCGCGGACGGTGATGTGCCGGTCCTTGCCGCCCGCGACCTTGATGGTCTCCTCGCGGACGGTGAAGGGCTTCGTCTTGCCGTCGTACAGGTAGCCGTCGGTGGTGACCTTCTCCAGGAACAGGTCGGTGACGTCGGCGCCGAGGTTGGTGAAGCCCCAGGCGATGTCCTGGTTGTGGCCGATGATCACACCGGGCATGCCGGAGAAGGTGTAGCCGGCGGTGTCGTACTTGCAGGTTTCGGAGACCTGCCGGCAGTGAAGGCCCATCTGGTACCAGAGGGACGGCAGCATCGGCGCGAGGTGCGGGTCGTTGGCCAGCAGCGGCTTGTTGGTGGTCGTGTACCGGCCGGAGACCACCCACGAGTTCGAGCCGATGCCGTTGCCGTTCGGGCCGAGCAGCGCGGGGATCTCGTCGAGGGTGTCGGAGAGCGCGCCGAGCTGGGTGTTGAGGCCCTCGGTCGCGCCCGCCACGGCGTTCGGGTCGACGGTGCCGGCGTCGGTCGCCTCGGGGTCGAACTTGCCGGTGAGCGCGGAGACGGCGCCCTCGGTGACGATCGGCTCGTGCTTGTCGTACGGGTAATCGGGGTAGAGCTGCTCGATCTGGTCCGCGTCGAGGCGGCTCGTCATCAGCGAGCGGTCGATCTCGTCCTGCATGTTGCCGCGCAGGTCCCAGGCCATCGCCTTCAGCCACGCGACCGAGTCGACCGGGGTCCACTCCGAGGGCTTGTAGTCGTTGGTGAAGCCGAGCGCGGCGTACTCGACGGAGATGTCCTTGCCGTCGCGCCCCTTGAGGTAGGCGTTGACGCCGTCCGCGTACGCCTGGAGGTTCTTCTTGGTCTCCTCGGACAGGACGGTGTCGTACTCCTCCTGCGCGACCTTGCGCCAGCCGAGCGTGCGCAGGAAGGAGTCCGTCTCGACCTGGCCGGAGCCGAACATCTCGGAGAGCCGGCCGGCCGTCAGGTGGCGGCGGACGTCCATCTCCCAGAAGCGGTCCTGCGCCTGGACGAAGCCCTGGGCGCGGAACAGGTCGGCGTCGGAGTCGGCGTAGATCTGCGGGATGCCGTAACCGTCCCGCTTGACCTCGACGTTCCCGTCGAGCCCGTCGACGCGGATGGTTCCGCTGGTCTGCGGGTAGGAGGCGCGCACGGTGGAGACGGACCAGTACGCGCCGTATCCGATGCCCGCGACGAGCGCCAGCACCAGGACGATCACGAGGAGGCGGGCACGTCGCCCCTTCTTCTTCTTGCGCGGCCCGCTACCGGCGGTACCGGTGGCTCCGGAAGTGGCGGTTGTTGTGGCGGGCATCGCTGTCCTTCGAGGGCAGGGCGGTCCTGGGAGTGCAGGAGCAACCATAGGCGCAGCGCGTACGCCACTCGGACGCGGTATCAGGATGGCTCGAATTGCGTAGTGATCGTACGAATACTCGAAGGCATCAAGAAAACGTTAAAGATTAGGTAAGGTAACGAAGTACTGGCCGCCGGAAGACGATCCGGCAGGCGTACGCAGGAAAGGACCGGCCACTGACTGTCCACACGCTCAACGAACTCCTGCTCGTCTGCTCGCTCGTTCTGCTCGTCGCCGTCGTGGCGGTACGCGTCTCGTCCCGCAGCGGGCTCCCCAGCCTGCTCCTGTACCTGGGCATCGGCATCGCCCTGGGCCAGGACGGCTTCTTCGACGTCACGTTCAACAACGCGGAGCTGACGCAGGTCATCGGCTACGCGGCCCTCGTCGTGATCCTCGCCGAGGGCGGCCTCGGCACGAAGTGGAAAGAGATCAGACCGGCGCTGCCCGCCGCCGTGGTGCTGTCGCTCGTCGGCGTCGGCATCAGCGTGGGCGTGACCGCGGCCGGGGCCCACTACCTGGTCGGCCTGGAGTGGCGGCAGGCGCTCATCATCGGCGCGGTCGTCTCCTCCACGGACGCCGCCGCCGTCTTCTCCGTGCTGCGCAAGGTCCCGCTGCCCTCCCGCGTCACCGGCGTCCTGGAGGCCGAGTCCGGCTTCAACGACGCCCCGGTGGTCATCCTCGTGGTCGCCTTCTCGACGGTCGGCGAGGTGGACAGCTGGTACGTGCTGATCGGCGAGATAGCCCTGGAGCTGGCCATCGGCGCGGTCATGGGCATCGCCGTGGGCTGGCTCGGTTCGTACGGGCTGCGCCACGTCGCCCTGCCCGCCTCCGGCCTCTACCCGATCGCCGTCATGGCCATCGCGGTGTCCGCGTACGCGGCGGGCGCCATGCTGCACGGCAGCGGATTCCTCGCCGTCTACCTCGCGGCGATGGTCCTCGGCAACGCCAAGCTGCCGCACTGGCCGGCCACCCGCGGCTTCGCGGACGGGCTCGGCTGGCTCGCCCAGATCGGCATGTTCGTCCTGCTCGGCCTGCTGGTCACCCCGCACGACCTGCTGGACGACTTCTGGCCGGCCGTGGTCGTCGGCCTGGTGCTGACGGCGGTGGCCCGGCCGCTGGAGGTCTTCATCTCGCTGCTGCCGTTCAAACTTCCCTGGCAGGAGAAGGCCCTCATGTCATGGGCCGGGCTGCGCGGCGCCGTACCCATCATCCTGGCGACCATTCCCATGGTGTCCGGAATCGAGGGCTCCACCAGGGTCTTCAACATCGTGTTCGTCCTGGTCGTCGTCTACACCCTCATCCAGGGCCCGACCCTGCCCTGGCTCGCCAAGGCGCTGCACCTCGGCGACAACCCGTCCGAGGCGGCCGACCTGGGCATCGAGTCGGCGCCCCTGGAACGGCTGCGCGGGCACCTGCTGTCCGTCGCGATCCCCGAGGCGTCGAAGATGCACGGCGTCGAGATCAGCGAACTGCGCATGCCCGCGGGCGCCGCCGTCACCCTCGTGGTGCGCGACGACGAGAGCTTCGTACCCTCCCCCTCCACGGTGCTGCGGCGCGGCGACGAACTGCTCGTCGTGACCACCGACCCGGTGCGCGACGCCGCCGAGGCCCGGCTGCGCGCGGTCGCCGAGGGCGGCAAGCTGGCCGGCTGGCTCGGGACGCCCGGCGGGCACCCGGCGGGGCACGAGCCCACCGGCCCGCAGCTCGGCGGGGCGCTCAAGACGGTGAAGAAGATCGGCCGGGGGGACGAGACGAAGAAGCGCGAGAGCGCCAAGCGCGTGGCGGCGAAACAAGAGGCCGCCAAAAACGGGACGGGCGGACCCGCGGCCGCGAGACCCGGAGCGGCGAAACACGAGGGGCCGCCGCGCGACGCCAGAGCGCGGCACTGAGCCCACCCCGCCGTTCACACCCTGTTCGCAGGTGACGAGGGGCGGTGCGCCCACGATCACAGGAGCGCCGCCCCTTCCTCCCTGTAGCATGAAGGAAACCCAGAACCACCGATTGATCGACCAACTCTGCCTGACGCAGAGCTGGCGCGACCGTATGGCGGTCGTGGCGTCCTCCGTACCGGCAGCGCAGCGCGCACCGGCAGCGAGCGCCCGGCATCTACCGCAGTTCCGCGCGAAGAGGACAGCTCTCGGCAGCACCCGCCCGGCCCGCACCACCGCGCCGGAGACCGCGGGGAGCACGGCCACCAGGCGGCAGAAAGGCAAGGACCGTGGCGTCCACGGTCTCCGACCGCCCCGGATACGGGCAGTTGCTGCGCACCCCCGGTGCGTGGACCTTCCTTCTTCCCGGCTTCGCCGCACGGCAGCCCTTCGCGATGCTGACGATCGGCATCGTGCTGCTGGTGCAGCACACCACCGGCTCGTACGGCAGCGCGGGCGCCGTCGCGGCCGTCACCGGTGTCTCCATGGCCCTGTTCGCCCCGCAGACGGGCAAGCTCGCCGACCGGTTCGGCCAGCGGGCCGTCCTGCTGCCCGGCGTCCTCGTGCACACCGCCGCCGTCTCGCTCCTGGTCGTGCTCGCCCTCGCGGACGCGCCCCTGTGGGCCCTGTTCGCGGCGGCCGTCCCGACCGGTGCCTCCGTCCCGCAGATCGGCCCCATGGTGCGGGCCCGCTGGGCGGCCCTGCTGGGCGCGGCCCCGGGCCGCGAGGCGTCGCCGCTGCTGGCGACGGCCGCCGCGTTCGAGTCGGTGACGGACGAGTTCACCTTCGTCATCGGCCCCGTGCTCGCCACCGCGCTGTGCACCGGCGTGCACCCGGCGGCCGGGCTGATCGCGGAGGCCGCGCTCACCCTGCTGGGCGGGCTGCTCTTCGCCGCGCGGCGCGCCACCCAGCCGCCCGTCCGCGACCGCGCCCTGTCCGGCGCCGAACCGCACACCTCCGCGCTGTCCGTGCCCGGCGTACGGGTGCTGGCGGTGGCCTTCCTCGGCATCGGCTCGGTCTTCGGCGGCATGCAGGTCTCGCTGACCGCGTTCTCCGAGGAGATCGGCAACCCCGGTGCGAACGGCGTGCTGTACGGGGTCTTCGCCGCCGGCAACATGCTGGCCGGGATCGCCTGCGGGGCCATCGCCTGGAAGTCCGGCCCCCGCCGCCGGCTGATCACCGGTTACGCGGCCCTGGCGCTGACCGCGTCCGGCCTGTGGGCGATGCACTCGGCGCCGCTGCTGGCCGCGCTGGGCCTGCTCGTCGGCCTCTGCATCGCCCCGGCCCTGATCAGCGGCTACACGCTGGTCGAGGCGCTGGTGCCGGGCTCCGCGCGCACCGAGGCGTTCACCTGGCTGACGGGCGCGGTCGCGCTGGGCCAGGCGGCGGCGGTCACGGTGGCCGGACGGCTCGCCGACGCACACGGTTCGAGCGCCGGTTTCCTGGTGCCGCTGGTGGGTACGGTGCTCGCGCTCGTCACCCTGGTGACCCTGCGTTCGAGGCTGCTGCCGGCCGGTTCGGGGCGGACCGTGGCGCGTGGGATCGGTCACCGCGGCGCGGTCACGGTGGACTGATTCCGCGGAATACGTCACTATGGAGCGTCGTTAGCACTCATCGAGTCAGAGTGCCAGGAGGATCACAGTGCCGACCTACCAGTACCAGTGCACCGAGTGTGGCGAGGGCCTCGAAGCGGTGCAGAAGTTCACCGATGACGCCCTCACGGTGTGCCCGAACTGCGACGGACGCCTGAAGAAGGTGTTCTCGGCGGTCGGCATCGTCTTCAAGGGTTCCGGCTTCTACCGGAACGACAGCCGCGGCTCCTCGTCGAGCAGCACGCCGGCGTCCTCCGCCTCGAAGACCTCCGGTTCCGGATCGTCTTCGTCCGCCGGCTCCTCGACGTCGTCGGACACGAAGTCCTCGGCCGCCCCGGCGTCCGCGTCGTCCTCCTCGTCCTCTTCCTCGACGAGCGGTTCGTCGGCCGCCTGAGCCCCGACGGGCCCGCGGCTTCCTCCCGCCTTTCCGAAGACCCCGCCGAGCGCCTCGGCGGGGTCTTCGCGTCCCCGCGCCCGCCTTCCGGGGCGTCGCGGACACCCCCTAGGGTCACGGGTATGGCGAACGCAGAGATCGGCGTGATCGGCGGCTCGGGGCTCTACTCCTTCCTGGAGGACGTCACCGAGGTCCGCGTGGAAACCCCCTACGGAGACCCCAGCGACTCCGTGTTCCTGGGCGAGACCGGCGGCCGCCGGGTCGCCTTCCTCCCCCGGCACGGCCGGGGCCACCACGTGCCCCCGCACCGCATCAACTACCGCGCCAACCTGTGGGCGCTGCGTTCGGTCGGCGTACGCCAGGTGCTCGCGCCCTGCGCCGTGGGCGGCCTGCGCCCGGAGTACGGTCCGGGCACCCTGCTCGTGCCGGACCAGCTGGTGGACCGCACCAAGGCCCGTGTGCAGACCTACTACGACGGTGAGACCCCGGTGGACGGGGTGCTGCCGAACGTGGTGCACCTGGGCTTCGCCGACCCGTACTGCCCCGAGGGCCGCAAGGTCGCGCTGGCCGCCGCGCGGGGGCGCGACTGGGAGGCCGTGGACGGCGGCACGCTGGTGGTGGTGGAGGGGCCGCGCTTCTCGACCCGCGCCGAATCGCGCTGGCACGCGGCGATGGGCTGGTCCGTGGTCGGCATGACCGGGCACCCGGAGGCGGTGCTCGCCCGCGAGCTGGGCCTCTGCTACACCACGATGACCCTGGTCACCGACCTGGACGCGGGGGCGGAGGCGGGCGAGGGCGTCTCGCATGAGGAGGTGCTGAAGGTGTTCGCTGCCAATGTGGACCGGCTGCGCGCGGTCCTGTTCGACGCGGTGGCGGGGCTGCCGGCGGAGGAGGACCGGGGCTGCCCGTGCGGGCACGCGCTGGACGGGATGGACACAGGGATCGCACTGCCGTAGGGGCGGTTCGGGCGGGGCCCGGTGGTCGGCCCGGGTGGTCGGGCGGTCGGCCCGGGCTCGGCCGCGGACGGTCGAGCGGAGCCGGGTTCGGCCGCAGACGGTCGGCTTGAGCCGGGTTCGTGCCTGCGGGTGATGGGGTTGTCCACATGCGGTGGACGGTCCACAGGGCCCGGCGGGAATCGGGCGATCGGTGGATCGTGGTGCGGGTCCGGCGGCCGTGACCTCGGGGTCCGCGGCGGCCGGCCGACCCATCGGCTCCTGACACAGGCGGTGTTCGCGATGCGCCCGACCGGTTCCCCCTGCCCTTCCCCGTCCGCTCCCCCGACCTCCCGCACGGATGGGTCACCGGGTCCGCTGCCCGCTCCCGCGCCGTACGGGGTGCCGCCGTTCCCGCCGCTGCGGGTGCGCGGGGGCGGCGGGCAGCGGCTGCGGCGGGCGATGTGGCGTCGGCGCCGGTCGATGGCGGCGGCCCT
>NZ_JAKRGC010000236.1 GCF_022347745.1 Streptomyces sp. OfavH-34-F
CCGCGCCCGCCTGGACGCGCTCCGCGAGGGCGGCGCCGCCCCCCTGGGCCGGCTCGTGGACGCGTTACGGGACTACCACCGCGCCGCCGTCCAGCCGTACTGGCCGCACATCCAGTCCGCCGTCGGGGCCGACCGCGCGGTCCGGGGCCGCGCCCTCCTCGACGGCGGCACCGACGCCCTGCTCGCCTCGCTCCCGCCCGTCATCCGGTGGCGGGCCCCCGTCCTGGAGGCGGACTACCCCGTCGACCGGGACCTCCGCCTGGACGGGCGGGGCCTGCTCCTCCAGCCCTCGTTCTTCTGCCGCGGCACCCCCGTCGTCCTGCGCGACCCGCTGCTGCCGCCGGTCCTGGTCTACCCGGTCGCCCACCCCGTCGCCCCGGCCTTCGCCGAGCCCGGCCCCTGGCTCGGCCGGCTCCTCGGACAGACCCGCTCCACGGTCCTGCGGGCCATCGGCGACGGCTGCACGACCAGCGAACTGGCCCGCCGCGCCGGGGTCTCCCTCGCCTCGGCCAGCCAGCACGCGTGCGTCCTGCGCGAGGCCGGGCTGGTCCACACCCTGCGCCACGGCGGCTCGGTCCTGCACACCCTGACCCCGCTGGGCGGCTCGCTGCTCAGGGGCGGGGCGCCGCTGGCGGTTTCCTGAGCGGACCGGCGCGGAAGGGATGTCACCCGCACCGATGAGTTCCGGGCGGCCCCGGGGTCTACCAGTCGAGAAATCGTTCGACAGACACCCGCGGAACAGCGCACCGAGAGAGTGAGACGGACATGCCCCAGATGATCTTCGTGAACCTGCCGGTCAAGGACCTGGAGACGTCCAAGAGCTTCTACGCGAAGCTGGGCTACTCCTTCAACCCGCAGTTCAGCGACGACAAGACCGCCTGCCTGGTCATCAGCGACACCATCTTCGCGATGCTCCTCCAGGAGGAACGCTTCAAGGACTTCACCAAGAAGGAGATCGCCGACGCCGCCACCTCCACCGAGATGATCCTCGCGCTCAGCGCCGACAGCCGCGAGAGGGTGGACGAGCTGGCCGACGCGGCCCTCGCGAACGGCGGATCGCCCGCCAACGAGCCCCAGGACCTCGGCTTCATGTACGGCCGCTCCTTCCAGGACCCCGACCACCACATCTGGGAGGTCGTCTGGATGGACCCGTCCGCCATCGAGGACCAGGGCTGAGCGGCGGGGGACCGGCGCCGGGGCTACAGCCCCCGGTAGGTCACCCCGGTCAGCTGCTCCGACGCCACCCACAGCCGCTCGCCCGCCACGTCGTCGCGCGTCCAGCCCGCCCGCCAGGACGGACCGGGCGCGCCGCGCCCGCCCAGCAGCCGCGGCCCGGTGAAGGAGTCGGGGCGCACCCCGGGCGCGGTCGCCGCGTACAGCGTGGGCAGGGCGCCGGCCGACGCCGGCTGGGCGAGGACGCGGTTGCCGAGGGCCAGCACCCGCTCCGCCGTCCTGCGGTTCTCCATCCGGGCGGCCGCCGTCTGGAGGTTGGTGGCGGCGTAGCCGGGGTGCGCGGCGGCGGCGACCAGGGCGCTGCCGGCCGCCCTCGCCCGCCGGGCCAGCTCGTGGACGAAGAGGAGGTTGGCGGTCTTGGAGCGCCCGTAGGCGATCCACCGGCGGTAGTGGCGCTCGCTGTTGAGGTCGCCCATGTCGATGTCGGACAGGGCGTGCAGCCCGCTGGACACCGTCACCACCCGCGGGCGCCCGGCCGCCAGCAGCTTCGGCAGCAGCAGCCCGGTGAGCGCGAAGTGCCCGAGGTGGTTGACGCCGAACTGGGTCTCGAAGCCGTCGGCCGTCCGCCCGTACGGCAGGGCCATCACCCCGGCGTTGTTGACGAGCAGATCGAGCCGGTCGGCCGGGAGGTCCGCGGCGAACGCGCGCACGGAGGCCAGGTCGGCCAGGTCCAGCGGCGCGAACGCCACGTCCGCGCCGCGCACCGCGTACCGGATGCGGGCCGCCGCCTCCTCGCCGCGCCGCTCGTCGCGGCAGGCGAGCAGCACCCTGGCCCCGCAGCGGGCCAGCTCGCGGGCGGTGTGCAGCCCGATCCCGCTGTTGGCCCCCGTCACCACCGCCGTACGGCCGCTCTGATCGGGTATGTCGCGCGCGCTCCAGCCCTGGCTCATGCGGCCAAGCGTACGGCCGGGCACGCACACGGCCGGAAGCACCCGTTCCAGGGTTCTTCCGGCCGTGCGGCGCACCGGCGGACGCGGTCAGTCCGCGCGTACCTCGAAGACCGGTACGGACACCTCGTCGTCGTCCAGGCAGGCGCCCGTCGCCAGGTCGAACCGCTGCTTGAGCAGGGGCGAGGCCACGAACGGCTGCCCGCCGTCCGACCCGACCAGCCCCCGCGAGAGCACGTAGGCGCCGGTGAACGGGTCGCGGTTGTCGATGGCGTACGTCCGCCCCGCCCGGTCCAGGAAGAGGGCGACCTGCCGGCCGTCCGGGAGGAGGGCGGCGACCCCGCGGCCGGGGGTCAGCAGGGAGCGGTCGCACACCGGGAGCCAGCCGTCCCCGGCGGCGAGCCGGACGGTCCGGGTGGTGCCCGCGGTCTGCGTCGTCTGCGTGGTCATCAGGAGGCGGTCCCTTCGAGAGTACGGATGGCGAGCACCGGACCCGCGAGGATGTCCAGGTCGGGCTTGACCTGATCGCGTTCCGGGACGAACTTCACCGACGGATCGGGCGCGTCGGGCGCGTTGACGAAGGTGACGAACCGGCGCAGCCGCTCCGGGTCGGCGAGGGTCTCGGCCCACTCGTCGCGGTAGCCGCGCACATGGTCGGCCATCAGCCGCTCCAGCTCGTCGCAGAGCCCCAGACTGTCGTGCACGACGACGTCCCGGACGTGCTCCAGGCCGCCCTCGATCCGCTCCAGCCAGGCCGAGGTGCGCTCCAGCCGGTCCGCGGTGCGGATGTAGAACATCAGGAAGCGGTCGATCAGCCGGACCAGTTCGGCGTCCGACAGGTCCTGGGCGAGCAGGTCGGCGTGGCGCGGGGTCGCGCCGCCGTTGCCGCCCACGTACAGGTTCCAGCCGCCGGCCGTCGCGATGATCCCGAAGTCCTTGCCCCGCGCCTCCGCGCACTCGCGGGCGCACCCCGAGACCGCGGACTTCAGCTTGTGCGGGGCGCGCAGTCCCCGGTAGCGCAGCTCCAGGTCGATCGCCATCCGCACCGAGTCCTGCACGCCGTAGCGGCACCAGGTCTGCCCCACACAGGACTTGACCGTGCGCAGCGACTTCCCGTACGCGTGCCCGGACTCGAAGCCGGCGTCCACCAGCCGGGCCCAGATCCGCGGCAGCTGGTCCACGCGGGCGCCGAACAGGTCGATGCGCTGACCGCCGGTGATCTTGGTGTAGAGCCCGAAGTCGCGGGCCACCTCGCCGATCACGATCAGCTTCTCCGGGGTGATCTCGCCGCCGGGTATGCGCGGCACGATCGAGTACGAGCCGTTGCGCTGGAGGTTGGCCAGGAAGTGGTCGTTGGTGTCCTGGAGAGCCGCCTGCTCGCCGTCCAGCACATAGCCGCTCGCGCCGACCGTGGGCGCCAGCGAGGCGATGACCGACCCGACCGCCGGCTTGCACACCTCGCAGCCCTCCCCGCCGCGCGCCTCCTCCCGCCCGTGCGAGTCCAGCAGCTCCGCGTACGAGGTGATCCGCAGGGTGCGGACGATCTCGTACAACTCGCTGCGGGTGTACGCGAAGCAGCCGCACAGACCCGCGTCCGCGCTCTGCGGGAGCAACTGGCCGATCACCTTCACACAGCTGCCGCAGCCGGTGCCCGCCTTGGTGCACTTCTTCACCTCGGGCAGCGTGGTGTGCTCGCAGATCGCGCCCTTGGTGACGTTGTGGCAGGAGCAGATCACCGCCTCGTCGGGCAGCGCGGACGGGCCGAGCGCGACCGGGCCGCCCGCGCCCGCCGGAAGCACCAGCTGCTCCGGGGCGACCGGCAGCACCGTGCCCGTCATCGGGCGCAGCGTGCCGTACTGCTCGGCGTCGCCCACCAGGACCCCGCCGAGCAGGGTGCCGTCCGGGGCCATCACCAGCTTCTTGTAGATCCCGGAGCGGGCGTCCGCGTACACCACGTCCAGGCAGCCCTCGGTGGCGCCGTGCGCGTCGCCGAACGAGGCCACGTCCACGCCGAGCAGCTTCAGCTTCGTCGACAGGTCGGCGCCCGTGAACGCCGCACTGCCGCCCGCGATCACCTCGGCGGCCGTCAGCGCCATCTCGTAGCCGGGCGCCACCAGCCCGTACACCCGGCCGTCCGAGGCGAGCGCGCACTCCCCGACGGCGAAGACCGCCGGGTCGCTGGTGCGGCACTCCTCGTCCACCACGATCCCGCCGCGCGGCCCGACCTCCAGGCCGCAGTCGCGGGCCAGCCCGTCGCGAGGGCGGACCCCGGCCGAGAACACCACCAGGTCCGCCGCCAGCTCCGTCCCGTCGGACAGCGCCATCCCGGTCACCGTGCCGTCCCCGTCGGCGAGCACCTCCTGGGTGCCGACCCCGGTGTGCACGGTCAGGCCCAGCTCCTCGATGGTCCGGAGAAGCGCCGCGCCCCCGCCCTCGTCCACCTGGACGGGCATCAGCCGGGGCGCGAACTCCACCACGTGGGTGTCCAGCCCCAGGCCCTTGAGCGCGCCGGCCGCCTCCAGGCCGAGCAGCCCGCCGCCGACCACCGCGCCGGTCTTCGCCGACTTCGCGTACTCCTCGATGGCGAGCAGGTCCTCGATCGTCCGGTAGACGAAGCACCCGGTGCTGTCCTTGCCGGGGACCGGCGGCACGAACGGGACGGACCCGGTCGCCAGCACCAGCGTGTCGTAGCGGAACGTCTCCCCGGACCGCGCGGTCACCGTGCGCGCCGCACGGTCCACGGCCACCGCCGGGTCGCCGGTGCGCAGTTCGAAGCCGTGCCGCTCCATGAAGCCCGGCTCCACCAGCGACAGGTCCTCGGGGGTCTGCCCCGCGAAGTACGAGGTCAGCCGCACCCGGTCGTAGGCGGCGCGCGGCTCCTCGCACAGCACGACGACCCGCGCGGTGCCGGCGGCGGCCGTCAGCCCGCGCTCGGCCAGGGCCTCCAGGAAGCGCTGGCCGACCATGCCGTGTCCGACGACGACGAGGGTGGGCACGGCGGCGGGGGAGGGGGTGGGGGCGGTCGGGGCAGTGGACACCGGCATCTCGGGGCCTCCGTCGTCGGTGAGCGGTCTCGGCAGGGCCACAGGCGCCGGGCCTGTGTGCTCATGACCGGAAGCGTGTCCCGGCGGTGTTACCCGGCCGGTTCTCCGCTGTTTCCCGAGGGGAACCTTGCGCTCAGCAGCCGCCGCGCGCCCCTGTGAGGCCCCCGAAACGGCCCGTGGGCTGCGGAAACCTCAGACGTGGCTCAACTTTCCGGCCGGGGCGCCGCGACGGTTGGACGGTGCCCGCGTCCGCTCCGTAGGGTCTCGCCCATGCCGGACATCACCCTGACCACCCTCGTCGTGCTGTGCCTCGCCGCCGCGGCGGCCGGGTGGGTGGACGCGGTGGTCGGCGGCGGCGGACTGCTGCTGCTCCCGGCGCTGCTGCTCGGCCTGCCGCAGCTGCCGGCCGCGCAGATCCTCGGCACCAACAAGGCCGTCGCCATCGTCGGCACCTCCGGCGCCGCCGTCACCTACGCGCGCAGGGCGCCAGTGAAGGTCGGCACGGCGGTCCGCATCGGGCTCGCGGCCCTGGCCGGCTCGATGACCGGGGCCTTCTTCGCCGCCGGGATCAGCAGCGAGGTGCTGCGCCCGGTGATCATGGTGGTGCTGCTCGCGGTCGCCGTGTTCGTGCTGCTGCGGCCCCAGTTCGGCCGGGCGGCCGGCGACGCCCTCCCGCCCGCGGTGACCCGGGCCCGCACGGTCACGGCGATCGTCCTGGTGGGCGGCGGCATCGGCCTGTACGACGGGCTGTTCGGACCGGGCACCGGCACCTTCCTGGTGCTCGCCCTGACGGCCGTGCTCCACCTCGACCTGGTCACCGCCTCGGCCACCGCCAAGATCGTCAACGTCTGCACCAACGCCGGGGCGCTCGCGATGTTCGCCCACCAGGGCAACGTGCTGTGGGGGCTCGCCGCGCTGATGGCGGTCTTCAATCTGGCGGGCGGGCTGCTGGGGGCCCGGATGGCGCTGAGCAAGGGCAGCGAGTTCGTGCGCGGGGTGCTGCTGGTGGTGGTCTTCTCGCTGGTGGCGAAGCTCGGGTTCGACCAGTGGCAGGGCTGACGCCTCCCGCGCGCGGCGGGGTCCTCGTACGGGTGCGGGCGCCGGCGCGCCTGGTCAGCGCACGCTCGTCAGGTGGGCGTACGCCACCACGTTGCCCCGGTAGCCGGTGGCGTCGGAGTAGCCGCCGCCGCAGGTGATCAGCCGCAGCGCGGCGTAGTCGGAGGCGCCGTAGACCCGCTGGTCGGGGAAGTCCTCGTTCTCGTACACCTCGACGGCGTCGAGCGCGAACACGGCGGTGCGGCCGTCCTGCCGGTCCACCTCGACGGTGCTGCCCTTCTTCAGCGAGCCCAGGCCGTAGAAGACGGACGGCCCCTCGGCGTTGTCCACGTGCCCGGCGACGAGCGCGGTGCCCTTCGCACCCGGCGGCGTGCCGTCCTTGTACCAGCCGACGATGTCGGTGTTCCCGGCCGGCGGTACGTCCAGGCTGCCGTCCGCCCCGAGCCCGAGGCGCATCATCGGCGCGTCCACCCGGATGGCCGGAATCCGCAGGCGTACGGGGGCCGAGGGGCGCAGCGGCTCGGCGACGGGCGAGCCGGGCAGCAGGGCGGGGCCGGCGGCGAACGCCTGGGCGGCGGCCGGGCCCGGCGGGGTGAGCCGGGTGTCCGCGCCGTTCTGGATCAGCCAGACACCGGCTAGCGCCACGACGACGAGCAGCCAGCCCTTGGCCTTCTGGGACACGGTCGTCCTCCGGGGGCGGAAACGGAATGGTTCCGTCCCGGTGGCGCGGGGCCACCGGGACGGCCACCTGGCGGTACGGAGGGGTGGATGCCTCCGTCAGCCGGCGTCCCGCGTGCCGCTCGCCCGGCGACGCAGGAGCCAGGCTCCGCCGACGGCGGCAGCGGCGAGTACGCCGGCTCCCGCCGCGATCTGGGTGGTGTCCGGGCCGACGCTGCCGCCGACTCCGGTCTTCACGTGCCCCGAGGGGGCGGTGGGCGCGGGCGAGGTGCGGTGCTCCGAGGGCGTCTCGCGCCCGGAGCCGGTCTGCCCGCTCTGGTCGTGGCCGCCGGACCCGGTCTCCTGGCCGGAGGGGGCGGGGCGCTCGGCGGGCGAGAGGCGGTCCGCCGAGGGGGGCGCGTCCGGCACGAGGGCGGAGCCGGCCGCCTCGGCGTCGAGGTCGCCGGCGTCCTCCCCGGTGTCCAGGCCCTCCAGCCCGGAGAAGTCGTACTCGGGGGACTCCTCGTCCCCGGAGCCGGCGGGGGCCTCCGCGTCGTCCCCGGTGGACCGGACGGCGGCCTCCGCGTCGTCCCCGGTGGACCGGGCGGCGGCCTTCACCTCGATCTGCCCGGTGGCCCGCTCGCCGTTCGCGCAGTCCACGCCGATGCGGTACGGCCCCGGCGCGATGCCGCCCGGCACCCGGAAGGAGCCGGCCAGCGCCTCTTCGAGGCCCACCGGCGCCAGCGGGAACTCCGGTGCCTCCAGCGCGCTCGCGTCGCCCGTCGCGCCGCCGTCGCCCCCGCAGGCGGTGGTGTCCACGGTGACCACGGCGCCCGGGGCGGCGGTCGCCGGGGTGATCCGCAGGGCGGCGGGCGCGTCCCCGTACGCGGACGGGGCTGCGGCGCCGAGGCCGAGCGCGGCGGCGGCGAGGGCCGTGGCAGCGGTGCCGGTCACGAGTCGGGCAGGACGGCGCATGGGGGTTCCTCCGAGCAAGGGGCGCTGGCGGGTGTGTCCTGGCTCCGAGCCAACAGCCCGACCCGCGTCCATGCCTGCTGACACGGAGTCAGCTCTCACCCGATCGGCCCGGCGCGCCCTCCTTGCCACCACGCGTCGCCGCAGGTCACGGCGGTGGCGACGGGGGAGGTGCGGCAGTCTCGGCGCGCCGGTGCCGTTCGAGTGACGGACCCGGAAGTGACTGTGACGTACGTCACATGCGTGGGCCGGTGCTGAGGGGGAATGCGCATCTCAACCCCCCACGGGACGGCACGCACCGCCGCCCCCGGCCGCTGCCCCCTCCGGACCTCTCCCCCCTGGGCCCGGAGGGGGCGGAGTCCGCTCAGAGGTCTTCGTCCGGCGCCGCCTCGTACGCCGCCGCCAGCCGCCGCATCAGCTTCTCGTCCACCGTGAACGCGGTGTCGTCGATCCGGGCGACCGGCGCCATGCCCCGCGCGTTGGTGACGAACGCGGACCGGAAGGCCCCCAGTCCGTCCAGGGTGACCGGGCGGCGCAGCGACGCCGTTCCCGCGTCCGGCAGCTCGCGTTCCAGGACGCCCATGGTCACCCCGGCGAGCGCGGGCGCCTGCGGCCAGACGACCGAGGTGCCGTCCCAGAAGCCGATGTTGGTGGTCGTCCCCTCGGTCACCGAGCCGTCCGGCAGGGTCAGCAGCGCGTCGTCGTACCCGGCCCGGCGGGCCAGGTTCGCGTGGTAGGTGGGGCCGAACTCGCCGGGGCGCTTGAGGTGCGGGGCGGTCCGGGCGCAGGGCACCGACATCAGCCGCACGGGCTCGGACGCCATCCGGCCCGGCCCGCTCACCGTCACCATGACGGTCGTCGCGCCCGTGTCCGGCGGCAGATACGCGTGCACCCGCACCGAGGCGTCCGACACCTCCGCGCTCTCCAGCGCGTGCCGGACCAGCCGGCGCACCAGGGCCCCCTCCAGGGGCAGTTCGAACAGCTCCCGGTGGGCCGCGTCCAGCCGGGCCAGATGCAGCTCCAGGCCCCGGACCCGGCCCCCGCGCACCTGCATCGCCGTGAAGTGGCCGTAGGGGAAGAACAGGGCCCGGCGCAGATCGTCCTCGGTGGCGGGCCGGCCGTCGAACTCGGCGTAGGGGAGGGCCGCCGCTGATGGAGTCGTCATGCCGCCACCGTATGCGCGGGCCGGAGCCCCGCGCCCGGCCGGTCCCGGACCGCCGGGGACCGCCTCTCACCACGGCCTCCAGCGGCGCTTGACCTCAACCGTGGTTGATGAAGGAACGTTCTCTGCATGGACCTCAACACCGCGGAATCCACCGCCACCGCCCCGACCGAGACCGCCGCCCCCCTGAAGGTGGCCGTCATCCTCGCCAGCAACCGCGAGGGCCGGTTCGCGCCCGTCGTCGCGAACTGGTTCCTCGCCCACACGGACCAGCACCCGGAGATCGAGACCGATGTGCTCGACGTCGCCGACCTCGACCTGCCGGTCTCCCTCAAGTACCGCCTGGACCCCCCGGCCCGGGAACAGGTGGCCGCGATCGGGGCCCGGCTCGCCGAGGCGGACGCCTTCGTCGTCGTCACCCCCGAGTACAACCACTCCTACCCGGCGGCGCTGAAGAACCTCCTCGACTGGTACCGCACCGAGTGGCAGGCCAAGCCGGTGGCGTTCGTTTCCTACGGCGGTGTCGCCGGGGGCCTGCGCGCGGTCGAGCACCTGCGGCAGGTCTTCGCCGAGCTGCACGGTGTCTCGATCCGCGACACCGTCTCCTTCCACAACGCCGGCGCCCAGTTCGACGACGAGGGCAGGCACCGCGACCCCGCCGGGCCGGACGCGGCGGTCAAGACGCTGCTCGACCAGCTCATCTGGTGGGGCCGGGCGCTGCGGGACGCCAGGCGGGTGCGCCCGTACGGCGGCTGATGGCGCGGCGGGAGCCGGGCGCCCACAATCGGGGAGGACCGCCGACCGCTGCGAGGAGAGGCCGAAGTGACGACGACGCCAGCATGGCTGACCGTACTGACCACGACGGACAGCGAGGAGAAGGCCAGGGAACTGGCGCGGGGACTGGTCGAGGCGCGGCTCGCCGCCTGCGTCCAGATCTCCGCGCCCGTCACCTCCGTCTACCGCTGGCAGAACGCCATCGAGGCCACCGAGGAGTGGCAGCTGTTCTGCAAGACCACGGCCGAGCGGTACGAGGAGCTGGAGGAGCACATCCGGGAGGCGCACGACTACGACACCCCGGAGATCATCGCCCTGCCCGTCCTGCGGGGCAGCGCCGGCTACCTCGGCTGGGTCGCGGCCGAGACGGCCCCGGTCA
>NZ_JAKRGC010000237.1 GCF_022347745.1 Streptomyces sp. OfavH-34-F
GCCTCGCGCCGGGCGGCGGCCGCCGCGGCCGTCCGGAGCGCGCGGTCGGCCGCACGGACCGGCGTGACCAGGATGTCGAGGACGCCGCCGCAGGTGAGCCCGGCGGCGTAGGCGTCCTCGTCGCTGTAGCCGAAGCGCCGGTACACGGTGCGGCCGTCGCGCAGGGCCTGTGCGCACAGTTCGTACACCTCCGCCTCCACGCAGCCGCCGGAGACGGAGCCGGTGACGGCCCCGTCCCGGTCGACGGCCAGGGCGGCGCCGGGGCCGCGCGGTGCGCTGCCGTCCACGGCGACGACCGTGGCGACGGCGAAGTCCCGGCCGTCCTCGAACCAGGCGTGGAGCCGGTCCGCGATGTCAAGCACCCGTGGACCCCTCGGCGGCTCGCAGGACCCGGTCCGGGCTGATGGGCAGGTGCCGGTGGCGGACACCGGTGGCGTGCCACACCGCGTTGGCGATGGCCGCGGCGACGCCCACGATGCCGATCTCGCCGACGCCCTTGATGCCGACGGGGTCGCCCGGTACGGGGTCGTCCACCCAGTCGGCCTCGACGTGCGGCACGTCGGCGTGCGCGGCGACGTGGTATCCGGCGAGGTCGGCGTTGACGTGGGTACCGCTCGCCGTGTCGCGCACCGCTTCCTCGTGGAGGGCCATGGACAGCCCCCAGGTCATGCCGCCGGTGAGCTGGCTGCGTGCGGTGAGCGGGTTGACGATGGTGCCGGCGGCGAAGATGCCGAGGAGGCGGCGGACGCGCACCTCGCCGGTGCCGGTGTCCACGGCGGCCTCGGCGAACTGCGCGCCGAAGGAGTGCCGTTCCTGGGGCGGCAGGGCGGCGATGGCGTCGGCGGTGTCGGAGCGGGCGGTGATCCCCTCGGGCGGGATCGCGCCGCCTAGCGCGAGCCGTTCGCGTACGTCGGCCGCCGCGAGCCGTACCGCCCAGGACCAGGAGCGGGTGCCGGTGGAGCCGCCGGCGATCATGGCGTGGCCGAGGTCGCTGTCGCCGATGCGGACGCGGATGTGTTCGGGGGCGGCCCCGAGCGCGTCGGCGGCGACGAGCGTCAGGGCGGTGCGGGCGCCGGTCCCGATGTCCGAGGCGTTGACCCGTACGGTGAAGGTGCCGTCGGCCTCGGCGGTGACCGCGGCCGTGGAGCGGCCGACGCCGGAGTGGTAGGCGGCGGCGGCGGTTCCGGTGCCGATGAGCCAGCGGCCCTCGCGGCGCACTCCGGGGCGCGGGTCGCGGTCCGCCCAGCCGAAGCGGCGGGCGCCCTCCTCGAAGCAGGCGAGCAGGTTGCGGCTGCTGAACGGGAGTCCGGAGATCGGCCCGGTGGCGGGTTCGTTGCGGGCGCGCAGCGCGATCGGGTCCATGCCGAGCCGCTCGGCGAGTTCGTCGAGCGCCGATTCGATGGCGAAGGAGCCGGGGGCCTCGCCGGGGGCGCGCATCCAGGTGGGGGTCGGCACGTCGAGCCGGACGACCCGGTGGCGGGTGCTGTGCGCGTCGGCGTCGTACAGGACCCGGCCGAGCGCGGCGCTGGTCTCGACGAACTCGTGGACCTGGGAGGTGAGGTTGAGCGCCTCGTGCTCGAAGACGCGCAGCCGGCCGTCCGCGTCGGCGGCGAGCCTGACCCGCTGGGCGGTGGGGCTGCGGTAGCCGACGAGCGAGAACATCTGGCGCCTGGTCATGACGACGCGCACGGGGCGGTGCAGGGTGGTGGTCGCCATGACGGCGGCCACCTGGTGGGCGTTGACGCCCTTGCTGCCGAAGGCGCCGCCGATGTGCTCGGAGCGCACCCGTACCGAGGCCGGGTCCAGCGAGAAGAGGGTGGCGAGTTCCGCGGCGACCCAGGAGCTGCCCTGGTCGGAGTCGGTGACGTGGAGCCGTCCGTCGTCCCAGTGGGCGGTCGCGGCGTGCGGCTCCATGGTGCAGTGGTGTTCCTCCGGGGTGGTGTACTCCTCGTCCATCACGCACGCGGCGCCGTCGAGGGCTGCCGGGAGGTCGCCCTTGTCCGCGTCGGCCCGGACCATGGAGCTGTCCTCGGGCCGGTAGGCGCCTTCGTGGCCGGCGCGGAACTCCACGTCGTGGGGTTCGGCCCGGTATTCGACGACGAGGGCTTCGGCGGCCTCCCGGGCCTGCTCCGGCGTCTCCGCGACGACGAGGGCCACCGGCCAGCCGGCGCAGGGCACCCGGTCGTGCTGGAAGAGGCCGACGACGGGGTTGGGCCGGCCCAGCATGCCCACGTAGTCGGCGTTCACGCGCGGGACGTTGCCGTGGTGCAGGACGGCGAGGACGCCGGGCATGGCCAGGACGGGTTCGTCCGCCACGGCGGTGATCCGTCCCCGGGCGATCGTGGAGAGGACCAGCCAGCCGTGGGCGAGCCGGGTGAAGGGGATGTCGCCGGCGTAGCGGGCGGCGCCGGTGACCTTGTCGCGGCCCTCGACGCGGCTGCGTCCGGTGCCCACGGCCCCGGTGGCGGCGGGTGTGCCGGTCGTCGTGGTCATCGGGCGGCCTCCTCGGTGAGTCGGGTGAGCACGGAGACGACGAGGTTGCGGGTCAGGGCCACCTTGTAGCCGTTCCGGGGCAGCGGCCTCGCGGCGGCGAGTTCGGCGTCGGCCGCCGCGGCGAAGGCGGCCGGGTCGGCCGGTCCGCCGGTCAGGGCCCGTTCGGCGGTCCGGGCCCGCCACGGCCGGGACGCGACGGCCCCGAACGCCAGGCGCACCTCGCGTACCGTCCCCTCCCGGACGTCGAGCGCGGCGGCGACCGAGCCGATGGCGAAAGCGTACGAGGCGCGTTCGCGCACCTTGCGGTAGCGGGAGTGCGCGGCGACCGGGGCGGGCGGCAGGGTGATTCCGGTGACGAGGGCGCCGGCCGGCAGCGCGGTCTCCATGTGCGGGGTGTCGCCCACGGGCAGGTAGAAGGCGTCGAGCGGCAGCGTGCCGGGGCCGTCGGCCGTTTCGTAGGTGACGACCGCGTCGAATGCGGCGAGCGCGACCGCCATGTCGGAGGGGTGGGTGGCCACGCAGTGCTCGGAGGCACCGAGGACGGCGTGGTTGCGGTGCTCCCCCGCGAGGGCCGGGCAACCGCTGCCGGGGACGCGCTTGTTGCAGGGCTTGGCCGGGTCCGCGAAGTATCCGCAGCGGGTGCGCTGGAGCAGGTTGCCGCCGGTGGTGGCCATGTTGCGCAGCTGCCCGGACGCTCCGGCGAGCAGGGCCTGGGCCAGGGCGGGGTAGTGGCGGCGTACGTCGGGGTGGGCGGCCAGGTCGCTGTTGCTGACGGTGGCGCCGACGCGCAGTCCGTCGGCGGGGCTGTACGCGATGGTGTCGAGCGCGAGTTCCTGGACATCGACCAGGAGGCCGGGGCGTTCCACGCCGGCCTTCATGAGGTCGACGAGGTTGGTGCCGCCGCCGAGCAGCCGCGCCTCGGGGTCGGCTGCGAGGAGGGCGACGGCTCCGGCGACGTCGCGGGCCCGCTGGTATCCGAACTCCCTCATGCGACCGGCTCCTTGTCCTCGCCCGCGACGGCTCCGGCGGCCCGGGCGACCGCCCGGACGATCTGGGTGTAGGCCCCGCAGCGGCACAGGTTGCCGCTCATCCGCTCGCGGATCTCGTCGTCGGTGAGCGCGGGCGGCGCCGCTTCGGGCCGTACGTCGTCGGTCACGGCGCTGGGCAGGCCCGCGGCGTGCTCCTCGATGACGGCGACGGCGGAGCAGATCTGCCCGGGCGTGCAGTAGCCGCACTGGAAGCCGTCGAGGTCCAGGAACGCCTCCTGGACGGGGTGCAGCCGGTCACCGTCGGCCAGGCCCTCGATGGTGGTGATCTCGCGCCCCTCGGCGGCCACGGCGAGCTGGAGGCAGGCCAGGGACCTGCGGCCGTCGAGCAGTACGGTGCAGGCACCGCACTGGCCGTGGTCGCAGCCCTTCTTGGTGCCCGTCAGGTCGAGGCGTTCGCGTAAGGCGTCGAGCAGGGTGGTGCGGTGGTCGACGGGCAGCGTGTATTTTTCGCCATTGACGCGCAGGGTGAGGGCGCTGGACGTCGCTGGGGCCATGATGTGCCTTCTTTCGCATGGCATGGGTGCGCCGGACGAAGCGGTTCGGTTCGCGGGCCGGTGCGGCGGGAGACGGGGGCGGGCGGGCCGGCGGGAGACCGGTCGGCCGAGTGGCCCGATCCGGCGCTACGGTGAAGACAAGCGGACAGCTGTCCGCTTGATGGTCGAACCTAACGGACGGCTGTCCGGTGAAGCAAGGCCGATTCCCGGCCGTGACGCGTGAGGGGGAAGGTGTGCGCGAGGCGAGGAGCACGCCCACGCGCCCGGACGCGCAGCGCAATCGCGAACGCATCCTGGCCGTGGCACTGGCGGAGCTGACCCGGGCGGCGGACACCCCGGTGAGCGTCATCGCGCGGCGGGCCGGGGTCGGCCAGGGCACCTTCTACCGGAACTTCCCGAACCGCGAGGCGCTGGTCCTGGAGGTCTACCGGTACGAGATGCAGCAGGTCGCCGACACGGCCGCCCAGCTCCTCGCGGACCGCCCGGCCGACCGTGCCCTGCGCGAGTGGATGGACCGCCTCGCCCGGTACGCGATGGCCAAGGCCGGTCTCGGCGCGGCCCTGCGCGCGGCGACCAGCGGCCACGGCAGCCTGGCCCAGGTCGGCCACGGCCCGGTGACCGAGGCCATCGCGCTCCTTCTCGCGGCGAACGAGGCGGCGGGCACCATCCGCCCCGGCGTCACCCCGGACGACTTCCTCCTCGCGATAGCGGGCCTGTGGCAGCTCGACCCGCACAGCGCCTGGCAGCCCCGCGCCGCCCGCCTCTTCGACCTGGTGACGGCGGGTCTGCGCGCGGGGGCGCCGGGGGCGGGGTGAGGGCGCGGGCCCCACGGCCTCAGCGGCGTCCGATGTGCACCACGCGCGCCCACTCGGGCGGTGCCTCCGGCACGTAGTCGGGGTTCTCCTCGTCCCAGGAGGCTGTGCACCGGTCGAAGAGGCCCACCACCGTCCGGCACGCCGGCCGGGCCCCGGGCCACGGCGTCTGACCGTCCGTCAGGACGACCACCACATCGGGACGCGGGTGCCGCCGCAGAGCCCTGGCGAAGCCCGTGCGCAGGTCCGTACCGCCGCCGCCCACGAGCGGGATGCCCTCCGCGCGGCACAGCGGGTGAACGACGAGGGCGGCCGCGTCGCACGGCAGCACCGTCACCAGATCCCGCCGTCCGCCCACGGCGCGGGCGATCGCGGCCACTTCCAGGAGCGCGCTGCCCAGTTCCGCGTCGCTGACCGAGGCGGAGGTGTCGATGACCACGGACACGTGCGGCGGTCTGCGCCGCAGGCTCGGCAGCACCGCGCCCGGCACCCCCGCCGACCGCCGCGAGGGGCGCCCGTAGGAGTAGTCGTCGCCCGCGCCGGCCCCGGAAACGGCGGAGCGGACGGCGGCCCCGAGCAGGTCGCGCCACGCCTGCGGCGGGTGGAACGCCTCCTCGGCCCAGCGCTGCCAGGACTTCGGAACGCGGCCGGGCCGGCCGGTGATGCCCTGGGCCACCCGGAAGCGCACGGCGTCGCGTTCCTGCTCGCTGAGCCCGTGCGCGCCGGCCGGTCCCAGCTCCCAGTCCCGGTCGAGGCCGTCCGAGCCGCTGCCGCAGTCCAGCCAGGCGAAGTCCGCCGTACGGGGCCCGAGCCGGAACATGCGCAGGTACTCCTCCATCGGCTTACCCTCCGGCAGGCCCAGCGTCAGCGGCCGCACCACGTCCTCGGGTTCGTCCAGCCCGTCCCCGTAGGCGTCGTCGTTGATCTCGCAGTCGGCCGCGATGTTCACGCGCAGCCGCTCCCCGGCGCCGGTCAGCCCGTGCTCGCGCAGGTACCGGTCGCCGCGCCCATGGTGGTCGCGCAGCAGGTGCGACACCTCGTGCACCCACACTCCGGCCAGCTCCGCCACCGGGGTCCGGTCCACGAACCCCGGCGAGACGTAGCAGCGCCAGTGGCGGTCGACGGCCATCGTCGGAACCCGCCGCGACTCGACCACGTGCAGCGCGAACAGCGCCGTCGCCAGGTAGGGGCGGGCCCGGACGGCCAGCAACCGGGCGGCGAAGAGTTTGTGGCGGTCCAGGGCCGCCCGCCCGGTCCCGGTCACCGGCCGCCCTTCGTCGCCGCGGCCGCGCGGGCCGCCGCTTCCCCGGCCCGCCGGGACAGCGACACGACCCCGGCGAGCGCCTCGATCGACGCGGGCACGTCCCACTCCTCGCGCCGGAACGCGGCGAGGGTGGTCGCGGGTACGACGACGAGGTCGGGCGCGCCGGTCTCGGCGGCGCGCACCAGCAGCGACCACGCCGCGTCCCACCGGGCCCGGTCCGGGCGGTTGCGCACCGCGGCGACGACCCCGTCGAGCACCGCCTGCCGCAGGTCGCCCCGCTCGGGCAGTACGGCGGCGGCCGGGTCGGCGAGCAGGGTTTCGGGGTCCGGGAGGTCCATCCGGTCCATGGCGGCCAGCAGTTCCAGCCCCGGCCCGTCCCCCACCGTGCCCCGGACCAGCAGCGACAGCACGTCCCGGGAGGCGCCCGCGGCGGTCGCGAAGGCGATCAGGGTGAGGGTCATGTCCCAGCTCCGGGGCGACGGCCAGGCCCCGCCCCTGCGTGTCTCGCCGCTGGGCAACCGGTGGACGAGCGAGGGGCGGGCCGCGAGCAGGCCGCACACCGCGCGCCGCGCGAAGTCCACGGCTCCGGCGAGGTGTTCGGGGCGGAGCCGGGGCAGGGTGGCGCGCGGCCAGGTTCCGCCCAGTCCGCGCACGACGACGTCGTGGTCGTGGACCCACTGGAGGTGCACGAACCGGTTGGCGAGCGGGGGGCTCAGCTCCCAGCCGTCGGCCGCCGAGGAACGGGGGTTGGCGGCTGCCACGATCCGCACCCCGGGCGGAAGTCGCAGCGCGCCGACGCGCCGTTCGAGTACGAGCCGCAGCAGGGCGGCCTGCACGGCGGGCGGGGCCGTGGACAGTTCGTCGAGGAAGAGCAGGCCCCGGCCCGCGCGGACCAGGCGCACGGCCCAGTCCGGCGGTGCCATGGGGACGCCCTGACCGGCGGGGTCATCGCCGACGACGGGCAGGCCGGAGAAGTCGGACGGCTCGTGCACGCTGGCGATCACCGTGGTCAGGGGCAGGTCGAGGTCGTCGGCGAGCTGGGTCAGGGCCGCGGTCTTGCCGATGCCCGGTTCCCCCCAGAGCAGGACGGGCAGGTCGGCCGCGACGGCCAGTGTCAGCGCCTCCAGCTGGATATCGGGGCGGGCTTCGGTCGTCGTGTCGCGCAGCAGCGCCGTGAGTGCCCCGGCGATGTCGAGCTGGGAGGCCGGGGACGGGCTCCCGGGGTGGTCGGCCGGGGCGGAAGGGGCGTGGACGGGCATGGGTCATCACCTTGGTGGTCGTGGTGGAATCGGGTCACAGGCAGGTGGGGCCGGTTCTCCGTGCGGGAGGGAGCCGGCGGTGGGGACGGGGCGGAGGCACCCGTCAGCGGCGCTCCGCCCGGCCCGGGCGTGAGCGGCGGTCGCGGGGGCACGGTGGACCGGGGCGGTGGACGCTGCGGGGGCCCGGTTCGACCAGATCGGCCCGGTACAGGCCGTAGGTGATCCGCCGCAGCGCCGCCGTCTCCAGTTCGTCGCGCAGCGGCCCGTCCCAGAGCTGCGCCCCGGCGCCGAGCAGTCCTTCGACGACGGCCAGCGCTCCGGCGAAATCGCCGTGGTCGAGCCGTTCGCGTACGCCGTCGAGGCAGTCCGGACGACGGTGGGCCTCGTCGATGGCGCGCAGGCACGGCAGCGGGGCGCCGCTCAGGGCGGCCAGCAGTTCCTCGCGCCGGATCTCGGCCGGGTCGTGGTCCAGGGCGGTCAGCACCCCGTCGACCGGTCCGATGCGGTGCCGGGCGCCCCGACAGTCCACGAGGCGCGGGGCTCCGGTGTCTTCCGCGGCCGAGGCGGCCGGTACGGCAGGGCCGTACTCCGGGACGAGCGCGGCCCGGACGAGCGGGTGCAGTCGGCCGGCGTCGAGCACACCGGCCCGGAGCAGCTCCAGGTCGGGCAGCATCCAGGTCGCCGCGTCGGGGAGCACCGGGGCGGTCCGCCCGCCGTCGGTCCGGGGGTGCGCCGGCCGCAGGGCGGGCGGCTCCCCGTCCCGGGGGTCCGCGAGGACGTCGAGGACCAGCCGGTGCCGGCCGCCGAACCGTACGGTGACCGCCGTGGCGGCGCGGCCCTCGGCCCGGAGCAGCAGGTCCGCCTCCGCCGCCCAGCGGTCGACGGCGCAGCGGCGTCCCGGTGGCACGTGGTCGAGCAGCTCCGGGTCCGTCGGGCCCTCCCCCGCTGCCCGGTCGGCTCCTGCCCGATGGCGCAGTTCGGCGGCGCGGCGTGCGTCCCAGAGGTGGCGGTGCAGGTCCAGCCGGAAGCGCCGGCTCGGGTGCGGGTGGGGGTGGAGGCGGGCGGTCGTGGTGCCGGTGCCGTCCCACAGCCCGAGGCTGATCCGCTGGCCGGCGTCGGCCCAGGCGGGCGGGGTCCTCGCCACGAGCCACAGCGGCGCGGGAGTGCGGGCGGGGCCGGCCTGTGGCTCGGGGTCGTACCGCGCGAGCGCGATCGTCAGTCCCGGCCGCAGCAGTCCGCGCGGGGCGATCCTCGGCAGGTGCCAGCGCAGCAGATCCGGTGCCAGGTGGCGCAGATCGGCGCGTACGCGGGCGGCGAGGTCCCGCCCGTGCGTACGGGCCAGGGCGCGGGGGGCGAAGTCGACGTCGACACCGGCCGCCGCGCACGCTCCGGCCCAGTCACCGGCACGGCGGCGCGCGGTCGCGGTCTCGATCATGGTGGGCGGCACGGCGAACTCGCGCACGCGCAGCCAGAAGGACAGGAAGGGGTCTCCGTCGGCGGGATGAGTGGCCATCAGCACTCACCTTGCGCGGACGGGGCCCCCAATCTTTGGAGAGAGTGAGTCGTCATCGCCGCACAGCGTAGCGTCCGGGTGACGTTCGCGCAGCCCCCGGGGCGCGGGCGGTGTCAGTCCGTCAGGCCCGCTGCCAGGGTGGCGCCCAGTTCCCAGCAGGCCTCCGTGTCGGTCCTGGTGGGTTCGCCCGTCGCCTGCACGGCCTCGGCTGCGCGGCGCCAGCCGAGGCCGGTGGTGATCGTCTCGATGGCGCGTACGGCGCCGGTGACGTCGTTGCCGCCGTGTACGTAGTAGCCGAAGGGGCGGCCCCGGGTGGTGTCCAGGCAGGGGTAGTAGATCTGGTCGAAGAAGTGCTTGAGCGCGCCGGACATGTAGCCGAGGTTGGCCGGGGTGCCGAGCAGCAGTCCGTCCGCCGCCAGTACGTCGGAGGCGGTCGCGGCGAGTGCGGCGCGCCGGACCACGCGCACGCCTTCGATCTCGTCGGTCGTCGCTCCGGCGACGACGGCCTCGAAGAGGGCCTGGCAGTTGGGCGACGGGGTGTGATGCACGATCAGGAGAGTGGGCACAGCATCGAACCCTGCCGCGCCCGTCCCGTCGTCGCAAGCCGGATGCGGCGGGTGCGGGGCGGTGTCAGGAGCGGTGGCCGAAGAACTCGACCTCGGCGACGGCCACCCGGCGGCCCTTGCCCGTACCGTACGCGGAGTCGACCGTCAGCCGGACGCGTACGGTCTGCGAGCCCCGGACGTCGAAGGTCTGCTGGCCGGCCTGGTCCTTGAGGCGGATCGTCTTCGTCCTCGTGGTGCCGTCCTTCGCGGTCAGTTCGGCGACGAGCCGGGCCGGGCGGGCCTGGGTCAGGAACTCGTCCGTACGCGCCGACGTGCCCGGGAACACCACCATCTTCAGCATCCGGACCGGCGTGTCGAACTCGCACTCCAGGAACTCGCCCGCCGCGTCGCCGGTCTCCTCGGGCGCCCAGTACCGGTTGTTGAAGCCGTCGAACGCCGCTCCGGCGGCGTGCCCCTTCGCCGCGCTGGAGCCGTGGCAGGCGGTCGGGGGGATCGACTCGGGCGCGCCGGTCTCCTCCTTGGCGAGGCCGAGCAGCCCCGACAGGTGCGGCAGCGCGAACCACACGGCGGCCAGGACGAGCAGGAGCGCGAGCGGCACCCCCAGGCGCGGGGCGCGCCGTCGCCGCCGGGGGCGCGCTCCCGCCTCGTGGCCCCGGCGAGGACGGCCCCGCGAGATGATCCGGCGCCACCACGGCGGGCGTACGGCCGG
>NZ_JAKRGC010000238.1 GCF_022347745.1 Streptomyces sp. OfavH-34-F
CCGCGCGGTCGGGCGTGCCCCTGCCCAGGGCCACGGCGGTCCTCCCGGTCGACGCCCGGCGCCCCGACGAGGAACAGGCCTGGGGCAACCGCTGCTTCGCCCTGCCCCTGGATCTGCCGGTGGGCGCCACCGAAGGCGGCCCGGACGCCGCCCGGCGACGGCTCGACCACGTCCTGGCCGCGACGCGCCGGCTCCGCGGCGGCGCCCGGCGGCAGGCGATCGGCGACCTGGTCCGCCACATGCCCGCCGGCCCCACCGCCTGGTACACGCGCCGGGTGCTCTCCCCGCGGGTCACCAACGTCATGGCCACCTCGATGCCGGTCGCCGAACGGGGTGGCCTCGGCGACACCCGGGTGACCGGCACCGCGCTGCTGCCCCTGTTCGTGCCCGGCCACCTCGTCGCCGTCGCCCTCTCCTTCTTCGGTGAGTGGGCCGAGGTCTCCTTCGTCACCGACGGCGGCCTGCCGCAGGGCGAACGGCTGCCCGACCTGTGGGAGCGGGCCGTGGCGGAGCTGGAGGAGGCCACGGCGCCGCGACCGTGACGCGCCGCCGCCCCGGACGGCGGTGCGCGTGACCTTCGATCGCGGGTGATCGTTCTGTAGCCGTCGGGCGCTCACACGGCGCCCGCGACGACACCCCCGTCCCGCAAGGAGCACTACCGCGATGACCCTTACGCGTACCGCCCGCGGCGCCGTTCTCGCCGCCGCCCTCCTGTCCGTGTCCGCGCTGGCGGCGCCCTCCCCGGCGCAGGCCGCGTCCCTGCCGCCCGCGTGCCAGGAGGCCCTGCTGGAGACGTTCGACAAGTTCCCCGTCGTCGACTTCACGGTGCCGGACAAGGTGAAGAACACGCTGCTCGGTGAGGTCCTCGGGCTGAGCGAGGCCGACCAGCAGGTCTTCACCGAGGAGGCGTGCGCGGCCTGGAACGGCTGGGCGACCGCCAACGGCCAGGCCGTCGCCGCCGATCTGGACACGCGCTACCGCAAGGCGGCGGCCCCCGTGTGCAACAAGTTCGCCAAGTCGTCCCTGGCCACGATCAAGCAGTACGCCCCCGACGTGCCCGCCGAGACGCGCGAGCTGGAGAAGCTGGCCAAGCGGATCTGGAAGGACTCCATGGCGAAGCTCGCCACCGAGGCCACCAACGCCGACTGCCGCGCCGCCTACGACACGGCCAAGGCCGGCTGGTAGACCCGCCCGGCCCGTCCCGCGCCCCGCGTGCGGCGCGGGACCTGACCGGTGGTCAACAGGCGGCGGCCTCCTCGACCGTCGCCCGTACGTACAGGACCGCGTCGAGCCCGGTCAGGCCCAGCAGGCGCTGCAACTGGGGTCTCGGCGCGGCGAGCCGCAGGGCACCGGCCCGGTGGGCCATGATCAGCACGTTCAGCAGCGACGAGTCCGCGAAGGAGATCCCCGAGGCGTCCAGCACCACCTTCGGGTGTCTCCAGACCGCCGTCGTCAGCGCCTCCTCCAGTCCCGCCACGGACTGCAGGTCGCAGGCGCCGTGCGCCGCGACCACCCACACGCCGTGGTGTTCGTACTCCACGACCATCACCTGTGCCGGGTCGGACGCGGTGGCCCGGCCGGGCGAACGCGCGCCGCTCCGACCGGCACCGCTCTCACGCGCTACCGGCGCGGCTTCGCTGTAGGTCACCCCGAGGCCCTCCTGTGATTCTCACCCTGTCGGCGATTACAGGAAAAGTATGTCACGTAATTGCTTGCGGGCAAGCATTCGCGCTTAGATTGGAGACATGCCTGGAGTACCCGAATCCCACGCCGGATGGACGTTCCTCACCAACCACGCGCGCGTCCTTGCGACCATCGCCGACGACCCGACCGTCCGGATTCGCGACATCGCCGCCCGCTGCCGGCTCACCGAGCGCGCGGTCCAGCGGATCATCTCCGACCTGGAACGCGACGGATACCTCTCCCACACGCGAGAGGGCCGCGCGAACACGTACAGCATCGAGCCGGACAAGGTCCTGCGGCACCCGGCAGAGGCGGGCCTCCCCGTCGCCTCGCTGCTCAGCCTCCTCGTCCAGGACGAGACGGACCGCGCCCGGGAGCCCGCACCGGCCCGGTGACGGCCCCACCTCCCCCGCGCGCCGGGACGGCGCAGGCGTGACGCCGCCCCGGCGCGGCGTGCTGCCCGCCGCCGGTGAAGTGCGCCTCCGCGCGCGCCAGGCGGCGCCGGACCGACGGGTGCGAGCCCCGCGCGCTCGCTGGAGCAGGTGATTCCGGCTCGGGTGCGTTCCGGGCTCACGTGTCATGGGCAATTTCCGATCAGCGGTCCTCACCGTTGAGAGGGACACCCCACATGACGAGTCACGCCACCGAAGTCGACCTCGAAAGCCTTCTGCGCCGAGCCCTGGAAGCCACCCGCGGCACCGCCCGCTGGACGACCGAGAGCGACGCCACCTGGTGCCGCGTCGCCGCCCGCCCGGCCACCCGCCGGGACCAGGGCTGGAAGCTGCACCTGTCGGCCACCACCGCCTCCGCGCCGACCGTCCTCGTGAGGGCCCTGGACGTCCTGCTGCCCGAGACGTCGCCGTTCAAGTTCGCCCGCTCGCTCGAACAGGTCAGCACCCTCAACTCCCGCGCCACCCCGCGCGGCAGCTCCGGCAAGTTCATCACCGTCTACCCCCGCTCCGACGCCGACGCGGTCCGCCTCGCCCACCGCCTGCACGAGGCGACGGCCGGACTGCCCGGCCCCCGCATCCTCTCCGACCAGCCCTACGCCCCCGACAGCCTGGTGCACTACCGTTACGGCGCCTTCACCGGCCGGCAGCGCCTCTCCGAACAGGGCCTGCTGATCTGGTACATCGAGGACCCCGACGGCAACCCCGTCGAGGACGAGCGCACCGGCCGCTACGCCCCGCCCCCCTGGGCCGTCTGCCCCTTCCCCGAGACCGTGCCCCGCCCGCCGGCGGCCCCGAAGGAGAACGCCCCCGTCCTGCTCGGCGGCCGCTTCGCGGTACGGGAAGCCATCCGCCACACCAACAAGGGCGGCGTCTACCGGGGCACCGACACCCACACCGGCGCGCCCGTGGTCATCAAGGAGACCCGCCCCCACGTCGAGGGCGACGCCTCCGGCCGCGACGTCCGCGACTGGCTGCGCGCCGAGGCCCGGATGCTCGACAAGCTGAAGGGCACCGGACTCGCCCCCGACGCCCTCGCCCTCTTCGAACACGGCCACCACCTCTTCCTCGCCCAGAGCGAAGTACCGGGCGACAGCCTGCGCACCTGGGTCGCCGAACGCTTCCGCGACCTGGGCGGCGCGCACTACCGCCGCGAGGCCCTGGCCCTGATCGGCCGCCTCGTCGACCTCGTCGAAGCCGCCCACGCCCACGGCTGCGTCCTGCGCGACTTCACCCCCGGCAACGTCATGGTCCGCCCGGACGGCCAAGTGCGCCTCATCGACCTGGAACTGGCCACCGACGACACCGGCACCAGCCTGCCCACCCGGGTCGGCACACCGGGATTCAGCGCCCCCGAACGCCTGGCCGACGCCCCCGTCTCCGTCACGGCCGACTACTACAGCCTCGGCGCCACCGCCTGCTTCGTCCTGACCGGCAAGGTGCCCAACCTGCTGCCCGAGGAACCCGCCACCCGCACCGACGAGGAACGGCTCGCCGCCTGGCTGAACGCCTGCACCGGCCACGCCAGGCCCCCGGACCACGTGGCGGACCTGATCACCGGCCTGATGAGGGACGACCCCGCCGCCCGCTGGGACACCCGCCGGGCCCGCGAAGCCCTCCAACGGCCGGACCGGGCCGGCCCGGCCACCGCCGGCCGCCGCGCCCCGGCCCGGGACGAGGACCCGCGCGAAGCCGTCACCGCGCTCGTCGACCACCTCGTGGACACGATGACCCCCGACGACCCGCGCCGCCTGTGGCCCGTCTCCACCGTGTCCGGCGAGACCGACCCGAGCACCGTGCAACAGGGCGCGGCCGGGCCCCTCGCCGTACTGACCCAGTACTTCACGCTCACCGAGGACCCCCGGCTGCCCGACCTGCTCGCCACCGCCGGCCACTGGATCGCCGACCGCGCCCGCCCGGCCACGGCCCGCCCCGGACTCCACTTCGGGGACAGCGGAACCGCCTGGGCGCTGTACGACGCCGGCCGGGCCATCGGCGACCGGGCCCTCACCGACCACGCGCTGACCCTGGCGCTCACCCCGCAGGAATCGACCCTCCACCACGACATCACCCACGGCACCGCCGGCAGCGGCATGGCCGCCGTCCACCTCTGGCACCGCACCGGAGACCGGCGCTTCGCCGTCCTCGCCGACGCTGCCGCCGACCGGCTCGCCGCCGCCGCCCGGCGCGAACCGGAGGCCGTCAGCTGGCCCGTCCCCGCCGAAGCCCTCTCCGGCGAAGCCGGCAAACGCTACCTCGGCTTCGCCCACGGCTCCGCGGGCATCGGCTGCTTCCTCCTCGCCGCCGCGACCGCCTCCGGCCGCCAGGACCACCTCGGCCTCGCCGTCGACGTCGGCGAACACCTGGTGCGCAGCGCCGTACGGATCGGCGAGACCGCCCAATGGCCCGCCCAGGCCGGCGACGAACCCACCGCCCCGTACTGGTGCCACGGCGCCGCGGGCATCGGCACCTTCCTCGTACGGCTGTGGCAGGCCACCGGCGACGACAGATTCGGCGACCTCGCCCGCCGCAGCGCCCTGGCCGTCACCGAACGGGCCTCCCGCGCCCCGCTCTCGCAATGCCACGGACTCGCCGGCAACGGCGACTTCCTGCTCGACCTGAGCGCCGCGACCGGCGACCCCGCGTACCGCGCCATGGCGGACGGGATGGGCCGCCTGCTCCTCACCGAGGGCGCCCGCCGCCACGGGCACCTCGTCTTCCCCAACGAGTACGGAGACGTCTCGACCAGCTGGAGCGACGGAACGGCCGGAATCCTGGCCTTCCTCCTGCGCCTCGGCCACACGGACTCCCGGCGCTGGCTGGCCCAGCAACCGGGCTGAGCGGCGGAAACCCCGCCGCCGAACCATCAAGAAGAAGGAGAGAACCATGGAAACCCAGACCCAGGACCTCGAACTCCTCGCCCACCTCCACGCCCTCCCCGAGACCGACCCGGTCGGCGCCGAGGCGGCCTTCTCCGGCACCTGTGAGTGCATCGGCCTCCTGACGGTCCTCAACACGGTCTGCATCGGCATCAGCTGCGCCTAAGACCGACATACCGGCCGGAACCCGAGCGGCCGAACCGAGGTGAGGACCGGACCCATGCGACTGCACACCGGCGACGAGGAACTCGCCCACGAGCCCACCCCCGGCCCGCACGCCGCCCCCCGCCCGCCCGGGACCGCGCCCGCCATCAGCGCACGCGGCCTGGTCAAGAGCTACCCCGGCCCCCGGGGCACCACCACCCACGCCGTCAACGGCCTGGACCTCGACGTCCGGCAGGGCGAGACCTTCGCCTTCCTCGGACCCAACGGCGCCGGAAAGTCCACCACCATCGCCATGCTCTGCGCCCTCGCCCGCCCCACCGCCGGACAGGCCACCGTCGCGGGCGCCGACGTACGCACCGAACCCCACCGGGTCAGACAGCGCGTCGGCATGCTCTTCCAGCACAGCGCCCTCGACCCGGACCTGACGGCCGAACAGAACCTCCGCATCCACGCACGCCTCTACGGAATGCGCCGCGCCCGCATCCGCCCGCGCACCACCGAAGTACTCGACGTGGCGGGCCTCACCGACCGGCGCACCTCACCCGTACGCACCCTGTCCGGAGGCATGCGCCGCCGCCTCGAGATCGCCCGCCAACTCCTGCACGAACCCGGCGTGCTCTTCCTCGACGAGCCCACCACCGGCCTCGACCCCCACGCCCGCGCCCAGATCTGGGACCACCTGTACGCCCTGCGGGAACGGCACGGCAGCACCCTCTTCATCACGACCCACCAGCTCGAGGAAGCCGCCAACTGCGACCGCGTCGCCATCATCGACCACGGCCGGCTCGTCGCCGAGGGCACACCCCTCGCCCTCCAGGCCGCCATCGGCGACGACCGCGTCGCCCTGCGCACCAGCGACGACGCGAAAGCCCGCGACATCGTCCGCCGCCTGGTACCGGAAGGACACCCCGTCACCGCGGACAGCGGGGGGATCACCCTGCGCCTGCCCGACGGCAGCTCCTGGATTCCCCGCCTCTGCGCCGCCCTGCAGAACCACGGCATCGCCGTCAGCGCCGCCTCCGCCACCCCGCCCACCCTGGACGACGTCTTCTTCCACCACACCGGACGCAGCATCCACACCGCACCCGGACCGGCCCCGGCCGCGCCCCCCGCCCGCCGGGCCACGGAGACGGGCGGTGACCGATGACCGTGATCCCGCTCGACGCGACCCGCACCCGCCGCCCCGGACAGCCCCGCCGGCTGCGCCACGAACTGCGCGCCGTCCACGCGCTGATCCACCGGGACCTGCTCCGGCTGGCCGGCCAGCGCGCCCACACCGCGCTGATGCTGCTCCACCCGCTGCTGTACCTGGTGATCCTCGGCGGCGGCCTCGCCGCCCTCATCCCCGACTCCTCCCTCGGCGTCGGCTACCAGACCTACCTCTTCCCCGGCATGCTGATGATGACCGTGCAGACCCCGGCCATCCTCGTCGGCATCCGGCTGATCACCGACCGGCAGAGCGGCTATCTGCGCGAGCTCCTCATGGCCCCGGTCGCCCGCTCCACGCTGCTCCTCGGCAGCTGCGCCGGCGGCACCCTCGTCGCCACCCTCCAGGGCGCCGTCCTGCTCGCCCTCGCCGGTCTCGTGGGCCTGCCCTACGACCCCCTGCTGCTGGTCCTGCTCCTCGCCTCGATGACCCTGATCTCCTTCACGATCACCGCGCTCGCCCTGACCCTGGCCGTGAGCCTGAGCAGGCCGGAGGCGTTCCACACCCTGCTCGGCGTCGTGATGATGCCCCTACTGTTCCTGTCCGGCGGCTTCTTCCCGCTGCACAGCCTGCCCGGCGCCGTCCGCGCCTTCGCCGCCGTGAACCCGCTCGCCTACGGCGTCGACATGCTCCGCCAGGGCATCGCCCTGCGCGTCCCGGACGGGGCGGCCACCGGCGGTGTCACCTGGGCCGGCCACCCGCTGCCGTTCCCCGCCGAGGCGGGCCTGCTGCTGCTCATCGGCGCGACCGCCCTGCTCTGGGCCGCGCGCCGCTTCGAACGCCACGAGTGACACCGCACCGCCCCGCACACCCCGCCGCCCCCGCCTCTACGCCGAACGGGTGGGTACGGCACCGGCCATGCGTGTTCTCACCGCGCGACACACACCGGGCGTGAGGATGTCCGCGGACCGGGAGCACCGGTCGAACACGGCCGAGAGCGGGGACGCCACGTGACGGAAGCAAGGGGCTCGACGACCAGGGTCGACGCGTGGACGGAGATGCGCGACGCGATCACCACCAGAGCCGTTCTGGTGATGCTGGGGGTGCTGCTCCTCCAACTGGGCTTCGCCCTCTCGTACATGGGGGCCTTCCATGCGCCCGAACCCCACCGCGTCCCCCTCACGCTGGTCGCGCCGCGCGCCGTGGAGGCCGACCTCGTCGCCCGGCTCAACGCACTGCCCGGCGAACCGGTTCACGTCACCGCCGTCGAGACCCGCGAGCAGGCCAGGGCCCGGCTCCTGGAACGGAAGACCGACGCCGCGCTCATCGTGGCCGTCACCGGACGCACCGACACCCTGCTGGTCGCGTCGGCCGGCGGGACCTCGGCGGCGGACGCCGCCGCGAAGATCGTGGCGACCGTGGAGCGCGCGGAGAACCGGGCGTTGACCGTCCGCGACATCCGGCCGCCCGCCAAGGGCGACGCCCGCGGACTGTCCTCCTTCTACCTGGTGCTCAGCTGGACGATCGGCGGCTACCTCGCCGCGTCGGCGCTGAACATGGCGGCCGGGTCGAAGCGCCCCACACTCCGCCGCTCCATCGTGCGCCTCGCCGCGATGCTGCCCTACGGCTTCCTCTCCGGGATCGGCGGCGCCATCATCGTCGGCCCGGTGCTGAACTGCCTGCCGGGCGCCTTCTGGGAACTCGTCGGCATCGGCACCCTCGTCGTGTTCGCCTCCGGCGCCGTGGGCGTGGCCCTGCAGTCGCTGGCCGGGACGGTCGGCCTGGGCCTGACGATCCTCATCTTCACCATCCTCGGCAACCCCAGCTCCGGCGGCGTCTACCCGTCGTCCCTGCTGCCGCGGTTCTGGGGCGCGATCGGCCAGGCCCTGCCACCCGGGGCCGGCACGACCGTCGTCCGCAACACCGTCTACTTCGACGGCGCCAACACCACCGGAGCGCTGTGGATCCTCGGCGCCTGGGCCTTCGGCGGCATCGTCGTCGCCCTCGGGGCCGCGGCCCTGCGCGGCCGTCAGGCCCGGCCGCGCCCGGAGCCGGCCGCCGCCACGACGGTCTGACACCGGCCCCCGTACGAAACCCGCTGGGCGTACGGGGACGGCGCTGATACATTCCTCCCGGCCGTGCGAAGGAACGAGGAGGTGGTACCCGTGAACGCAGTATCGACATGGGTGCTCCCCCCAGGGGTCACGGCCGGGCGGTAGGCAGATCGTCCGGGAGCGCCGTTCCATGCACTCCCGAAGGGCACGATCATGAATGTCACCTCCGAGCAGTTCCTCGCCGACCCCTCCGCGCAGGGCCCCGGCGACGCCGTGCTCGAACGCACCTTCACCCTCGGCGACATCCCCGGCATCCTCTGGACGCCCGCGTCCGCCTCGGCATCCGCCCCGGTGCCGCTGATCCTCCTCGGCCACCCGCCGCTCGGCCTCGCGGCGATGTACCCCCGCCTCGTGGACCGGGCCCGGCACGCGGCGGCGGCCGGCTTCGCCACCGCCACCATCGAACTCCCCGGCAGCGGCGACCGGCCCCGGCTGCCCGATCTCGACCGGGCCCGCGCCGAACTGCGCCGGACCCTGGGGGCGGGCGAGCCCGTCGGCGCCGGCCTCGTCGACGCGCTGGTCCTCCCGCTGGTGGACCGGGCGGTCCCGGAGTGGCAGGCCGCTCTGGACGCCCTCCTGGCCCTGCCCGGCATCGGCGGGCCGGCCGGCTACTCGGGCGGGGTGATCTCCATCGGGGTACGGCTGGCCCGGACCGAACCCCGCGTGGCGGCCGCCGGACTCTTCGCCGGCAGCTTCGTCCCCCGGACGATCTTCGAGGAGGCCCGCCAGGTCACCGTCCCGCTCCACGTCCTGTTGCAGTGGGACGACGAAGGAGGCCACCGGCAGGCCGGGCTCGACCTGTTCGACGCGTTCGGCTCCGAGGAGAAGTCCCTCCACGCCCACATGGGCGGCCACACCGGCGTGCCGCGGTACGCGGGCGCGGGCGCGGTGGAGTTCTTCACCCGCCACCTGCATAGGGTGGCCCCGTGACCGAAGCCTCCCGCAACAGCCCCGGGCAGCCCGGCGAGGGCGGGGCACCCCTCGCCACGGTGGCCGACGAGGTCCTCGGCGTCTTCGTCCGGGGCTCGCAGACCCTGCCCGGCGGCACACGCCTGGACGACCCGCACTTCACCGCGAGCCGGCGGATCGGCGAGCGCACGGTCGTCCTGCTCCTGGACACCACCGACGAGGCGCGGGCCCGGCGGCTGCTGCCCCGGATGCGCCGCGCCGTCGAGGACGGGGCACTGCTGCGTACCCGCGCGGTGGAGGCCGTGGTCCGCCGAACTCGGCGAAACCCCGCCGACCCGGGAGGAGCTGACGGAGGCCCACGCCGACCTCCTGCTCGACACCGTCGTCGTGGACGACGAGCGGGAGGTCGTCCTGCACCTGGCCGACTCCTGCGGCGAGCACCTCATGGAGGGCTACTGGCCGGCGGTCCGCTTCGACACGGACAACCGGGCCACCGACGTCACGATCGAGGCCTGAGCGGATGCCGCGCGCACGCGCCCGGGAGGCGGGCGAGGTCGTCCTGAGCAAGGACGACCTGCGCGCGGTCACCGAGTTCGCCGCCGACTGCGCCGAAACGGTGCTCCACGTGTTCGAGACCGCCCACCCGGACGACCCGCGCCCCCGCGAGGCCGTCGAAACCGCCCGGGCCTTCGCGCGCGGCGGCGAACGGGGCAAGGCGCTGCGGGACACGGCCTGCGCCGCCCTCAAGGCC
>NZ_JAKRGC010000239.1 GCF_022347745.1 Streptomyces sp. OfavH-34-F
GGGGCGCCGCGGCGCAGGTCCTGGAGCCGGGCGAGGAGCTGGCGGTGGGGCAGGCGGTGCGCCAGCAGTACATCGCGACACGGGACCAGATCCACCCGGGCGCGTTCGACCAGACACAGTGAGTACGCGGGGACCGCGAATTATGGACCGGGTCTGTTTTTTGACCTGGACTTGAACAAAACCGTTCGCGGTCCCGGCAAGCGGTGCCGGAAGATGGGTCGGCTCCCCTCCCCTACGCCGACTCCGATCTTCGCCGACTCCGAGAGACACGCGTGCTCATAAAAATCCTGCGGGCCTATCTCGGTCCGTATCAGAAGCCACTCGTGGTGCTGGTCGCCCTCCAACTGTTGCAGACCTGCGCCACGCTCTACCTCCCGACCCTCAATGCCGACATCATCGACAACGGTGTCGTGAAGGGGGACGCGGGCTACATCCTCCGCTACGGCGGCGTGATGCTGGTCGTCAGCGTCGCCCAGGTGGTCTGCAACATCGGCGCCGTGTACATCGGCGCCCGTACCGCGTCCGCGCTCGGCCGGGACGTACGGGCGGCGGTCTTCGACCGGGTGCAGTCGTTCTCCTCGCGCGAGGTCGGCCGGTTCGGCGCCCCGTCGCTGATCACCCGTACGACCAACGACGTCCAGCAGATACAGATGCTGGTGCTGATGACGTTCACGCTGATGGTGTCCGCGCCGATCATGTGTGTCGGCGGCATCGTCATGGCGCTGGGCCAGGACGTGCCGCTCTCGGCGGTGCTGCTCGCGGTGGTGCCGGTGCTCGGGATCGCGGTCAGCCTGATCGTGCGCAAGATGCGTCCGCTGTTCCGGCTGATGCAGACGCGCCTCGACACGGTCAACCGGGTGCTGCGCGAGCAGATCACCGGCAACCGCGTGATCCGCGCCTTCGTGCGGGACGCGTACGAGGAGGAGCGCTTCCGGGGCGCCAACACCGAGCTGACGGACGTGGCCCTGTCGACGGGCCGACTGATGGCGCTGATGTTCCCGACGGTGATGACCGTCGTGAACGTGTCGTCGATCGCCGTCGTCTGGTTCGGCGCGCACCGCATCGACAGCGGCGGGATGGAGATCGGCGCGCTGACCGCGTTCCTCGCCTATCTGATGCAGATCGTCATGTCGGTGATGATGGCGACCTTCATGTTCATGATGGTGCCGCGCGCCGAGGTGTGCGCGGAGCGCGTCCAGGAGGTCCTGGAGACCGAGTCCAGTGTCGTGCCGCCCGTCGAGCCGGTCCGCGAGCTGCGCGCCCACGGGCATCTGGAGGTGCGCGGTGCGGACTTCCGCTACCCGGGCGCCGAGGAGCCGGTGCTGCGCGGGGTGGACCTGGTGGCGCGGCCGGGCGAGACGACCGCGATCATCGGGTCCACGGGCAGCGGGAAGTCGACGCTGCTCGGGCTGGTGCCCCGGCTGTTCGACGTGACGGACGGCCAGGTGCTGGTCGACGGGGCCGACGTGCGGACGCTGGACCCGGTGCTGCTGTCGAAGATCGTGAGCCTGGTCCCGCAGAAGCCGTACCTGTTCTCCGGGACGGTGGCGACGAACCTGCGGTACGGCAACCCGGACGCGACCGACGCGGAGCTGTGGCACGCGCTGGAGGTGGCCCAGGCGAAGGAGTTCGTCGAGGCCCTGGAGCACGGCCTGGACGCGCCGATCGCGCAGGGCGGCACCAATGTGTCGGGTGGTCAGCGCCAGCGGCTGTCCATCGCGCGGACGCTGGTGCAGCGCCCGGAGATCTATCTCTTCGACGACTCGTTCTCGGCGCTGGACTACGCCACGGACGCGGCGCTGCGGGCCGCGCTCGGGCGGGAGACGGCGGAGGCGACGGTGGTGATCGTGGCCCAGCGGGTCTCCACGATCCGCGACGCCGACCGGATCGTCGTCCTGGACGAGGGGCGGGTCGTGGGCACCGGCACGCACCACGAGCTGATGGCCGGCAATGACACGTACCGGGAGATCGTGCTCTCCCAGCTGACGGAAGCGGAGGCCGCCTAATGGCCGGGCCTGGCGGACGCATGATGGCGGGCGGGGCGCCGACCGAGCGGTCCATGGACTTCAAGGGGTCCTCCAAGCGGCTGCTGAAGCGCTTCGCCGCCGAGAAGAACACCCTGTACGTGATGCTGGTCGCGGTCGCGCTCAGCGTCGGGCTCTCCGTGGTCGGCCCGAAGATCCTCGGCCGGGCGACGGACCTGGTGTTCGCCGGGGTGATCGGGCGCCAGATGGATGCCGGGACGACCAAGGAGCAGGTCGTGGAGGGCCTGCGCCGCAGCGACAGCGACCTGGCCGACATGCTCGCCTCGGTGGACTTCGCCCCGGGGCAGGGCATCGACTTCGGCGCGGTGGGCGACGTGCTGCTGCTGGCGCTGGCGGTGTACGTCGGCGCCGGGCTGCTGATGCTGGTGTCCACGCGGCTGTCGATCCGGGTCATCAACCGGGTCGTGTTCCAGCTGCGCGAGGACATCCAGACCAAGCTGTCGCGGCTGCCGCTCTCGTACTTCGACCGCGCCAAGCGCGGCGAGGTGCTGAGCCGGGCGACGAATGACATCGACAACATCTCGCAGACGATGCAGCAGACGATGGGCCAGCTCATCAACTCGGTGCTGACGATCATCGGCGTGCTGGTGATGATGTTCTGGATCTCGCCGCTGCTGGCGCTGGTCGCGCTGGTGACGGTGCCGCTCTCGGTGATCGTCGCGACGAGGGTCGGCAAGCGCTCGCAGCCGCAGTTCGTGCGGCAGTGGCAGGTGACGGGCAAGCTCAACGCCCACATCGAGGAGATGTACACCGGGCACACCCTGGTGAAGGTCTTCGGCCGGCAGGAGGAGTCCGCGCGGGACTTCGCCGAGCAGAACGAGGCGCTGTACGAGGCCGGGTTCAAGGCGCAGTTCAACAGCGGCATCATGCAGCCGCTGATGATGTTCGTGTCCAACCTGAACTATGTGCTGATCGCCGTGGTGGGCGGGCTGCGGGTCGCTTCCGGGTCGCTGTCGATCGGGGACGTGCAGGCGTTCATCCAGTACTCGCGGCAGTTCTCGATGCCGCTGACCCAGGTCGCCTCGATGGCGAACCTGGTGCAGTCCGGGGTGGCGTCCGCGGAGCGGATCTTCGAGCTGCTGGACGCCGACGAGCAGGAGCCCGACCCGGCGAAGGGCGCGGCAGAGCACCCCGGCATCCTGCGCGGCAGCGTCGCGCTGGAGCACGTGGCGTTCCGCTACGACCCGGACAAGCCGCTCATCGAGGACCTGTCGCTGAACGTCGAGCCGGGCCACACGGTGGCGATCGTCGGCCCCACGGGCGCCGGCAAGACGACGCTGGTCAACCTGCTGATGCGGTTCTACGAGGTGACGGGCGGCCGGATCACGCTGGACGGCGTGGACATCGCGAAGATGTCGCGGGCGGACCTGCGCGCGGGCATCGGCATGGTCCTCCAGGACACCTGGCTGTTCGGCGGGACCATCGCGGAGAACATCGCCTACGGGGCGCCCGGCGACGTCGGCCGGGAGCGGATCGAGGAGGCGGCCCGCGCGGCCCACGCCGACCGCTTCATCCGGACCCTGCCGAACGGCTACGACACGGTGATCGACGACGAGGGCTCCGGGGTCAGCGCCGGCGAGAAGCAGCTGATCACCATCGCGCGGGCGTTCCTGTCCGACCCGGTGATACTGGTGCTCGACGAGGCGACCAGCTCCGTGGACACCCGGACCGAGGTGCTGATCCAGAAGGCGATGGCGGGCCTGGCGCACGGCCGGACGAGCTTCGTGATCGCGCACCGGCTCTCCACCATCCGGGACGCCGACGTCATCCTGGTCATGGAGAACGGCTCGATCGTGGAGCAGGGCACGCACGACGAACTGCTGGCGGCCGAGGGTGCCTACGCGCGGCTGTACGCGGCGCAGTTCGCCCAGGCGGTCGCCGAGGTCGACTGAACCCGGCTCGGACCGGCCCGGCCGGGCACGAGGTCCGGAAACAGTTCCGCGGCTGCCCCGGCCGTACGCGCGTCGCGCGTCAGTCGAGGTAGCCGCGGAGCTGGTCGGCGGAGGTGTGGTCACGCAGTCTGGTGAGGGTGCGGGACTCTATCTGGCGTATCCGCTCGCGGGTGACGCCGAAGATGCGCCCTATCTCCTCCAGGGTGCGGGGCCGCCCGTCGACCAGCCCGTAGCGCAGCTGGACCACCCTGCGCTCGCGCTCGCCGAGGGTGGAGAGGACCGCCTCCAGGTGCTGGCGCAGCAGCAGGAAGGCGGCGGACTCCACGGGGGACGCGGCGTCGCCGTCCTCGATGAGGTCGCCGAGGAACACGTCCTCCTCCTCGCCGACCGGGGCGTGCAGCGAGACCGGTTCGCGGGCGAGGCCGAGGATCTCGCCGACCCGCTCGGGCGTGAGGTCGAGCTGGGCGGCGACCTCCTCGTGGCTGGGTTCGCAGCCCCGTTCCTGGAGCATCCGGCGCTGGACCCGGACGACGCGGTTGATCAGCTCCACGACGTGGACCGGGACGCGTATGGTGCGCGCCTGGTCGGCGAGGGCGCGGGACATGGACTGGCGTATCCACCAGGTGGCGTACGTGGAGAACTTGTAGCCGCGGGTGTAGTCGAACTTCTCGACGGCCCGGATCAGCCCGAGGTTGCCCTCCTGGACGAGGTCGAGCATGGTCAGGCCGCGGCCCACGTAGCGCTTGGCGACGGAGACCACGAGCCGGAGGTTGGCCTCGATCAGGCGGCGTTTGGCGGTCCGGCCCATGACCACCAGCCGGTCCAGGTCGACGGCGAGCCGGGTGTCCGGGTCGGGGGCGCGGGCCAGGCGCTCCTCGGCGAACAGCCCGGCCTCGACGCGCCGGGCGAGCTCCACCTCCTCGGCGGCGGTGAGCAGCGGGATGCGCCCGATCTCGCGCAGGTACTGGCGGAACAGGTCGGAGGTGGGGCCGGTCTCCGGCCTGGCGCGCGGCACCGGTGGGTCCGGGGTTTCCATGACGGTCCGGGTCTGCACGGGGGCGACCTCCAGGTGATCGCTGCCGGACCGCGGGAGGGGCCGCGCTCCGATGACTCATGGCGCCGGCATCCAGTGTGGGGCACGACACACAGCCGCCACGAGGGGCGTGCGGTGACTTTCTGAGACGGCGCGGTTACGTCAGAGGGCGGCGGCGCCGTGGTTGCGCAGGGTCTGCGCGTACTGCTGGAGGACCCAGACCTCGTTCTGCGCGGCGGCGAGGTGGTCGGGGGCGACGTTGCTGCCGAGGCGGGCCAGGCTGCTCTGTACGTCGTTGATCCGGCGGTCCACGGCGCGCAGCCGGACGTTGACCAGGTGTTCCCCGGCGTAGGTCTCGTCGATGGACTTGCCGTGGAAGACCTCGACCGCCAGCTCGGTGATCAGCTTGCGGACGGCCTCGCTGGGCGTGGCGTCGAGGACCCGGACGAGGTATTCGCGGCTGTCGGCGAGGCCCTGTTCGGCACCGCCCGCCTCCTCGATGCACTGGCGCACGGCGGCGTAGGGCGGTGCGGTGAACTCGTCGGCGCCGTAGGCATCGAAGGCGGGCGAGACCAGCTCGGGGCGCTGGAGGGCGAGCTTGAGCAGTTCGCGCTCGGTGCGGTGGGCGGGGCTGCGGAGGTTGAGCGCGGGGCCGGAGGGGACGGGCGGGGCCTGGATCTGCTGCGGGCGGCCGGGGCCTGTGCCGCCGCGCCCGGCCCGGCCGGGTCCGCGCGGGTCGCCACCCCGGCCGCGGGCCCACTGGGCGAGCTGGTTGACCCGGTGGACGACGTACTCCTGGTCGAGGATGCCGATGAAGCCGGCCAGCTGGACCGCGACCTCGCGCTGGATGCTGCGCGTCTTGATCTTGGCGACGACGACGGCGGCCTCGTCGAGCGCGGCGGCGCGCCCGGCCGGGGTCTCCAGGTCGTAACGGCCGACGATCTGGCGGAGCGCGAACTCGAAGAGCGGGGTGCGCGGTTCGACCAGGTCGCGGACGGCGTCGTCCCCCTTGACCAGCCGCAGGTCGCACGGGTCCATGTTGTCCGGGGCGATCGCGATGTACGTCTCGGCGGCGAACTTCTGGTCGTCCTCGAAGGCGCGCAGGGCGGCCTTCTGACCGGCCGCGTCCCCGTCGAAGGTGAAGATCACGCGGGCGCTGCCGTTGTCCATGAGGAGGCGGCGCAGGATCTTGATGTGGTCGCCGCCGAAGGCGGTGCCGCAGGTGGCGATGGCGGTGGTGACCCCGGCGAGGTGGCAGGCCATCACGTCGGTGTAGCCCTCGACGACGACGGCCCGGCTGGACTTGGCGATGTCCTTCTTGGCCAGGTCGATGCCGTACAGCACCTGGGACTTCTTGTAGATCGGCGTCTCGGGGGTGTTGAGGTACTTCGGGCCGTTGTCGTCCTCGCGGAGCTTGCGGGCGCCGAAGCCGACGACGTCCCCCGCGGTGTCGCGGATGGGCCACATCAGGCGGCCCCGGAAGCGGTCGATGGGGCCGCGCCTGCCGTCCTGGGAGAGGCCGGAGGTGATCAGCTCCCGGTCGCTGAAGCCCTTGCCGCGCAGGAAGCGGGTGAGGTGGTCCCAGCCGGCCGGGCTGTAGCCGATGCCGAAGTGGGCGGCGGCGGACTGGTCGAAGCCGCGGTCGGCGAGGAACCTGCGGCCGATCTCGGCCTCGGGGCCGTCCAGCTGCTCGGCGTAGAACTGGGCGGCGGCCTTGTGAGCCTCGACCAGCCGGATGCGCTCGCCGCGCTGGTGGGAGGGGTTGTAGCCGCCCTCCTCGTAGCGCAGGGTGATGCCGGCCTTGGCGGCCAGCCGCTCGACGACCTCGGCGAAGGTGAGGTGGTCGATCTTCTGGACGAAGGCGATCGTGTCGCCGCCCTCCTGGCAGCCGAAGCAGTGGAAGAGGCCCTTGCTCGGACTGACCTGGAAGGAGGGGGACTTCTCGTCGTGGAAGGGGCAGAGGCCCTTGAGGTTGCCGCCGCCGGCGTTGCGCAGCTGGAGGTACTCGGAAACGACGGCGTCGATCGGGACCGCGTCCCGTACCGCCTTCACGTCGTCGTCGTTGATCCTGCCCGCCACGATTGAATTCTACGGGTGGGTTCGGACAGGAACGCCGCGGGCGGGCGCGGGCCGGGGACCTCTTCCCGGCCGGCGCGGGTGCGGGCGGGGGCCCGCGCGCCGGCCGGGGGCCGCTCAGACCAGGGATTCCAGGGGCACCGAGGGGTCGGCCAGGGCGTCCGGGTCGACCGGGCGGCCGGACCTGATCAGCTGCTGAATGGGCTCCGTGACGTCCCACACGTTGACGTTCATCCCGGCGAGCACGGTGTGCTCCCGGAGCCAGAACGCGATGAACCGGCGCTTGCCGGCGTCGCCCCGGATGACCACCTGGTCGTAGCTGCCGGGGGGTGCCCAGCCGGAGTACTCCAGGCCGAGGTCGTACTGGTCGGAGAAGAAGTAGGGCACCCGGTCGTAGGCGACGTCCTGGCCGAGCATGGCGCGGGCGGCGGCCGGGCCGCCGTTCAGGGCGTTGGCCCAGTGCTCGACGCGCAGCCGGGTGCCGAGCAGCGGGTGGGCGGCGCTCGCCACGTCGCCGGCGGCGTAGATGTGCGGGTCGCTGGTGCGCAGCGAGGCGTCCACGGCGATGCCGCCGCCCTCCTCGCGCGGGGCGATGGTGAGCCCGGCGGCCTCGGCGAGCGCGGTGCGGGGGGCGGCGCCGATCGCGGCGAGGACGTCGTGGGCGGGGTGCTCCTCGCCGTCGTCGGTGCGCACGGCGAGGACCATGCCGTCCTGGCCGACGATCTCGGTGAGCCGGGCGCCGAAGTGGAAGCGGACGCCGTGGTCGCTGTGGAGTTCGGTGAAGATCTGGCCGAGTTCCGGTCCGAGGACCCGCAGCAGCGGGGTGGACTCGGGTTCGACGACGGTGACCTCGGCGCCGTAGCCGCGGGCGGCGGCGGCGACCTCCAGGCCGATCCAGCCGGCCCCGGCGATGACCAGGTGGCCGTTGTCCCGGCCGAGCGCGGACAGGACGTGGCGCAGCCGGTCGGCGTGGGCGAGGCGGCGCAGGTGGTGGACGCCGGCCAGGTCGGTGCCGGGCACCTGGAGCCGGCGCGGTTCGGAGCCGGTGGCCAGCAGCAGCTTGTCGTAGTGGACGACGGCGCCGTCGCCGGTCTCCACGGTGCGGGCCGCGGGGTCGAGCGAGGTGACGGGCTGGCCGAGGTGCAGTTCGACGTCGGCGCCCGCGTACCAGCCGTTCTCGTGGACGAAGACGCTGTCGCGGTCCTCCTTCCCGGACAGGTAGCCCTTGGACAGCGGCGGGCGTTCGTACGGGTGGTCGCGCTCGTCGCCGATCAGGATGACCCGGCCGCTGAACCCTTCCGACCTGAGCGTCGCGGCCGCCTTCGCCCCGGCCAGCCCTCCGCCCACGATGACGAACGTCCGATGTGCGTCTGCCACTTGATGCCTCCTCGGTGCTTGCTGCGCGGCGCCAACTGCGAGCGTCCCGCACGCAGCGTAGTGCCGAAAGGGTGCGTGGCCCGATTACGTCACTCCCGGTGGCGGCCCGCGCCGGGGGTGAGGTGGGCGTGCAGCGCGCGGGCGGAGGCGTCGGTGAGGGCGGCGATCTGGTCGACGAGGACCCGTTTGCGGGCCCGGTCGTCGGGGGCCGCCTCGTAGAGGGCGCGCAGGTGCGGCTCCAGGCCCTCGGGGGCGCGGGCGGTGAGCGCGGCGGCCAGTTCGGCAATGACGATCCGCTGGTCGGCGCGGATCTCCTCCTGTTCGGCGCGTTGCATGACGTAGCGGTCGGCGATGGCCTTGAGGACCGCGCACTCGTTGCGGGTGGCGCGCGGGACGACGAGTTCGGCGCCGTACCGGGTGTGGCGGCCGGGGCCGTACGCCTGCCGGGTGGCCGTCTCGGCGGCGAGGCAGAACCGGCCGATGAGCTGGCTGGTGGCGTCCTTCAGGCGGGCCTGGGCGACGGCGGAGCCGTCGTAGCCGTGCGGCCACCACTCCTGGGCGATGAGCCGGTCCAGCGCTTCGGCCAGTTCTTCCGGGTCGGTGCCGGCCGGGACGTAGCGGCCGAGGGCGACGGCCCAGATCTCCCGGCGCTCCGGTTCGGCCTCCAGGCAGTTGGGGTCGATGTGGCCCGCGTGCAGCCCGTCCTCGAAGTCGTGCACGGAGTACGCCACGTCGTCGGACCAGTCCATGACCTGGGCCTCGAAGCAGCGGCGGCCGGGCGGCGCGCCCCGGCGGAACCAGGTGAAGACCGGGAGGTCGTCCTCGTAGACCCCGAACTTGGGCGAGCCGGGGTCGGTGGGGTGGGCGCCGCGCGGCCAGGGGTACTTCGTGGCGGCGTCGAGGGCGGCGCGGGTGAGGTTGAGGCCGACGCTGACCAGCTCGCCGGTGCGGGTGTCGGGGACGAAGCGCTTGGGTTCGAGGCGGGTGAGCAGCCGCAGCGACTGGGCGTTGCCCTCGAAGCCGCCGCAGTCGGAGGCGAAGTCGTTGAGGGCCTGTTCGCCGTTGTGGCCGAAAGGGGGGTGTCCCATGTCGTGGGAGAGGCAGGCCGCCTCCACCAGATCGGGGTCGCAGCCGAGCGCGGCGCCGAGTTCCCGGCCGACCTGGGCGCACTCCAGGGAGTGGGTGAGCCGGGTGCGCGGGCTGGCGTCCCAGACGGGGCTACGGGTGCCTGGGGTGACGACCTGGGTCTTGCCGGCGAGCCTGCGCAGGGCCGCGGAGTGCAGGACGCGGGCGCGGTCGCGCTGGAAGGCGGTGCGGCCGGGCCGTTTGTCCGGCTCGGTGTCCCAGCGCTCGGCGTCGGCGGGGCCGTAGGGCGCCGTACCGGGGTGCTGTGTGCCGTCCGTGCCGTTCATACTGCCGACCCTAGTCGGCCGCGCCAGCGGGACGGGTCAGGCGGAGGCGGCGAGCGGGGTGTTCATCGGTGTGCCGTACGCGGCCGGGCCGGCCGCGCGGGTCTCGTCGTACCGGTGCAGGAGCAGCCGGGCCATCGCGGGGTGGGCGCCGAGCGGGGCGGCGGCGATCCAGGGCGCGTGGGCGGCGGCCGCCGCGGCGAAGCG
>NZ_JAKRGC010000023.1 GCF_022347745.1 Streptomyces sp. OfavH-34-F
GGCCGCGGTGGCCGCGGTGGCGAGCGTGGCGGCCGCGGCCGCAAGCCGCAGCAGTCGGCTCCGGCCGCCGAGGCCCCCAAGGCCGAGGCGACCGCCGCTGCTCCGGCTGCTGAGAGCACCGGAACGGAGGCCTGACCGAAATGCTGATCCCCCGTAGGGTCAAGCACCGCAAGCAGCACCACCCGAAGCGCAGCGGTATGTCCAAGGGTGGCACGCAGGTTGCGTTCGGCGAGTACGGCATCCAGGCGCTGACCCCGGCCTACGTGACGAACCGTCAGATCGAGTCCGCTCGTATCGCCATGACGCGTCACATCAAGCGTGGCGGCAAGGTCTGGATCAACATCTACCCGGACCGTCCCCTGACGAAGAAGCCGGCCGAGACCCGCATGGGTTCCGGTAAGGGTTCGCCGGAGTGGTGGATCGCCAACGTCAAGCCCGGACGCGTCATGTTCGAGCTGTCGTACCCCAACGAGAAGATCGCCCGTGAGGCGCTGACCCGTGCGGCCCACAAGCTGCCGATGAAGTGCCGGATCGTCAAGCGCGAGGCAGGTGAAGCGTGATGTCGGCCGGTACCAAGGCGTCCGAGCTGCGCGAGCTGGGCAACGAGGAGCTCCTCAACAAGCTCCGCGAGGCCAAGGAAGAGCTGTTCAACCTCCGTTTCCAGGCGGCGACGGGCCAGCTCGAGAACCACGGTCGGCTCAAGTCCGTCCGTAAGGACATCGCCCGGATCTACACCCTGATGCGCGAGCGCGAGCTGGGCATCGAAACGGTGGAGAGCGTCTGATGAGCGAGAACACTGTGACTGAGAGCAAGACCGCCGAGCGCGGCTTCCGCAAGACCCGTGAGGGCCTCGTCGTCAGCGACAAGATGGACAAGACCGTCGTCGTCGCCGTCGAGGACCGCGTGAAGCACGCCCTGTACGGCAAGGTCATCCGCCGTACGAACAAGCTCAAGGCCCACGACGAGCAGAACTCCGCCGGTGTCGGCGACCGCGTCCTCCTCATGGAGACCCGGCCGCTGTCCGCCACCAAGCGGTGGCGCATCGTCGAGATCCTCGAGAAGGCCAAGTAATTCCTGAGGGGACTTTCCCTCAGGTCAGTTCCGCCAGGCTCGGCAGGGGTTCCCGTGACGGGGCCCCTGCCGGGAACCGGCAGACGATCAGGAGATAGACGTGATCCAGCAGGAGTCGCGACTGCGTGTCGCCGACAACACGGGTGCGAAGGAAATTCTCACCATCCGTGTTCTCGGTGGCTCGGGTCGCCGCTACGCGGGCATCGGTGACGTCATCGTCGCCACCGTCAAGGACGCGATCCCCGGTGGCAACGTGAAGAAGGGTGACGTCGTCAAGGCCGTCATCGTTCGCACCGTCAAGGAGCGTCGTCGCCAGGATGGCTCGTACATCCGCTTCGACGAGAACGCCGCCGTCATTCTGAAGAACGACGGCGACCCCCGCGGCACCCGTATCTTCGGCCCGGTGGGCCGTGAGCTGCGCGAGAAGAAGTTCATGAAGATCATCTCGCTCGCGCCGGAGGTGCTGTAAGCATGAAGATCAAGAAGGGTGACCTGGTCCAGGTCATCACCGGCAAGGACAAGGGCAAGCAGGGCAAGGTCATCGTGGCCTACCCCGCTCAGGACCGCGTCCTCGTCGAGGGTGTCAACCGGGTCAAGAAGCACACCAAGGCCGGCCAGACCGCTCGCGGTTCGCAGACCGGTGGCATTGTGACGACCGAGGCCCCGATCCACGTCAGCAACGTGCAGCTGGTTGTTGAGAAGGACGGCAAGAAGGTCGTTACTCGCGTCGGCTACCGCTTTGACGACGAGGGCAACAAGATCCGTGTTGCCAAGCGCACCGGTGAGGACATCTGATGACTACCACCACCGCGCCGCGTCTCAAGACGCGCTACCGCGAGGAAATCGCCGGCAAGCTGCGTGAGGAGTTCTCCTACGAGAACGTCATGCAGATCCCCGGTCTCGTCAAGATCGTGGTCAACATGGGTGTGGGCGACGCCGCCCGCGACTCCAAGCTGATCGACGGTGCCGTCAAGGACCTCACCACGATCACCGGTCAGAAGCCGGCCGTCACCAAGGCCCGCAAGTCGATCGCGCAGTTCAAGCTGCGCGAGGGGCAGCCGATCGGCTGCCACGTCACCCTCCGCGGTGACCGCATGTGGGAGTTCCTGGACCGTACGCTGTCGCTCGCGCTGCCGCGTATCCGTGACTTCCGCGGCCTGTCGCCGAAGCAGTTCGACGGCCGTGGCAACTACACCTTCGGTCTCACGGAGCAGGTCATGTTCCACGAGATCGACCAGGACAAGATCGACCGGGTCCGGGGCATGGACATCACCGTGGTCACCACGGCGACCAACGACGACGAGGGTCGTGCCCTCCTTCGTCACCTCGGCTTCCCGTTCAAGGAGAACTGACCGTGGCGAAGAAGGCTCTGATCGCTAAGGCCGCCCGTAAGCCGAAGTTCGGCGTCCGCGGGTACACCCGCTGCCAGCGCTGCGGCCGGCCCCACTCCGTCTACCGCAAGTTCGGCCTGTGCCGCGTGTGCCTTCGTGAGATGGCTCACCGTGGCGAGCTGCCGGGCGTGACCAAGAGCTCCTGGTAATTCTCCTTCGCCCTTTGGGCGTTGGGAATCACCGGAGACTCTCGGTAAGCAGCTGGACGGCAGGAGCCCGGCCCCGCATGCCGTAGGCTTGCAGGGTTGGGCGCCTGCCGCCCATGACCGACTTACTACGCCGTAGGTCCCCGCACCGCACCCGTCCCGCCTCTGAGCGGGGAGAGGGATGGCGCATACAGGAAACCCCGGCGAGAGAGGCCGAAGGCCAACTCATGACCATGACTGATCCCATCGCAGACATGCTCACGCGTCTGCGCAACGCGAACTCGGCGTATCACGACGACGTCACGATGCCGCACAGCAAGATCAAGTCGCACATCGCGGAGATCCTCCAGCAGGAGGGCTTCATCACCGGCTGGAAGGTCGAGGACGCCGAGGTCGGCAAGAACCTCGTCCTCCAGCTCAAGTTCGGCCCGAACCGCGAGCGCTCGATCGCCGGCATCAAGCGCATCTCGAAGCCGGGTCTGCGTGTCTACGCAAAGTCCACCAACCTGCCGAAGGTCCTCGGCGGCCTGGGCGTGGCGATCATCTCCACGTCCCACGGTCTCCTGACCGGCCAGCAGGCTCAGAAGAAGGGCGTAGGTGGGGAAGTCCTCGCCTACGTCTGGTAGTCGGGAACGGAGGAACAGCTCATGTCGCGAATCGGCAAGCTCCCCATCCAGGTTCCCGCCGGTGTGGACGTCACCATCGATGGCCGTACGGTCAACGTGAAGGGCCCCAAGGGCACCCTCACGCACACCGTCGCGGCGCCCATCGAGGTCACCAAGGGTGAGGACGGCGTCCTGAACGTCGTCCGCCCGAACGACGAGCGTCAGAACAAGGCCCTGCACGGCCTGTCCCGCACGCTGGTGGCGAACATGATCACCGGTGTGACCCAGGGATACATCAAGGCGCTCGAGATCAGCGGTGTCGGTTACCGCGTCCAGGCGAAGGGCTCCAACCTGGAGTTCGCCCTGGGCTACAGCCACCCGATCCTGATCGAGGCCCCGGAGGGCATCACCTTCAAGGTGGAGACCCCCACGAAGTTCACCGTCGAGGGCATCGACAAGCAGAAGGTCGGCGAGACCGCGGCCAAGATCCGCAAGCTGCGGAAGCCTGACCCGTACAAGGCCAAGGGCGTCAAGTACGCCGGCGAGGTCATCCGCCGCAAGGTCGGAAAGGCTGGTAAGTAGCCATGGCATACGGCGTGAAGATCGCCAAGGGCGACGCGTACAAGCGCGCGGCTCGCAAGCGGCGCCACATCCGCGTCCGCAAGCACATCTCCGGTTCGCCGGAGCGTCCGCGCCTGGTCGTGACCCGTTCCAACCGTCACATGGTGGCCCAGGTCATCGACGACATCGCGGGCCACACGCTCGCGTCGGCGTCGACCCTGGACGCTTCCATCCGTGGCGGCGAGGGCGACAAGAGCAGCCAGGCCAAGCAGGTCGGCGCCCTGGTCGCGGAGCGTGCCAAGGCCGCAGGCGTCGAGGCCGTCGTGTTTGACCGCGGTGGTAACCAGTACGCCGGGCGGATTGCCGCTCTGGCTGACGCCGCCCGTGAAGCCGGGCTGAAGTTCTAGCCCCGGTTCCTACGCACAGCGGACGTAACAGAGAGAGGTAAATCCAATGGCTGGACCCCAGCGCCGCGGAAGCGGTGCCGGTGGCGGCGAGCGGCGGGACCGGAAGGGCCGTGACGGCGGCGCTGCCGCCGCCGAGAAGACCGCGTACGTCGAGCGCGTCGTCGCGATCAACCGAGTCGCCAAGGTTGTGAAGGGTGGTCGTCGCTTCAGCTTCACCGCGCTGGTCGTGGTGGGCGACGGTGACGGCACCGTAGGTGTCGGTTACGGCAAGGCCAAGGAAGTTCCCGCGGCCATCGCCAAGGGCGTGGAAGAGGCCAAGAAGAACTTCTTCAAGGTCCCGCGCATCCAGGGCACCATCCCTCACCCGATCCAGGGTGAGAAGGCCGCGGGCGTCGTCCTGCTCAAGCCGGCTTCCCCCGGTACCGGTGTGATCGCCGGTGGCCCGGTGCGTGCCGTCCTCGAGTGCGCCGGCGTCCACGACATCCTGTCGAAGTCGCTCGGGTCCTCGAACCCGATCAACATCGTGCACGCGACCGTGGAGGCCCTTCGTGGCCTGCAGCGTCCCGAGGAGATCGCGGCCCGCCGCGGTCTGCCCCTCGAGGACGTCGCCCCCGCGGCCCTGCTTCGTGCGCGTGCGGGAGCGGGTGCGTAATGGCTCGCCTCAAGATCACGCAGACGAAGTCGTACATCGGCAGCAAGCAGAACCACCGCGACACCCTGCGTTCGCTCGGGCTCAAGCGCCTGAACGACTCGGTTGTCAAGGAGGACCGTCCCGAGTTCCGCGGCATGGTGCACACCGTCCGCCACCTCGTGACGGTTGAGGAGGTCGACTGACATGGCGGAGAACAAGCCGCTGAAGGCCCATGACCTCCGGCCCGCCCCGGGCGCCAAGACCGCCAAGACCCGTGTGGGTCGTGGTGAGGCGTCCAAGGGTAAGACCGCCGGTCGTGGCACCAAGGGCACCAAGGCCCGTTACCAGGTTCCGCAGCGCTTCGAGGGTGGGCAGATGCCCCTCCACATGCGTCTGCCGAAGCTCAAGGGCTTCAAGAACCCGTTCCGCACGGAGTACCAGGTCGTGAACCTGGACAAGCTCGCGACGCTCTACCCCGAGGGTGGAGAGGTCACGGTGGCCGACCTGGTCGCCAAGGGCGCCGTGCGCAACAACCACCTCGTCAAGGTCCTCGGACAGGGCGAGATCTCCGTGGCGCTGCAGGTTTCGGTTGACGCCGTCTCCGGCTCCGCCAAGGAGAAGATCACCGCCGCCGGCGGTACCGTCACCGAGCTCGTCTGAGACAACTCGGACACATCGGTGTACTGAACATCCGACCGGGGATGCCCTCTCAAATGGGGCATCCCCGGTTGGTCGTTCCTAGGGGGGCAGGTACGCCGGTAAGGTGGCGTCCGTTGCTGTGGTAACCCCTGGGCGCCCGCCGCCCGGGGACTTTGATTGTTACGTATCCGTCGATCCTCAAGACCGTCACCTCTACGCTCTGCGCGGGGGTCGCAGGAGGCACCGTGCTCACCGGCTTCGCCCGGGCGTTCAAGACGCCCGACCTGCGCAAGAAGCTGCTCTTCACACTCGGCATCGTCGTGCTCTACCGGCTCGGGGCCCACATCCCCGTACCGGGCGTGAGTTACGAGAACGTCCAGACCTGTGTCGATCAGGCAAGCAAGGGCAACAACAGCCTCTTCGGCCTCGTGAACATGTTCAGCGGTGGTGCGCTGCTGCAGATCACGATCTTCGCGCTCGGCATCATGCCCTACATCACGGCCAGCATCATTCTCCAGCTGCTGACCGTGGTCATCCCCCGACTCGAGGCGCTCAAGAAGGAGGGGCAGACCGGCCAGGCCAAGATCACGCAGTACACGCGTTATCTGACGGTCGCGCTCGCCATCCTCCAGGGCACCGGCCTGGTCGCCACCGCCCGCAGCGGCGCGCTGTTCAGCGGCTGCCCGGTCGCCGACCAGATCGTCCCGAACGACTCGCTCTTCACGACCATCGTCATGGTCATCACCATGACCGCGGGCACCGCCGTCGTGATGTGGCTCGGTGAGGTCATCACCGACCGCGGCATCGGCAACGGCATGTCGATCCTGATGTTCATCTCGATCGCCGCCACCTTCCCGTCCGCCCTGTGGGCCATCAAGACGAGCGGCAAGCTCGCGGACGGCTGGATCGAGTTCGCCACGGTCATCCTCGTCGGCTTCGTGATGGTCGCCCTCGTGGTCTTCGTCGAGCAGGCCCAGCGCCGTGTCCCCGTGCAGTACGCGAAGCGCATGATCGGGCGCCGCTCGTACGGCGGTACCTCCACGTACATCCCGCTCAAGGTGAACCAGGCGGGTGTGATCCCCGTCATCTTCGCCTCGTCGCTGCTCTACATCCCGGCGCTCATCGTCCAGTTCTCGAACTCCACGTCGGGCTGGGCCATCTGGATCCAGGACCACCTGGTCAAGGGCAATCACCCGTACTACATCACCCTGTACTTCCTCCTGATCGTCTTCTTCGCGTTCTTCTACGTGGCGATTTCCTTCAACCCCGAGGAAGTGGCCGACAACATGAAGAAGTATGGTGGCTTCATTCCGGGTATCCGGGCTGGTCGACCTACTGCCGAGTACCTGAGCTACGTGCTCAACAGGATCACTTGGCCGGGCTCGCTGTACCTGGGGCTGATCGCTCTTGTGCCGACGATGGCGTTGGCCGGATTCAACGGCGCGGACCAGAACTTCCCGTTCGGCGGGACGAGCATCCTCATCATCGTGGGTGTGGGTCTGGAGACCGTGAAGCAGATTGAGAGTCAGCTCCAGCAGCGCAATTACGAAGGGTTCCTCCGCTGATGCGAATCGTCCTCGTCGGCCCGCCGGGTGCCGGCAAGGGAACGCAGGCCGCGTACCTTGCCAAGAACCTGTCGATTCCGCACATCTCCACGGGCGACCTCTTCCGCGCCAACATCAGCCAGGGCACCGACCTTGGCAAGCAGGCCCGCGCCTACATGGACGCCGGGCAGCTGGTGCCGGACGAGGTGACGATCGGGATGGCCAAGGACCGCATGTCCCAGCCGGACGCGGTCAACGGCTTCCTGCTCGACGGCTTCCCGCGCAACGTGGGACAGGCCGAGGCCCTGGACGTGATGCTCAAGGACGAGGGCGTGAAGCTGGACGCCGTGCTCGACCTGGAGGTCCCCGAGGACGAGGTCGTGAAGCGGATCGCGGGTCGCCGCATCTGCCGCAACGACAGCGCGCACGTGTTCCACGCCACGTACAACCCGCCGAAGACCGAGGGCGTCTGCGACGCCTGCGGCGGCGAGCTGTACCAGCGTGAGGACGACAGCGAGGAGACGGTGCGCACCCGGCTGGAGGTCTACCACACGCAGACCGAGCCGATCATCGACTACTACCGGTCCCAGGACCTGGTGGTCACCATCTCCGCGCTCGGCAAGGTCACCGACGTGACCGACCGGGCCATGGAGGCGCTCAAGAAGTCCGCGGAGGACTGAGACCGCCCCTCCCCGCAGTACGAGTCGGCCGCGGCGTCCTCGGACGCCGCGGCCGACTGCGTGCCGCCGCGTATCGTGGAACATCCGTCCCCCGTCACCGCCCTACCGGAAAGGCGCCGCAGCATGGTGCAGATCAAGACCCCCGAGCAGATCGCCAAGATGCGCGAGGCGGGGCTGGTGGTCGCTGCCATCCACGCGGCGACCCGCGAGGCCGCGGTGCCCGGCGCCACCACCCGCGATCTGGACCAGGTCGCCCGCAAGGTGATCGCCGACCACGGGGCGAAGTCGAACTTCCTGGGGTACGGCGGGTTCCCCGCGACCATCTGCACCTCGGTGAACGAGGTCGTCGTCCACGGCATCCCGGACGACAAGACGGTCCTCAAGGACGGCGACATCATCTCCATCGACGCCGGCGCCATCGTCGACGGCTGGCACGGGGACGCCGCGTACACGGCCTTCGTCGGCACCGGACACGCCCCGGAGCTGGTCGAGCTGTCCCGGGTGACCGAGGAGTCCATGTGGGCCGGGATCGCCGCGATGAAGGTCAACAACCGGCTGGTGGACATCTCGAAGGCGATCGAGTCCTACATTCGCCGCCAGCCCCGCCCCGCCACCGGCAAGTACGGGATCATCGAGGACTACGGCGGGCACGGCATCGGCACCGAGATGCACATGGACCCGCACCTGCTGAACTACGTCTCCCGCAAGCGCGGCAAGGGCATCAAGCTGGTGCCCGGCGTCTGCCTGGCGATCGAGCCCATGGTGTCCCTCGGCACGGCCCGCACGGAGGTGCTGGAGGACGAGTGGACGGTCATCACGACGGACGGCACCTGGTCCTCGCACTGGGAGCACTCGATCGCGCTGACGGAGGAGGGCCCGCTGGTCCTCACCGCCCCGGACTGCGGCCGCGAGAGGCTCGCGCAGTACGGGGTCCAGGCGGCGCCGGACCCCCTCGGCTGAGCGGCCGCACGATCCGTTCCGGCCGGGATGTCTAAGGATCTCCTCCGCTGGGCAAACTTGACGGATTCGCCTTTGGCAGTCCGCTGACGTAGACTGACTCGTCGGCTCTCGTGCATCCGTGTGTCCGCATGCGGCGGAGCGAGAGACGATCAAGGTAGCCGATTCGAAAGGCGAAGCGTGGCCAAGAAGCAAGGTGCCATCGAAATTGAGGGCACCGTGATCGAGTCCCTCCCGAACGCCATGTTCAAGGTGGAGCTCCAGAACGGTCACAAGGTCCTCGCGCACATCAGCGGCAAGATGCGTATGCACTACATCCGCATCCTCCCGGATGACCGGGTCGTCGTGGAGCTGTCTCCGTACGACCTGACGCGTGGCCGGATCGTCTACCGCTACAAGTAGATCTTGCCGCCGCCCGCCTCCGTGCGGCGTCGGCACTGACCCGGAGAACCTGACATCCCATGAAGGTCAAGCCGAGCGTCAAGAAGATCTGCGACAAGTGCAAGGTGATCCGCCGTCACGGCCGGGTCATGGTCATCTGCGACAACCTGCGCCACAAGCAGCGCCAGGGCTGACGCACGACCCCCTGCATCTCGCAGTTCTTCGCGCGACGCACGTAATACGTACATACGCAGAGCCCGTCCAAGCCACGGCTGACGGCACCTCCGGCGGGGGCCGGGGACCCGGACGTACCACCTCTCCCAGCGAGGGGTCGGCGGTCGGGAGTGGTTCTGCGGAAGACCCCCGACTTAACAACTGGAGCCATTGAATGGCACGCGTTTCAGGTGTTGACATCCCGCGCGAAAAGCGCGTGGAGGTTGCCCTCACCTACGTCTTCGGCATCGGGCGCACCCGGTCCAAGGAGATCCTCGCCACCACCGGCGTGAACCCGAACACCCGCGTTCGCGACCTGGCCGAAGAGGACCTGGTCAAGATCCGCGAGTACGTGGACGCCAACCTCCGCACCGAGGGTGACCTCCGCCGCGAGATCCAGGCCGACATCCGCCGCAAGGTCGAGATCGGCTGCTACCAGGGTCTGCGTCACCGCCGTGGCCTCCCGGTCCACGGTCAGCGCACCAGCACCAACGCCCGTACCCGCAAGGGTCCGCGTCGCGCGATCGCCGGCAAGAAGAAGCCGGGCAAGAAGTAGTCCTCAGCGGACGCACTGCGAGCGACCGGAACTCCGGGCCTCAGCAGCAACCAGCGGTCTTCGCTGTAGGACCGATCACCTCCCCTCTCCATCTGGAGTCAAGACATGCCCCCCAAGGGTCGTCAGGGCGCAGCCAAGAAGGTGCGCCGCAAGGAAAAGAAGAACGTTGCTCACGGCCACGCGCACATCAAGAGCACGTTCAACAACACGATCGTCTCGATCACGGACCCCACGGGCAACGTGATCTCCTGGGCCTCCGCCGGCCACGTCGGCTTCAAGGGCTCGCGCAAGTCCACCCCCTTCGCCGCGCAGATGGCCGCCGAGTCGGCCGCCCGCCGCGCGCAGGAGCACGGCATGCGCAAGGTCGACGTCTTCGTGAAGGGTCCGGGCTCCGGCCGCGAGACCGCGATCCGCTCCCTCCAGGCCACCGGCCTCGAGGTCGGCTCGATCCAGGACGTCACCCCGACGCCGCACAACGGCTGCCGTCCGCCGAAGCGTCGCCGCGTCTGATCCGTCACGGCCGGTGACGGCCGTACGGCAGGAGCGTGGGTACGGGCGGTATGCCCCCTGCGGGGGTGTACCGCCCGTATCCTTGTTTCATCTGTCGGGTGTCAAATAGTGGGCGCCCACGACTGAAGGATTCACATCATGCTGATCGCTCAGCGCCCGTCGCTGACCGAAGAGGTCGTCGACGAGTTCCGTTCGCGGTTCGTCATCGAGCCGCTGGAGCCCGGCTTCGGCTACACGCTCGGCAACTCCCTGCGCCGCACGCTCCTCTCCTCGATCCCGGGTGCCGCCGTCACGAGCATCCGCATCGACGGTGTCCTGCACGAGTTCACCACCGTGCCGGGCGTCAAGGAGGACGTCACCGACCTCATCCTCAACATCAAGCAGCTGGTCGTCTCCTCGGAGCACGACGAGCCGGTCGTGATGTACCTGCGCAAGCAGGGCCCCGGCCTGGTCACCGCCGCGGACATCGCCCCGCCGGCCGGTGTCGAGGTGCACAACCCGGACCTCGTCCTCGCCACGCTGAACGGCAAGGGCAAGCTGGAGATGGAGCTGACCGTCGAGCGCGGTCGCGGCTACGTCTCCGCCGTCCAGAACAAGCAGGCGGGCCAGGAGATCGGCCGCATCCCGGTCGACTCCATCTACTCGCCGGTGCTCAAGGTCACGTACAAGGTCGAGGCGACCCGTGTCGAGCAGCGCACCGACTTCGACAAGCTGATCGTCGACGTCGAGACCAAGCAGGCCATGCGTCCGCGCGACGCCATGGCGTCGGCCGGCAAGACCCTGGTCGAGCTGTTCGGTCTGGCCCGCGAGCTCAACATCGACGCCGAGGGCATCGACATGGGCCCGTCGCCGACGGACGCCGCGCTCGCGGCGGACCTGGCGCTGCCGATCGAGGAGCTGGAGCTCACGGTCCGCTCGTACAACTGCCTCAAGCGCGAGGGCATCCACTCGGTGGGCGAGCTGGTGGCCCGCTCCGAGGCGGACCTGCTCGACATCCGCAACTTCGGTGCGAAGTCGATCGACGAGGTCAAGGCGAAGCTGGCCGGTATGGGCCTGGCGCTCAAGGACTCGCCTCCCGGCTTCGACCCGACCGCCGCCGCCGACGCCTTCGGCGCCGACGACGACGCGGACGCCGGTTTCGTGGAGACCGAGCAGTACTGAGTCGCCCTCCGGCCGGGGCGCCCTTCCGGGGGCCCCGGTCCGGCGACAGCACACACACTTCCGCGCGGCGGCCGCCGCGCGGGAACTGACACCGGTACCTGATACGGCCGGTGCAGCACACAAGGAGAAAACCCATGCCGAAGCCCGCCAAGGGTGCCCGTCTGGGCGGCAGCGCCGCGCACGAGAAGCTTCTTCTCAACAACCTCGCGAAGTCGCTGTTCGAGCACGGCCGCATCACCACGACCGAGGCCAAGGCGCGCCGCCTGCGTCCGGTCGCGGAGCGCTTCATCACCAAGGCGAAGAAGGGCGACATCCACAACCGTCGCCTGGTGCTGCAGTCGATCACGGACAAGGGCGTCGTCCACACGCTCTTCACCGAGATCGCCCCGCGGTACGAGAACCGCCCCGGTGGTTACACCCGCATCACCAAGATCGGCAACCGTCGTGGCGACAACGCCCCGATGGCCGTCATCGAGCTGGTCGAGGCGCTGACCGTGGCGCAGCAGGCCACCGGTGAGGCCGAGGCCGCCACCAAGCGTGCGGTCAAGGAAGACGCGGCCAAGAAGGACGAGACCCCGGTCGAGTCCGTCGAGGACGCGAAGGACGCCTGAGCGTTCCGGAACCACTGAACGGGTCCGCACCACCCTCCGGGGCGGTGCGGACCCGTTCGGCTTGTGCGGTACGCCGAGAGAGAGGGATGCGCTGGTGAGCGACGAGGTGGAGCCCGGGTTCGTCCGGGTGCGGCTGGACCTGGCCTACGACGGCAAGGACTTCTCCGGCTGGGCGAAGCAGACCGCCCGGCGCACGGTCCAGGGCGAGATCGAGGACGCGCTGCGGACCGTGACCCGCTCCCCGCGCACCTACGACCTGACGGTGGCGGGCCGCACCGACGCCGGAGTGCACGCCCGCGGCCAGGTCGCCCATGTGGACCTGCCGGCCGAGGTGTGGGCCGAGCACGAGGAGAAGCTGCTGCGCCGGCTCGCCGGACGGATGGCGCCCGACGTCCGCGTCTGGCGGATCGCCGCGGCCCCGGCCGGGTTCAACGCCCGGTTCTCCGCCCTGTGGCGCCGGTACGCCTACCGCGTCTGCGACCGGCCCGGCGGGGTGGACCCGCTGCTGCGCGGCCACGTCCTGTGGCACGACCGCCCGCTCGACGTGGGCGCGATGAACGCCGCCGCCGCCCGGATGACCGGGGAGCACGACTTCGCCGCGTACTGCAAGAAGCGCGAGGGCGCGACGACCATCCGGACGCTCCAGCGGCTGCACTGGGTGCGCGACGGGGCGAGCGGGATCATCACGGGCACCGTGCAGGCGGACGCCTTCTGCCACAACATGGTGCGCGCCCTCGTCGGGGCGATGCTCTTCGTGGGCGACGGCCGCCGCCCCGACCCCTGGCCGGCCGAGGTGCTGGCGGCCGGGGTGCGCGACCCCGGCGTCCACGTGGTGCGCCCGCACGGGCTGACCCTGGAGGAGGTCGCGTACCCGGAGGACGGGCTGCTGGCCGCGCGGGCGGTGGAGGCCCGCAACGTGCGCAGCCTGCCGGGGGCCGGCTGCTGCTGAGCGCGGCCCCCTACGTGGTGGTGAGGTTCGCGGCGGCCGACGCCTGGACCTCGCCCCGGTGGCGGATCTGCCGGAACGTGTGGTCCGTGAGGTCGTCGCCGGTGCGGTACACGTCCTGGTCGGCCTTGGTGACGTCGCGGCCGTCCGTGAAGCCGCCGACCGTGAAGTACGCGTACCGGCCGTACGCATTCGCGGTGCGGCGGCAGATCACGCCGTCGCGGCAGAACACCGGGACGCCGGACCCGCTGAGCGAGGCCAGCCCGCCGCTCGCCTGCCGGGCGGTCCGCTTGGCCTGCGCCTCGGTGTCGAAGACCGCGATGCCCACGGTGACCGCCACCCCGTCCTTGCTGTACGTGGCCCGCAGGACCTGGTCGCAGCCGTTGGTCCGGAGGATCGAGCCGAGCGCGCCCTGCGTGGTGGCGGCGCAGTCCTCGGTGCGGTGGGTGGCGCCCCGGGTGTACGTGCGGCCGTTGGAGGTCAGCTTCGGGCCGGGGAAGAACGCCTGGACGTTGATCGGCAGCCGGTCCTTCGTCGCGTCGGAGACGTAGTCCCGGGGGTCCGGCGGGGGCGGCGGTGCCACGGAGGAGAAGGACGGCTCGGGCGCGGGGATCTCGCTGGGCAGGTCGCTCGCGGTCGGCAGTTCGCTCGCGTGCTTCCCGGCGGTGGCGTCGGAGTCGTTGCCGTTGGCCGCGACGACCGCCAGCGCCACGGCCGCGGCGACGGCCGCGGTGGCCACCGCGCCCCCGCCGATCAGCAGCCACTTGCGCCGCCTGGCCCGGGCCGCGGACGCGTCGGCCAGCGCCTCCCAGTCGGGAGTCCCGCCGTTCCCCGGCCCGCCCGGCCCCCAAGGAGAGGGCCCCCCATCCCCAAAGCTCATGCCGCGCATTTTAGACGCCCCGTAATCCGGTTGGGCCAACCCCGTGGTGCCCGTGACAATGCTGTGCATGGGACATCTCGAAGCGGGCCACCTTGAGTACTACCTTCCGGACGGGCGGGTGCTGCTCGGCGACGCCTCGTTCCGGGTGGCCGACGGGGCCGTCGTCGCGCTGGTGGGCGCGAACGGCGCCGGCAAGACCACGCTCCTGCGGCTGCTCGCCGGGGAGCTCCAGCCGCACGGCGGCTCCGTCTCGGTGAGCGGCGGGCTCGGCGTGATGCGGCAGTTCGTCGGCTCGGTGCGCGACGAGCGCACGGTCCGCGACCTGCTGGTCTCCGTCGCCCAGCCCCGCATCCGGGAGGCCGCGCTCGCCGTGGACCGCGCCGAGGAGCGCATCCTCACCGTGGACGACGAGGCCGCGCAGATGGCGTACGCGCAGGCGCTGAGCGACTGGGCGGAGGCGCGCGGCTACGAGGCCGAGACCCTGTGGGACATGTGCACCATGGCCGCCCTCGGCGTCCCGTACGAGAAGGCGCAGTGGCGGGAGGTGCGCACGCTCTCCGGCGGCGAGCAGAAGCGGCTCGTGCTGGAGGCGCTGCTGCGCGGGCCCGACGAGGTGCTGCTGCTCGACGAGCCGGACAACTACCTGGACGTCCCCGGCAAGCGGTGGCTGGAGGAGCGGCTCAAGGAGACCCGCAAGACGGTCCTGTTCGTCTCCCACGACCGGGAGCTGCTCTCCCGCGCCGCGCAGAAGATCGTCAGCGTGGAGCCCGGCCCGGCCGGCAGCGACGTCTGGGTGCACGGCGGCGGCTTCGACACCTACCACCAGGCCCGCAAGGAGCGGTTCGCCCGCTTCGAGGAGCTGCTGCGCCGCTGGGAGGAGGAGCACAAGCGGCTCAAGGCCCTCGTGCACCGGCTGCGCCAGCAGGCCGCGATCAGCCCCGACATGGCCAGCCGCTACCACGCGATGCAGACCCGGTTCCGCAAGTTCGAGGAGGCGGGCCCGCCGCCGGAGCCGCCGCGCGAGCAGGACATCCGGATGCGGCTGCGCGGCGGCCGGACCGGGGTGCGGGCGGTGACCTGCGCCGGGCTGGAACTGACCGGCCTGATGAAGCCGTTCGACCTGGAGGTCTTCTACGGGGAACGGGTCGCCGTCCTCGGCTCCAACGGGTCCGGCAAGTCCCACTTCCTGCGGCTGCTCGCGGGCGAGCCCGTCGCGCACACGGGGGAGTGGAAGCTCGGCGCGCGGGTGGTCCCCGGCCACTTCGCGCAGACCCACGCGCACCCGGAGCTGCTGGGCCGCACGCTGGTGGACATCCTGTGGACCGAGCACGCCAAGGACCGGGGCGGGGCGATGTCCGTGCTGCGCCGCTACGAGCTGGAGCGGCAGGGGGACCAGGCGTTCGAGAAGCTGTCGGGCGGCCAGCAGGCCCGGTTCCAGATCCTGCTCCTGGAGCTGTCCGGCACGACCGCGCTGCTCCTCGACGAGCCGACGGACAACCTGGACCTGGAGTCGGCGGAGGCGCTGCAGGACGGTCTGGAGGCGTACGAGGGCACGGTGCTCGCGGTGACGCACGACCGCTGGTTCGCGAAGAGCTTCGACCGCTACCTGGTCTTCGGCTCGGACGGCGTCGTCCGGGAGACCTCGGAGCCGGTGTGGGACGAGCGGCGGGTCGAGCGGGCGCGGTGAGGGGGCGCCGGTGAGGGGGGCGCGGGGGCGCGTTTTGACCCGTCCGGGGCGATGCGGGTAGGGTCGAGGACTGTTATGCGTATGGGCAGTGTCGTTTGGATGCGAGAAGCCCGTACGTAAGTTCTCTGGAGCAGTTACCAGTGGCTCGCATACGGGCATCGTCCCGGCATTGTGCGCCCCAGCTGCATGATCGCTTCAGAGGTGTCGTGTGTCTGGACCCCATCCACTGAAGAAGCGAAGGCTACGAAGTGCGTACGTACAGCCCCAAGCCCGGCGATGTGACCCGCCAGTGGCACATCATTGACGCGCAGGACGTCGTCCTGGGCCGTCTCGCCACCACGGCTGCGAACCTCCTCCGAGGCAAGCACAAGGCGATCTACGCCCCCCACATGGACATGGGCGACTTCGTCATCATCATCAACGCCGACAAGGTTCACCTGTCCGGCAACAAGCGCACCCAGAAGATGGCCTACCGCCACTCCGGCTTCCCGGGCGGTCTGCGCTCGGTGCGTTACGACGACCTCCTGGCGAACAACCCGGAGAAGGCCGTCGAGAAGGCCATCAAGGGCATGATCCCCAAGAACTCCCTGGGCCGTCAGATGATCTCGAAGCTGAAGGTCTACGCGGGCGACCAGCACCCGCACGCTGCGCAGCAGCCGGTCCCGTACGAGATCACCCAGGTCGCGCAGTAGTTCCGGCCTCCCCCCAAGACATAAAGAAAGATCTGAGGAGAATCGTGGCCGAGACCACTGTTGACACCGTCGAGGGCACCGACGGCGAGGAGACCTACGCCGAGGTGACCACCTTCGAGTCGGAGGTCCCCGTCGAGGGTGAGTACACCTCCGAGTCGCTCGCGGGCCGCTTCGGCGACCCGCAGCCCGCCGCCGGCCTGGGCCGCCGCAAGAACGCCATCGCCCGTGTCCGGATCGTCCCCGGCACCGGCAAGTGGAAGATCAACGGTCGCACCCTGGAGAGCTACTTCCCCAACAAGGTGCACCAGCAGGAAGTCAACGAGCCCTTCAAGGTGCTCGAGCTGGACGGCCGTTACGACGTCATCGCCCGTATCGCGGGTGGCGGCGTCTCGGGTCAGGCCGGTGCCCTGCGCCTCGGTGTCGCCCGCGCGCTGAACGAGGCGGACGTGGACAACAACCGTCCGACCCTGAAGAAGGCCGGCTTCCTCTCCCGCGACGACCGTGCGGTCGAGCGCAAGAAGGCCGGTCTCAAGAAGGCCCGCAAGGCCCCGCAGTACAGCAAGCGCTAAACCGCCTGCTCACCCGCGTTACAGGAACGCCCCGGCGGCACACCCCGTGCTGCCGGGGCGTTCGTTTATCGACATCCTCGGGCATATAACGACATAAGGCGTTCATAGGCTTGTTGGTTGCTTGATCTGATTTTTGCGTTTCGGAGCACTTTCGGAGGACACCAGTGGGACGACTCTTCGGCACGGACGGCGTGCGTGGCGTCGCCAATGCGGACCTGACGGCCGAGCTCGCGCTCGGCCTTTCGGTGGCGGCGGCGCACGTACTGGCCGAGGCGGGCACTTTCGAGGGCCATCGGCCCACGGCCGTGGTGGGCCGTGACCCGCGCGCGTCCGGAGAGTTCCTGGAGGCGGCCGTCGTGGCCGGCCTCGCGAGCGCGGGCGTGGACGTCCTGCGCGTCGGCGTGCTGCCGACCCCGGCGGTGGCCTACCTGACCGGCTCGCTGGGCGCGGACCTCGGGGTCATGCTCTCCGCCAGCCACAACGCCATGCCGGACAACGGTGTCAAGTTCTTCGCCCGCGGCGGCCACAAGCTCGCCGACGAGCTGGAGGACCGCATCGAGGCGGTGTACGAGCAGCACCGCACCGGCGCGCCCTGGTCCCGGCCCACCGGCGCCGGCGTCGGCCGCGTCACCGACTACGTGGAGGGCTTCGACCGGTACGTCGCCCACCTCATCGCCGTCCTGCCGAACCGGCTCGACGGCCTCAAGGTCGTCCTGGACGAGGCGCACGGCGCCGCCGCCCGCGTCTCGCCCGAGGCGTTCGCCCGCGCCGGGGCCGAGGTCATCACGATCGGCGCCGCCCCCGACGGGCTGAACATCAACGACGGCTGCGGCTCCACCCATCTGGAGATGCTCCGCGCCGCCGTCGTCGAGCACGGCGCGGACCTCGGCATCGCGCACGACGGCGACGCCGACCGCTGCCTGGCCGTGGACGCCTCGGGCCGCGAGGTCGACGGCGACCAGATCCTCGCCGTGCTGGCCCTCGCCATGCGCGAGGCCGGACAGCTGCGCCGGGACACCGTCGTCGCCACCGTGATGTCGAACCTCGGGTTCAAGCTCGCCATGGAGCGCGAGGGCATCCAGCTCGTCCAGACCGCCGTCGGCGACCGCTACGTCCTGGAGTCGATGAAGGCCGAGGGCTACGCGCTGGGCGGCGAGCAGTCCGGCCACGTCATCGTCCTGGACCACGCCACGACCGGCGACGGCACCCTGACCGGCCTGATGCTGGCCGCCCGGGTCGCCGCGACGGGCCGCCCGCTCGCGGAGCTGGCCGACGTCATGGAGCGGCTGCCGCAGGTCCTCATCAACGTCCCGGACGTGGACAAGTCCCGCGTGCACACCTCGCAGGAGGTGGGCGCCGCCGTCGCGCAGGCCGAGCGCGAACTGGGCGCCACCGGCCGCGTCCTGCTGCGCCCCTCGGGCACGGAGCCGCTGGTGCGGGTCATGGTCGAGGCCGCGGACATCGAGCAGGCCGGCGCGGTGGCCGGCCGCCTGGCGGACGTGGTGAAGTCGGCGCTGGGCTGAGCGCCACCCCGGGCGGCGCCGGGCTGAGGCTGAGCGCCACCCCCGTCCCTGGGCCTCCGCCCGGTCCGGCGCCCCGGTCGTCCTACGGCCGGGGCGCCGCCGTGTCCCCGGGCGTGCGGTCCCCTTCGGCGCGCTCCCGCTCCAGCGCGTCCAGGATGCGGGCCAGGTCGCCGGGGGAGGCGGCCAGCCGGACCGGCTCCCCGGCGTCGTCGAGCTCGGCGATGTGCCAGTCGCGGGGGACAGTGTCCCCGTCGCCGCCCCGGGCCCGCCGGACGTCCACCACGGTGAGGCGTTCGGCCGGGATGCGCCGGGCGGCGAAGCGGCCGGGACCGGGGTGCGGGGTCACGGCGGGCGGACCGCCGCCGATGACGACGTGGGTGCCGTACAGGTGCGGGTTGTACGCGGTGTGCTCCAGGAAGCGGGCGGGCAGGAAGTGGTCGCGCCCGTCCGGGGGGACGGCGGCGGGGGCCTGTCCGGGGGCCCGGACCCGGGTGGCGCGCCAGGCCAGGACGAGCGCGGCCCCGGTGACCGCCGTCCCCGCCGCCGCCCAGGACACGGTGCCGGGCGAGCCCAGCGGGTCCATGGGGTGCAGCGCGCACAGCGGCAGCAGCCAGGCGGCCGTCGCGACGAACGCGCCCGCGAACGGCAGGGACGAGGGCAGCAGCTCGTCGTCCCGCAGCCGGCGCGCCCGCCTGCGGATCAGCAGCCGCGACCCCGCGTACCCGGCGCCGAGCGCGCAGACGGCGGAGAAGACGGCGATCTCGCCGGGGCCGGTGAGGTGGTCGCGCCACACGTGCCGCTCGCCGGTCACCGTACGCGGCCGGCCGCGCCAGAACACCAGCTCGACCTTTTCGCCCGCGCGGAACGAGGCGGCGTCGTGCGACGAGACCGAGAGCCGGTGCAGGGGCCGGTCCCCGGTGAAGTACAGCCAGCTGTTGCCCCGGCCCTCGTTGACGTACGTCCGCTCGATCACCCCGGAGAGCGTCGTCAGGCACGCGCGGCGTTCGGCGGCCGGGGTGGCGTCGGTGCAGGGCACGGCCGCCCGCCAGGCGCGCTGCTGCGACGCGGCGTCCGCCACGTACGAGGCGGCGACGGCCGAGGCGACGAGCAGCACCGCACACAGAATCCAGGCGACGACGGGCCGGCGCCCCGCCGCGCGGGGCGTGATGACGGGCGCCTCCCCGTCCGACGCGGGGGTGCCGTGACGGCGGTGCAGGGCACGCAGCGACGCCAGCTCCGCGTCGAACCTCGCAAGGTCCTCGCCGCTCATCGGCAGCGGCAGCCGGAAGGACCGCCCGTCGTCCAGCAGCACGCTGACGCGGTGGATGTCGTGGTTGCGGCCGTTCTGGATGTCCCGGCGCAGATCGGCGACGCGGGACCACGGCACCGTGCGGCGGCGCAGCAGGGTCCGGGAGCGCAGCCCGTACGCGTCCGCGGTGAGCCGGGCCGTGGCCAGGTACAGGAAGATCGGCCCCATCAGCGCGATCACCGCGCACAGCCAGAACGCGACACCGAGGATGTCCGGCCGCTGCCACACGAGCAGCGCGGCCACGACCGCCGCGACCGCGCAGACCCCCGTACCCCACCACGACACGTTCCGCGCGGGAACGCGGCAGATCACTTCCCCTGGTTCGGCCATGCCCGCATCGTGTCAGCGGTCCGGCGTCCGGTGCTTGTGCGGGTTTCGGCAGTCCGGACGGCCCCGATCCTGCCGGTCCGTCACCGCGAGCCGCCGCCCTTCGCCGCCTCGGGAGGCTCCTGGGCACGCTGACGGCGCTGGGCCGCGCGCCACAGCACCTTCTGCGCGAGCAGCGTCAGCGTGCCGGCGAGGACGATGCCGCCGAGGTTCTCCGCGAGCTGGCGCGCCGAGCCGGACATCTGGGCGTAGTCGCTGTAGCTGAACGCCACCGCCGCGTTGGCGGCGGCCGGCACGGTCGTCACGGAGATCGCGACGCCGATCAGCGCACCCGACTTCGCCGAGGTGAGCGAGAGCGTGCCCGCGATGCCCGCCAGGAACGCCACGACGAACGACAGCCAGTCCGGCTGCCAGACGAACGAGGTGTTGGGCCGGTCCGCCTTGATCATGGCCGCGTCGAACAGCCCGAGCAGGTCCATCAGCCAGGAGAAGCCCGCGGTCAGCGCCATGGCCGCCGCGAACCCGCCGACCAGCGCCGACAGCGAGCGCCACACCAGGTGCGGGGCGCGCTGCACCAGGGCCGTGGAGATGCCGGCCAGCGGCCCGAACTCGGGGCCGACCGCCATCGCGCCGACGATCAGGATCGCGTTGTCGAGCATCACACCGCAGGCCGCGAGCATCGTGGCGACGGCGAGGAACGCCAGGTAGGTGATGCTGAACGTGGACTCCTCGTGGGTCGCCTCGGACAGCTCCTCCCACAGCACCGCGTCCGCGCCCTCGCCGGGCGCCTCCTCCTCGGCCCGCTCGGCACAGGCGGAGAGCGTGAGGTCCAGGGCGTTCACCGTGATCGCGCCGAACCGGTCGACGCCGAGCCGCCGCAGCGCCCCGATCAGCTCGTCGCCCGCCTCGCGCGCCACGTCGCACAGCACCACGTCGCCGGACGGCTCGCGGGCGACGCCGGGCAGCACGGCGAGATGGGCGGTGCCGGGCGTCCCGTCCAGCAGGCGCATCACCTCGTCCGTCCGGTCGGCGGGCACGATCAGGCGCAGATGCAGCACGGAACACCCTTCCAGGAGCCGGACCCAGGGGTCAGAGCTTGCGCAGCGACAGCCGCTGGACCTTGTGGTCGGGCCCCTTGCGCAGCACCAGCGTGGCACGTCCGCGGGTCGGCGCCACGTTCTCCACGAGATTCGGCCGGTTGATGGTCCGCCACATGGTGGCCGCGTACTCCATCGCCTCCGCCTCGGAGACCTGGGTGTACTTCCGGAAGTACGAGGACGGGTCCTGGAACGCCGTCGCGCGCAGCTTGCGGAAGCGGTTGAGGTACCAGGACTCGATGTCCTCCGTCCGGGCGTCCACGTACACGCTGAAGTCGAAGTAGTCGGCGAGCCCGACCCTGGTGCGGCCGTCCTTGCCGGGGAGGGCGGGCTGCAGGACGTTGAGCCCCTCGACGATCAGGATGTCCGGCCGCCGCACGGTGAGCCGCTCGCCGGGCACGATGTCGTAGATCAGGTGCGAGTAGACGGGGGCGGTCACCTCGTCCTTGCCGGCCTTGATGTCGGCGACGAAACGGGTGAGGGCGCGGCGGTCGTACGACTCCGGGAACCCCTTGCGCGACATCAGGCCGCGCGCCCGGAGCTCCTTCATCGGCAGCAGGAACCCGTCGGTGGTCACCAGCTCCACCCGGGGGTGCTCCGGCCAGCGCGCCAGCAGCGCCTGGAGGATGCGCGCGGTGGTGGACTTGCCCACGGCGACGCTGCCCGCGACCCCTATGACGAACGGCGTCCCGCGCTGCGCGCCCTGCCCGTTCCCGGCGTCCCCGAGGAAGGTGTTGAGCGCCCCGCGCAGCCCGGAGGTGGCCTGCACGTACAGGTTCAGCAACCGGGACAGCGGCAGGTAGACGTCCCGCACCTCGTCGAGGTCGATGACGTCCCCGAGCCCGCGCAGCCGCTCGACCTCCTCGGCGCTCAACGGCAGCGGCGTCCGCTCGCGCAGCGCGCTCCACTCCGCCCGCGAGAGATCCACGTACGGCGTCGCCGCATGCTCGGCGCGTCGGCTCGTACCCCGTGTCGGCGAAGTGATCACGCCTACATTGTCGCGGGCGACGCCGGTACGCGGAGGGTGGGCTCGGTCACGTGGGGGACGGGGTCAGCCGAAGGCCCTGACGTTCTCCCATCCGCCGTAGATCACGGTCTTCGCCGCGGGGTTCGTATTGGTGGCGGACGGGTGGTAGACCTTCACCGATCCATCGGCGGTGAACCGTGCCCAGATGTCGGGGATGCGGTCGCCGTTGACGTCCGGGATGCCCATCGCGATGTCGATCTTGGCGCCGGTCCACCCCGTGCCGTACGAGGTGTCCTTCCCCTCGCGGGAGGCGGCGGCCGTCTTCAGGGAGTTCAGGTCCACGCCGCCGGAGACCGCGCCGGCCTTGCCGTGCCGGATGTACATGTTCCCGTTGGACGTGTTCCGCCACAGGAGGTCGGGGGTGCCGTCCAGGTCGATGTCGGCGACGTTGACGATGTCACGCGGCTCCCACGCGGTGGCGCTCAGCTGGACCGCTTCCTGGAAGGTGCCCCCGGTGTAGCCGAGCAGCACCCAGAAGGCGTCACCGGTGCGCAGGAACACCTCGGGACGGCGGTCGCCGGTGACATCGCCGACGGCCTTGAGCTGGACCCAGCTCGCCGGGTCGGGGGCGCCGGCGGGCAGCCGGACCTCCATGCGCTTGCCGACGTCGAAGCTCCCGTAGCCGTCGCCGGGGTAGAGCCAGAACCCACCGTCCGGGGTGCGGGCGAACAGGTCGGTGACACCGTCGCCCGGGTACGCGTCGGCGTAGTGGGTGATCAGCGCGGCCTTGCCGGTGGCGAGGTCGTACCAGTGCCCGGTGGGATTGAGGCTCCCGTCGGAGGTGTAGCCGGCCGCGAGCGAGGTGTAGAGCTCGCCGCCGGACAGGCCGGGGTAGGAACGGAGATCGCCGCTCGGGTTGATGGTGAGCAGGTCGGCGCGCCCGTCACCGCTGAGGTCGCCCGGAGCGTCCTCGGTGTCCCGCGGCGGAACGTAGAAGGTGTAGTCGGTGGACTCCTTCGACTTGTTGCCGACCGCGTCGTAGGCGTAGACGCGCATGCTGTTCGGCCCGGCGGTGGGCGGGGCCAGGGTGAGGGTCAGTACGCCGACGGGGTTGCCGCCCTCGTCCGTGGCGGCGGTGGCAGCCTTGTCGATGTAGTCGGCCCCCGTGAGGGTGTAGGAGAACTTCACGGCACCGGGCGAGCTGAAGGTGAAGACCCCGGGCGTGCCGAACTTCTTCTCGGACCAGGTCAGACCGTCCGGCGTGGCCTCGGGGAAGTCCACGCTGGCCACGTCGGGGGAGGGTGGCGCGGAGCCGTCCACGGTGAACTGACAGGGCTGGTCGCCGGGCGGGAAGTAGGTCGAGACCGCGCCCGCGCTGTCCTCCGACCGGACGTCCCACTTGTAGGTGGTCTTGTCGGCGAGGCTGCTGGAGGGGATCGTCAGCGTCGCCTTGCCGCTGCTGTTGGGGGTGACCAGGGTGCCGGCGGGGGCGGTGGCACCCGACTTCCACCAGCGGAAGCGCAGCTTGGAGAGGTTGCCGTCAGGGTCGGTCGCGGTCGCCGACAGCACGATGTTCGTCTTGGCGACGGCCCGGCTGGCCGGAGCGGCCAGACAGGCGCCGCCCGGAGTGGTGGTGCCGCCGGTCGGCTCCTTGGGCTTGCGGTTGTAGTCCACCTCCAGGACGGCCGACTCGGCGTGGAACTTGCGCCAGGTGTAGACGCTGGTCTCGGTGTTGGCCCGCATGCCGAGCGTGAGGGTCGAGGCGCCGTTGTCGGCCGCGTACTGGGCCCCGGCCCGCACGTTCCACTTGACGTAGTCGTCCGAGCAGGAGCTGTTGTAGCCGTGGGCGAATGACTGGGACTGCAGCAGCGACGACCAGCTCGGCTGCTTGTTCCAGGTGGTGCCGGAGGAGATGGCCCCGGTGCGGTAGAGGTGGAACTGCCGGACCTCGCACGACCACGCGTGGTTGTTGAGCACCTTGAACGTCGCCGAGGTGATGTCAGCGCCCTTGAGGACGCTGGAGAAGTTCATCGCCCAGAACGAGCGTGCCAGTCCCTTGGTGTCGCTCTCGTAACCGACGCGGGCGTCCGAGGTGCCGGAGCTGAAGTTGGTGCCGTTGTAGAAACTGGAGTTCGGGTACGGCTTGTAGGCGACGGTCCAGGACTTCGCGGGCGGCATGATCGACGGGTCGATGAACAGCGGGTAGCGCACGGCGTCGTTCTGCAGCAGGCCGGTGCCGGCCACGTCCAGAGCGAGTCGCACACCGTTGTCGTCCTCGTGGACAGCGGTCCGCAGCAGGCTGCTCTGCGCACCGGGCTCGATACCGCCCAGACCGGACAGTGCCAGGACATCGTCACTGGTAGCGGTGGCGGTGTGCGCCTCGGCGCCCGGCTCCAGTTCGGGGTCGCGGCCCGAGGAGTCCCAGGCGAATGGGGTCGGCACGGAACCTATCTCCCGGCCCTTCTTCGAGTCGAGCACGCGGAGGGTGTCGGTCGTGGAGTTGTGCTCGAACCGCGCGGTCGCGGACCGCAGACCGAAGGTGAGGGTCTTCAGCTCCTCGTTCCGCGCGGCCTCGGGCGTCTTGACGATGAGCAGTTGGGCGAGGCCGCCCTCCTCGCGGGCGACCAGCAGCAGATCGACGCCCGGGAAGACCTCCTGGTACAGAGCCCGGGGGCCGTCGAGCACTGGTACGGGCAGCGGTCCGGGCCAGGTGTAGGCCACGGTGTGGCCCTCCAGCTCGACCTCGGCCAGGATGCTCTCCCCGGCTGCGGGCGTGTCCCGGCGGAAGCCGCGGTCGGCTCGCTCGGTTCGGCTTCCGGCCGCGAAGCGGACCGGTGTCACCGCGTTCGCCGGGGCGATGCCGTCCTCGGTGCGGCGCAGCGTCGTGTCGATCGGGGCCCACTCGCCGTCGGCGTTCCTCGCCCGTTGCGGGGTGGCGTGGATCTGCTGGCGCATCTTTCCGCCGGGCAGCGCCCAGGTGAGCGTGGTGGCGGTGGTGGCCGCCTCGACGAGGACCTTCTTGCCGGTGCGGCGGGCCGCGTCGATGGCTTCCGCCTCGGTGCGTGGATGGTCTCCGGCCTGCGACGCCTTCGTGCCGGCCCCTCCGGACCGGGGCGAGGCGTTCCCGCCGCCGGGCCAGCCGGTGAGCAGCGGGAGCAGGGACGCGGTGAGCGCGGCCACGAGCAGGCCGAGGGTGACGGACAGCCGTGTGCGGCTGCGCACGAACGGTCTGAGCGGGCGTGGCACGGTCACGGGGTTCTCCGAGGGGACCGGACGGATGGGCGTGTTGCTATGTCGGAATCCCGTCCCCGACGAGTGCGGGTACAGGCGCCCGCACGATCGCATGCGATCCGGTCAACCATCCAGAAGTAAAAACTTATGGGTTCGTGATCAACACGCAGCGTGGCAGGTGTGAGGGAGGGGGTCGGTCGCCACCCCGCGGCCATCCGGGGTGAATCGCTCCGGAGTGGTGTGCCGTGAGGGAAAGATCCCCTTCGGTTGGTTGGGGAGGTTCAAGATCCATTTCGACTGTGGTGAGAGTCACAGGTGACGCGTGTCAGTCACGCTCCGTGTCTTGATCATTCTTTGTATTTCCTGTGAAGATTCCCGGCGCGCGCGCCCACATCGGGGCGCTGCTTGGCGTTCCCAATGTCCGCCGTCCTATGCCCGAGGTGGGAGTCGACGCATGCGTGCAGCAGGTCCGGGGTCCTGGTGGGAGCCCCGCCGACCGGCCTTGTCCGGAAGAAGCCGACGGAGACGCCGGCATCTCCGTACGGCCGTGGTCGTCTCGTTGGCGTCGGCGCTCACCTGGGGGAGTCTGACGCTGGAGGCCGTTGCCCTCCCGCCGAAGCCCCGTCAGGAAATGGCGGTCCAGCTCCCCGACCTGCCGGAGAGCACGCGGACGGACCAGGACGACAGCGCGGAGAAGCACCTGACGACCGCGCCCGAGCAGGACACCACTCCCTATGCCCCGCAGGCGGTGGAGGAGTGGTCGCCGGGCGTGGGCACCGCCGATCTGACGGACGTGCAGCCGGGGCAGACGGTCCCGGTGGAGAACGTACCGACGATCTCGCTCGGCGTACCCGAGGAAGGTGATCCGGCGGCGCTGGCGGGTGAGTGGACCGTCGACCTGAAGGCACCGGAGGACTCGCAGGCCGCCGAGGTCGACGGGCTGTTGATGGAGATCACCCCGCCGGCCACCGCCGACCCGGAGGCCGAGGTCACCGTCGGGGTCGACTACACCTCGTTCGCCGACCTGTACGGCCCCCAGGCCGCCGACCGGTTCGGCGTCGTCCTGCTGCCCAACTGCGTGGTCGACGCGCCCACCGAAGGCGATTGCGCTCCCGACGAGTCGGCGGAACCGGCGGACGGCGCGACGGCCTCGGCGCAACCGCTGGCCAGCGAGATCGAGGTGGTCCGCCCGAAGGCCACCGCCAAGCTGCTCGCCGCCGCGGAGAAGCAGGGCGAGACCTTGCGGACCCGCAGGGTGGTCTCCGCCTCGGTGCCGGTGTCCGAACTCCTGGGCTCCGGCGCCGCTCCCGAGGCATCCGGCGCCATGCGGGCGGCCGCGTCCGGGGAGACCGGCTCCCGCGCCGTCGGCGTGCTGGACACCGGAGCCTCGGCGGCCGGTGACTTCACGGCCACTCCGCTCCAGTCGTCCGGCTCCTGGGCGGCCGGATCGTCCTCCGGGGCCTTCACCTACGGCTACCAGGTGCAGGTGCCCGAAGCGGCGGGCGGCCTGACTCCCCAAGTGGCCCTCTCGTACTCCTCCCAGTCGGTGGACGGCCGCACATCGGCCACCAACAACCAGGCATCCTGGATCGGTGACGGCTGGGACTACAACGCCGGCTCCATCACCCGGAGCTACGCCTCCTGCCGCCAGGACGCCAAGAAGGCGGGCGCCAACAACGCCACTCACAAGACGGGTGACCTGTGCTGGGGCTCGGACAACGCGACCCTGACGCTCGGCGGAACCACGACCGAACTGGTGTGGGACACCGACCAGAAGAAGTGGTTCACCGCCAACGGCGACGGCTCCCGCGTCCAGGTCGTCAAGGACACGTCCAAGGACAACAAGGACGCCGACGGCGAGTACTGGATCGTCACCACCCGAGACGGCACCAAGTACCACTTCGGCCTGAACCGCCTGCCGGGCTGGACCACGGGCAAGCCGGTCACCAACTCCACCCTGACCGTCCCGGTGTTCGGCAACCACGCGGACGAGCCCTGCTACAAGGCCGGTGACTGGAAGGGCTCCGAGTGCAAGCAGGCGTGGCGGTGGAACCTCGACTACGTCGAAGACCTCCACGGCAACGCGATGTCCCTGTGGTGGAAGAAGGACGCCAACTACTACGCCCGGAACTTCAACTGGAAGGCTCCGGTCGCGTACGACCGCGACGGCTACCTCCTGCACATCGACTACGGCCAGCGCAAGGACACCCTCTTCTCCGCGCCGGCTCCCGGCCGCGTCGCCTTCGAGGTAGACGAACGGTGTTATGCCGAAGGCTCCCTCACTTGCAGCCAGGCCAACTTCACGTCCAAGGACCCGGGCAAGTACCGCATCTGGTACGACACCCCGGCCGACCTGCGCTGCACCGCGGGCAAGATGTGCTGGAACGCCGCACCGTCGTTCTGGTCCACCAAGCGCCTCGACTCGATCCGGACCTTCGCGCAACGGCGCACCGACACCACCGAGCGCCAGCTGGTGGACCGCTACCAGTTGAAACAGTCCTTCCCCTTCCTGCGGACCGGCCCGAACACCGCGCTGTGGCTGGAGACCATCACCCGTACCGGCTACGCCCGCAACGGGGAGACCGACGCGAAGGTGCAGCTGAACCCGGTCCGGTTCGAAGCCAACGTGGACGACATGCCGAACCGCGTGATGCGGGGCGCCGACGACCCGCGACCGGGCTTCTCCCGCCTGCGCATCGGCCGGGTGATCAACGAATACGGCGGCGAGACCGTCGTCAGCTACAAGCAGCCCGCGGGACAGTGCGCCACCGGCCAGGACCTGCCCGGCAAGTCGGACAAGGCCGCCCTGAAGAGCAACACGCGCCTGTGCTACCCCGTCTTCTGGCACCCGGACCCGGAGAAGGAGGACATCGACTGGTTCCACAAGTACGTGGTCCACGAAGTCGAGGAACTCCCCAACGTCGCCGGTGCCTACTCGACCAGCACCAAGTACACCTACGGCACGGCCGGCTGGAAGATGGCCGACCAGGAGTTCACCAAGAAGTCCACGCGTACCTACTCGCGTTTCGCGGGCTTCGACCGGACCACCGTCATCACCGGCGCCGACGACAAGGCGATCGGCAGCAAGCGGACCAAGGCCGTCACCCGGTTCTTCCGCGGCATGGGCGACGACGTGGCGGTCAAGGACATCACCGGCGCGCACATCGCGTACGACCGTGAGCCGTTCGCCGGCCGCATAGCCGAGGAACTCACCTACGCCGAGGCCACCGACGCCGACACCGCCTGGAAGACCCGGTCCGTCACGGTTCCCGAGGCCACCGAACTGGCATCCCGCACCCGGGGCGACGGTCTCGACCCGCTGAAGGCATGGCGGGTCACCGAGCCCCGTCAGCTGGCCTACAGCAAGGACGGCCAGGGAACCGTCCACACCTCGGAGACGAAGACCACCTACGAGTCCACGTACGGCCTGCCGGTCCGGATCGAGACGCTGGAGGACGCGGCCGACCCCGGCCTCCTCGGGGACGTCTCCTGCACCGACCTGTCCTACGTCCACCGCACGGACAAGAACCTCATCGGTTTGACCAAGCAGACGCTGAGCTCCGCCACCTCCTGCTCCTCGGCGAACTTCACCGACCTCGCCTCGCTCGCCTCCGGTTCGCGCACCGCGTACGACGGTGGTGGGTACGGCGCCTCGCTCGGCGAATCCACCCGGGGCCTGGTCACCCAGACCTGGTCGCTGAAGGCGGACGGGTCCGGCTTCCAGTCCGACGGCACGGTCGCGTTCGACTCCCTGGGCCGGGTGGTGAAGACCACCGACCCGGACGGTAAGTCGTCCACCACGTCCTACGCGATGACCAACGGCCAGACGTTCGGCGTCACCGAGACGAACTCCCTGGGCCACAGCTCCATCCAGGAGATCGAGCCCGGCCGCTCCACCGCGACCACGAGCACCGACGCGAACAAGCACGTCACCCGGTTCGTGTTCGACGCGCTGGGCCGGATCGTCGAGGCATGGGCACCCGGCCGTGACCCCGCGTCGTCCGCGGTGCCGGACTTCGCCGCCGAGTACCACATCTCGAAGAACGACCCGGGAGAGGAAGACCGGTTCCCGCCCTACGTCGTCACCAGGAGCCGCGGGCACAAGGATCGAACAGAGACCTCCGTCACGATCTACGACGGCCTGGGCCGCGAACGCCAGTCGCAGGAGGAAGCGACGGGCAGCGGGCGGCTGATCACCGACACGCTGTACAACAGCTCGGGCGAGGTCTGGCAGACGAACAACGCCTACCTGGCCACCGGTACGCCGAGCGGCCGGCTCTTCACCCCGCTCGCCGACACCGTCGTACCGAACGCGACCCGTTACACCTACGACGGCCTCGGCCGCGTGCTGACCGAGCTGCCGATTCTCAACGGCAGCGAGATGCCGGCTCGCGCCACCCGCTACGAGTACGGTGCCGACTGGTCCACGGTCATCAACCCCTCCGGAGCCGCCTCCTACCGGGTCCGGTCCGACTCGATGGGCCGCACGACCCAGGTCGACACCTTCACCGACGCCGAACGGACCGAGTACACCTCGGTGAAGTACCAGTTCGACGACCACGGCCGGCTGGCGAAGGCGTACAGCGCGCAGAACCCCAAGCGGAGCTGGACCTGGAAGTACGACGGACGCGGCCGGATGGTCTCCGCCACCGACCCGGACGCCGGTACCACCACCACGACGTACGACCACCGCGACCGCCCCGTCACCACGACCGACGCCCGCGGGGTCACCGTCTGGACCAAGTACGACGAGCTGTCCCGTCCCACCGAGCAGCGCCTCGACGGCTCCACCGGCGACCTGCTCACCCGGAGCACGTACGACACCGCGCCCGGCGGCAAGGGCCTGCCGGCCACCGCCGTCCGCGTCACGGACGGCCAGGAGTACACGATGTCGGTCGGCGGATACACCGCCGACTACCAGCCGCGCTCCACCACGCTGTCCCTGCCGGACGCCCTCGCCACCACCTGGGGCCTGCGGAAGTCCTACACCTCCACGTACAACTACAGCGACACCGGGCTGCTGCTGGACGCCACCCTCCCCGCGGCGGGGGCGTTCGACAGCGAGAAGCTCGTCGTCCGCTACAACGAGGACGGGCTCCCGCTCTCCGTCTCCGGCAAGGACTGGTACGGCTCCGAGGCCAGGTACTCCCCGTACGGCCAGCTGCTGCGCGCCACGCTGGGCGCCCAGCCGCACCGGGTGTGGGCGCTGTCGAATTTCGACGACGCCTCCGGCGCCCTCACCGACCAGCAGGTGTACCGGGAGCAGAACGGCGACACCTCCCTCGTCGCCGGCAAGCTCGCCTCCCACCGCTCCTACTGGTACGACGACGCGGGCAACGTCACCGGCATCCGGGAGCGTTCGACCGGCATCCAGGAACGCCAGTGCTTCACCTATGACCCGATCGGTCAGCTGACCGAGGCGTGGACCTCCGCCGACCTCGGCAGCTGCGCCGGCGGCCCGGTCAAGCCGGGCGGCACGCTCAACGTGACGGCCGGCCCGGACGACTCCGGCTACTGGCAGCGTTACGAGTACGACCTGCTGGGCAACCGGACGAAGCTCACCGAGAAGGACCTCACCGGCGCCACCGCCAAGGACACGGTGACGACGTACGGCTACGGGAAGGCGGACGGCTCCCAGCCGCACACCCTGACCAAGGTCACCAAGAAGTACACCGCCCCGTCCGGTGCCCAGGTCACGGCCGAGGCTGAGCGGCTCTACGAGCTCACGGGCGCGACCAAGCAGGTCACGTCGCTGGGGAACGGCGACACCCAGGACATCAGGTGGACCTGGGACGGCCAGGTGGAGCGCCTCACCGGCCAGGGCAGCGGCGGCAAGACCTCCTACGTCGGCCTCGGCGGCAAGTGCCTCGACCTGAACGGCGGCAAGCCGGAGGAGAACCGGCCGGTCAATCTGTACTCCTGCAACGGAGCGGCCTCCCAGAAGTGGTCGTTCCAGGTGGAGCCGGGGCAGTCCGATCCGAACCTGGGCACGCTGACCTTCCACGGCGACACGTGGTGCGTCGCGCCGGCCGCGGCCGGCGCGGGAGCCGGTATGCGGATCAACGCGTGCGACGGCTCCGCCGGCCAGAAGATCAAGCGCAACGCGTCGGGCCAGCTGGTGCACGTCGCCACCGGCCTGTGCGTCGCGGTCCAGGACGGCTCCACAGCCAACAGCGCCTCCACCGTCCTCACCACCTGCGCGGCCGGTTCTGCCGCGCAGAAGTGGGAGGCACAGAACGAGACCCGGTACATCTACGGTCCGGACGGCAGCCGTCTGCTGACGGTGCAGGGCAAGCAGGCCACGCTGCACCTGGCGGAGACCGAGGTCACCACGCAGGCGGCCGGCAAGCTGGTCTCCACCCAGCGCAATTACGCCGCCCCCGGCGGCAGCGTGCTGCGGCACCAGTACGGCTACCAGACGACCAGCACACTGGCCGCGGAGGTCGGTGACCACCAGGGCAGTACCTATGCCGAGGTCGCCATGACCGACGGGATGCCCGTGCGGGTCCGCAAGCAGGACCCGTTCGGCAACGAGCGCGGCGCCGCCGCCTCCGGGACCGGTCCGCGCAACCGGGCCGGCTTCCTGGGCGTGTCCCCGGACGACGCCTCCGGCTACACGCAGCTGGGCGCCCGCATGTACGACCCGGCCGTCGGACGCTTCCTGTCGGCGGACCCGGTGCTGGACCTCGCGGACCCGCTGCAGGCCAACGGGTACGCCTACGCCCACAACAACCCGGTCACGCTCTCTGACCCGACGGGTCTGGCGGTCTCCCTGACGGCCTCTGAGATGGCCGCGGCCCTGGCGGGGGCGGGGCTGACAGCTGCACAGGTGTCCCAGGCGAAGTCGACCATGGGAACGAGCATCACCTCGGTGATCCTGTCAGTTGCCTGGGATCAACTGGGTGGACTCATCGGTAAGGATGATGCTTTGGGCTGCTTCGGGGGGAGCGTGAAATCCTGCATCAGTCTCGTTATCAGTGCGACTCCTGTGGGAAAGCTCGGCCGCCTTCCGTCCGCAATCAAGGCCGTACACCGTACAGCCAAGGCTATCCAGGCACTCAACAGGGCCAAGAAGAAGGCCGAAAAGGTGATCGCCGCGGCCAGAGCTGCGGAGAGGAAGGCGATCGCCGCGAAGAAGGCGGCGATTGAGAAGGCCAAGAAGGCGGCACAGGCCGCGAAGAAGAAGGCGGCGGAGAAGAAACAGACAACCAGCAACAAAGCGGTCAACGAGACCAAGAAAACCGGTAACCCGGTTCAGAAGCGGGCTCAGGCTGATTCGGCTCCGAAGGTTGCTTCCACTTCGGCCACCCACAAGAGCTCCGCCGGTGGTAAGGCAGGTTCCGGGAAACCTGGTGGCTCGGCCGGTGGTTCCTCACGGAGCAAGGGTGGCAGCAGCGGAGACGGCGGCGCCGGCAAGGCGAGTCGTGGCAGTGATGAGGGATCAAGCCTCTCCCGCTCTAGCGGGCGTCCCGATAATGAGGAAGTTTTCGCCGGGCATGGTGACTGGTCGTTGAGGGACGGCTGGACGAGAATTCCCGAAAATACCTCTCTGGCTGTGTACGGGGAAAAGGGGCGCACGATCAGTGATTACACCGGTTTCCGAGTGGAGGTGGGAGATCCCTCGGTTTTGCCCACCCGGGTCTACGGTCCGGGGGAGTGGGTAAGGAATTACCAGCTTCATCCAGTCACTCCGGACCTGGTGGTACACAGTGCATCCACTACTGTGGACGCCAGAACGTCGCTGTCCGGTCTCCTGCGTCCAGGCATGGGCAGGGTGCATTGGGCGGCTTGCTTGGGAAGCAAGAGGCCATCGTGACCTACTATCGCGACCTGTCGCCGTACACGTATTCAGAATCTGCGATTCCGAATCGCAATGCCGGTTGGCTCGGATGGGGGCGCCCCTTCCGGAGAGGGGAGCTCCCTGGAGGATTCCTCGAATCACTAGGGCGTCATGTGTTGATTCCGAGGAGTAAAACAAGGGGGTTTCATTCCTGTCGCCATTACGGGTGTCTCCGTAAAAGCAAGAACGGCGTCATGGCTGAAATCGGTGGCGCATCTGTCGCGCTGGGAAGTGCTGAGATTCATGTTTTCGTCGAGAGTGGGGAATGTTTCGCTTCGCCCGACCTCATCTATCATTACGTGGAGAAGCACGGATACCTGCCTCCTGACGACTTCGTCAGAGCTATCACGAATGGATTGTCTGCGGCTGCGAAGCGCAGCGTAGCGACCAGGCTGCGGTCCATTGCGTTTGATGCGTCGAGGGTTGAGGATCGCGTTGATGCGGTAGCGGATCTCTTTGCTTGGGTGCCGGAGTGCGCGGCGGAACTGGCGACAGAGCTGATTGAGTTGCCAGAGTGTGATCCGTACGCGCGTGTGAAGTTTCAGGAGTTGCTTGAGCACCGACGATGAGTTGGGAGGGGCCCAGACCGGCGGTGCTGCGTCGTGCTGTCCTGCTCCAGCGCGGTCCAGCATTTCGTCCCGCGTCCGAGACTTCGCCGTGCGAGGCAATCGCTTCGGCGCTGATTTTCGGGCGGGGACCGATCAGGCCGGTGAAGCCGGACGTGAATGTAGACGGTGACGGTGACGCCGATCTGGGCGTGGTCGAGGAGCTCCTTGATCACGGCGAGTACGACTCCCTGCTCCGGGAACAGGTAGCCGGTGGAGTGCCTGATCCGGTCGAAGCGCTCGCCGACGGCATGGGGCGGGGATCTTCAGGAGGTCCTCGGTGAGATCTGGGAGACGGACGCGGGCGCCTGACTGTTCAGGGTGGCGGCAGGCTCGGTGGGCCAGGATTCTTCGGGGTGCTGGATGGGCCGGAAAGTCGTGTCTTCCCCAGGGAAGATCGGCACGCCGGATGACGGCCGGGTGTGGCCAGACGTTGTCCGGTGGCATGGGGCTGTCGGACTCGGGTTCGAGGAAGATCACGTACTGGGCCGGCCACCAGGCTTCGGCGAAGTTGTGTGACGTCCGGTTCCTGGCGGTCTGTCAGGCGGCAGTGCAACTTGAACGTGACAGGAGCGGACTTCCAGGATCATGGAGTTCTCCCCGCCCCGTGATCCGAGTGGAAGACCGTGCCTGCCGACGCTTGTCGGCCGCGTTCTTGCGGGTGGTGCCGTGTGTCCGGCCTCGATGGCGCGCGTGCAGCCCAGGCCCGAGCTGACCGAGGCACGGCCACCCTGCCGGTCCTTCGAAGGCTGCCGCCGGCCGTACCGGGGGCAGGGGGAAGATCACATACTGGTGGGGCCGCTGTCCCGGGGGTTCGGGTGGGGCGGTGTGTCTTTCATCCACGCAGCGACGAGGTACGTATGAGATCAGGCAGAACCGGCGCCGTGGCCGCGCTCGTGGGGGCGCTGGCCCTCTCGGCGCTCACGGCACCGACGGCGCGGGCCGCCGACACGGGGATCGAGGTGTCGCGGATCGTCATCAACGGGGGGAAGCCCCTGGTGGTGGGCGCCATGATGAAGGAGGAGCCCGCGGTGACGTTCCGGATCACCCTTCCTCCCGGCTACACCACGGAGGACCCCTTCGCGTACGACGGGGAGCCGTTCCTCTACCGCGGGAGCACACCGGCCAGGGGCTACGACGAGGACGGGCTCCGGATGGGGCTCTACACCTGCTACGAGACGGCCCGCCGGATCGCGGACTGCGAGGGAACCCTCTCGTTCGACCACTTCCAGTACCGGCTGAGGTCCAACAGCGACGCGACGACGTGGAAGATCGGCGTCATGAAGCGCCTCTGGAAGGACAGCGGAGGTCTCCTGGCCGAGGAGTACCGGGACACGTCCGCACGCGTCCAGGTCAAGCGCTACGCCAAGGCCACCGTCGACGCCGGGCCGGAGCCGGTGAAGAAGGGGAAGCCGATCACCGTGACGGGAAGCCTCAAGCGGGCGGACTGGGTGAAGCACACGTACACCGGGGTCGCGGACGCGGCGGTCCGGTTGCAGTTCCGGCCGAAGGGGACCACCTCGTACAGCACCGTGAAGACGGTGCGGTCCAGCTCCACGGGCGCGCTGAAGGCCACCGTCACGGCGACGCTCGACGGTGACTGGCGGTGGAACTTCGCGGGCTGGTCCACCACGGGCGGCGCCGTGTCGTCCGGCGACTACGTCGATGTGAGCGGTGCCGGCGGGATCGTCCGGAAGATGAGCGCCCACCGGAGCCGGTGACGCGGTACGGCGAAGGGCCGGGCGCCCCCCTCGGGGGTGCCCGGCCCTTGCGTGTGCCGGGGGGTCAGTCCGTGCCGGACTCCATCGCGGCGCGGTCCAGCATCTCGTCCTTGTCCGAGACCTCGCCGCGGGAGGCGATCGCTTCGGCGCCGCCCTCCGGGAGGGAGCCGATCAGGCCCGTGGCGGCGGCCTGGGCCGCGCCGATGGCCGGGCTGGCGTTGCCGATCATGCCCAGGCCCGCGTACTGCTCCAGCTTGGCGCGGGAGTCGGCGATGTCCAGGTTGCGCATGGTGAGCTGGCCGATGCGGTCCACCGGGCCGAAGGCGGAGTCCTCGGTGCGCTCCATCGACAGCTTGTCCGGGTGGTAGCTGAACGCCGGGCCCGTGGTGTCGAGGATCGAGTAGTCCTCGCCGCGCCGCAGCCGCAGGGTGACCTCGCCGGTGACGGCCGTGCCGACCCAGCGCTGGATCGACTCGCGGACCATCAGCGCCTGCGGGTCCAGCCAGCGGCCCTCGTACATCAGCCGGCCCAGGCGGCGGCCCTCGTTGTGGTACTGGGCGAGGGTGTCCTCGTTGTGGATCGCGTTGACCAGGCGCTCGTACGCGGCGTGCAGCAGGGCCATGCCCGGCGCCTCGTAGATGCCGCGGCTCTTGGCCTCGATGATCCGGTTCTCGATCTGGTCGGACATGCCCATGCCGTGCCGGCCGCCGATGGCGTTCGCCTTCATGACCAGGTCGACGGCGGTCTCGAACTTCTCGCCGTTGATCGTGATCGGCCGGCCCTGGTCGAAGCCGATCGTGACGTCCTCGGTCTCGATCTCGACCGACGGATCCCAGAACCGCACGCCCATGATCGGGTCGACGGTCTCCACGCCCGTGTTCAGGTGCTCCAGCGTCTTGGCCTCGTGCGTGGCGCCCCAGATGTTGGCGTCGGTGGAGTACGCCTTCTCCGTGCTGTCCCGGTACGGCAGGCCGTGGGCGACCAGCCACTCCGACATCTCCTTGCGGCCACCCAGTTCCGTCACGAACGCGGAGTCCAGCCAGGGCTTGTAGATGCGCAGGTGCGGGTTGGCCAGCAGGCCGTAGCGGTAGAACCGCTCGATGTCGTTGCCCTTGTACGTCGAGCCGTCGCCCCAGATCTGGACGTCGTCCTCCAGCATCGCCCGGACCAGCAGCGTGCCGGTGACCGCGCGGCCGAGCGGCGTCGTGTTGAAGTACACCCTGCCGCCCGAGCGGATGTGGAACGCCCCGCACGTCAGCGCGGCCAGGCCCTCCTCGACGAGCGCGGCGCGGCAGTCCACCAGCCGGGCCAGCTCGGCGCCGTACGCCTGGGCGCGGCCCGGCACCGACGCGATGTCGGGCTCGTCGTACTGGCCGATGTCGGCGGTGTAGGTGCACGGGACGGCACCCTTGTCGCGCATCCACGCGACCGCGACCGAGGTGTCGAGGCCGCCCGAGAAGGCGATGCCGACGCGTTCGCCGGTGGGCAGGGAGGTGAGGACCTTAGACATGGGAAGAGTATGCATCTTCTCGCATGGTCATGCAACGTGGATCGAACAACCCGTGGAAAGAGGCTGCGGGAATACCCCTAGGGGGTATACGGTTATGGGTGTGCGGCCGGGACATCCGTCCCGTGACCCGCTCGCACCGACGGAGGGAAACGCGATGGACCACGCACACGCTCACCACGGCGACCACGCGGGGCACACCTCCTGGCGCATGGCCGCGCAGGCCACCCTCCACTGCCTCACCGGCTGCGCCATCGGCGAGATCCTGGGCATGGTGATCGGCACCGCCGCCGGGCTGCACAACGGCGCCACCGTCGCCCTCTCCATCGCCCTGGCCTTCGTCTTCGGCTACGCGCTCACCATGCGCGGCGTCCTGAAGGCGGACGTGCCCCTGCGGCAGGCCCTCAAGGTGGCGCTCGCCGCCGACACCCTGTCGATCGCCGTCATGGAGATCATCGACAACACCGTCATGGTGACGATCCCCGGCGCCATGGACGCGGGCCTGTCCAGCCTCCTGTTCTGGGGCGCGCTCGCCGGCTCGCTGGCCCTCGCCTTCGTGATCACCACACCGTTCAACCGGTGGATGATCGGCCGGGGCAAGGGCCACGCCGTGGTGCACGCCTACCACTGAGGGGCGTACGGGCTCACTTGCGCCAGAAGAGGTGGTGCGTCACCCCGCTCGGGCTCGGTACGACGTCCAGGTGGAACCGGTCGCGCAGCTCGTCCGGGGACTCCCACAGCCGCAGCCCCGACCCCAGCTCCACCGGGGACACCGCCACGTGCAGGGTGTCCACCAGATCCGCGTCCAGGAACTCCCGGACCGTCGTCACCCCGCCCCCGAGGCGGACGTCCTTGCCCTGCGCCGCCTCGCGCGCCCGGGCGAGGACGTCGGCGGGTTCGCCGGACACGAAGTGGAACGTGGTGTCGGAGAGCGTGATCGAGGGGCGCTCGTGGTGGGTGAGGACGAACACCGGGGTGTGGAAGGGCGGTTCGTCGCCCCACCAGCCCTGCCACTCGTAGTCCGTCCAGGGTCCGCGCTGGGGGCCGAACTTGTTGCGGCCCATGATCTCGGCACCGATGTTGTGCGAGAAGTCCCGCGTCATATAGTCGTCCAGACCCCGGCTGCCGCCCGGCTCGGTCCGGTTGGGCCAGCTCGCCGTCGCCCCGGCCCAGGCGAACATCCTGTCGGGATCGACATGGCCGAAGGGCCGCTCCAGGGTCTGGTCCTCGCCGGCGGCGACACCGTCCGCCGAGACGTTGAAGTTCTGCACCCGCAGCAACTGGGCCATGGGATTCCTTCCGGTCTTCCGCTGATGACGAAAGGATGACCCATCGGGCGGCCCCGACTCATCGGCACGCCCCGACGCGACGAAGGAAAAGAACGGACGTGGCACCATGACCGACCTCACCGGCCTGCTCGCCGGCAACCGCTACCCGGGGCGGGGGGTGCTGTGCGCCCGTACGCTCGCGGGCGACGTGTACGGCGCCTACTTCCTGACGGGCCGCAGCGCCGCGTCCCGCGAGCGCACCCTGCTGCCGCGGGGCGACGAGCTGGTGGTGGCCCCGGCCGCCGCGACCGAGCACGACGCGCTGCGCCACTACGTCGCCGCCCGGCGGACCGCGGACTGGCTGGTGTTCGGCAACGGCGAGCAGGTGTCCACCGTCGCGGACCGGCTGGACGCGGGGGCGTCCGCCGCCGACTCGCTCGGCGACCTCTCCTACGAGCCCGACCCGCCGATCCTCACCTCGCGGATCACCGCGCTCCTCGGCGTACGCGCCCCGCACCCCGTCGTGTTCGGCGCGGCCCGGCCGAGCCGGTCGTCCCGGACCAGCGCCAACGTGATGACGCTGGCCACCGACGAACTCGCGCCGGGCGACGCCGTCCTGCTGACCACCTACGTGTCGGACGGCGTGGACGTGGCGACGGCCCCGCCGTACACCGAGGCCCGCACCGGGGCCCGCAGCGCGGCGGAGCTGCTCGACGAGGTGTGGTCCTCGCTCAGCGCCGACCACCGGATCGCCGCCGCCGTGCTCGACCCGGCCGAGGGCCCGGCGGGGGCCCTGCTGCGCTCCGCCTGACGCGAACCGGGCCGGCGGCCGGCCGGGCGTTCTACCGGGGCGGTTGTTCCGCCGGGCCGGTGAGGAGGGAGGCCGCCGCCCGGACCGCCTTGTGGTGGCAGGCGCGGTAGAACGCCCTGGCCCGGTCGGACAGTTCGGCGGTATCCGGGAACACCGCCTCGAACTCCGGGCCGCCGGCGCGCACGGCGTCCGCGTACCGGCCCGTCAGGCTCGCGAAATAGCGCAGGTTGCGGTCGAGCAGCGCCGGGTCCGTCGTACCGCCGTGGCTGGGGAGCACATGGTCCGGCGCCAGGGCCCGCAATTGGTCCAGCGAGGCGGTGAGCCGCGCCAGCGACGACGCGTCGCCCTCCCACAGCTCGGGCAGCGGGTCCTCGGCGGCGTCCCCGGCCAGGCACACGCGCAGTTCCGGAATCCACACGGCGACGTGGTCCGGGGTGTGGCCCGGGGTGTGCAGGAGTTCCAGGGTGAGATCGCCGCCGTCCAGGGTCAGCGAGGTGTCGAACGTGACGGTCGGGGCGACCAGCCGCACCCGGGCGAAGCGGTCGTCCGCCGCGCGCTTGTCGCGCAAGGTCCCCAGCGCCTCCGCCGAACCGGCGCGGGCGGTGGCCGAGCGGTGGCCGATGACCGGCGCCCGCCCCTCGACGGCCGCGTTGCCCCACACGTGGTCCCAGTCGGCGTGCGTGTTCACGACCAGGAGGGGGCGCCCGGCGGCCTCATCGGCGATCAGGTCCAGGGCCTGCTCGCACAGTTCGGGCGTGGCGAGGGTGTCGATCAGGGCGACGAACCGCTCCGTGCGGACGACGAAGGCGTCGACCTCGTCCGGTACCCGCAGCGCGAAGATCCGGGGATCGACGCCGGGCAGCGCCCGCCGGTGGACCCGGGGACGGGCCGGCGGGGCCGTCACGGCGCGCCGATGCGGTGGGCGCGCACCGTGTCCAGATGGCCCTTGAGGTACCGCATGAAGGGCGTGCCGCCGGTGCCCACCGAGTTGGAGTTGGCGGCGGACCGCTGCGCCTGCTTGTGCACGTACATCGCCGCGTACCGCAGATGCAGCTCGCGGAAGTCGGCCATGGCCGCGACGCACGCGTCGTAGGCGTCCACCGCCCCGGCCGGGCGGTGGCGCAGCAGGAAGCCCCGCAGATCGACCCGGGGCCCCACCTTCTCGATGAACGCCCGGTGCCCCGGCGGGATGTAGGCGCGCAGCGCGTGCATGTACGCGGCGAGCGGGTCGTCGTCCCCGGCCAGGCCGAGGACCTCGTCCAGGAACGGGATGATGGCACTCTGCGCGCCGGTCTCACCGCCGAACCGCTGCGGCCTGCCGCCGTAGGCGTCCACGCCCTCGTAGACGAGCCCGTCCGGCAGCGCCGGGTTGTTGTCCCAGCCGAAGAGGAAACTGCGCACGCGGTGGTAGTAGACGTACGGATCGCAGCGCTCCGGCATCCGCGCCAGCGTGCCGCTCATCACGCCGAGCCCCGCGGCGACCTCGCCCAGGGCGTGGGCGAGGGCGTCGCCGTCGTCGTCGAGGACGGCGTCCTGCGCGGCGAGCGAGGCGCGGAGCACCGGCGCCGCGGCGGCCTCGATCGCCACGTGGACCAGTACGAACCAGTCGTCGTCCATCCCCCCGAGGAAGTCCTGGAGCCGGTACAGGTTCCCCAGCTCGATCCGCGGATCGTCGGTGAGGCGGCCCCAGTTGTGCAGCTGCTGGGTGGCGTACGACAGGATCGGCGGCCGGCCGAGGAGCCCGGCCGCCCGGTGCCAGGGCACCGCGATGTTCGCCGGGCAGACCGTCGCCGGGACCTCGCCGCCGAAGACGTACGCGTGGCCGAAGTAGGACAGCAGCAGCATGGCCCGCTCGCGTTCCGCCGGAGCGGTCAGCGTGCCCGGGTCGAGCGGGGCGACACCGGCCAGCAACTCCCGGGCCCGGCCCGCCGCCAGATGCTTCGGCAGCTCCGCGCCGATCTCGTCCCACTCCGCGAACCGGCCCGGCAGCCGGGTCAGCGGGGCGGCGTCGGGCAGGAAGCCGTTGCGCTCGCTGACCCCGTACTCCTGCGGCGACACCCTGGCGCCCATGCCGTCTCCACCCTCCGGGACCGGCGCCCCCCACGGCTCGGTACGCCGTCGCCTCGAAGCGCCGAACGCCGAAGCTACCCTCGGAATGGACCTCGACCAATGGCCAATAGAAGGCAGACCGAAGATGCCACCTGTGGACCGCCCGTTACCCGCCCAACGGGCCAAACCCCATCTGGCCGTGCCGGTCGCCCTCGACCGCGACGGCGGCCGGCCCCTGGTGGCCCAGCTCGTCGACGCGCTGCGTGAAGCGGTGTTTTCCGGGCTGTTGCCGCCCGGTGAACGGCTCCCCTCGACCCGTACGCTCGCCCAGGACCTCGCCGTGTCCCGCACGGTGACCGCCGAGGCGTACACCCGGCTGGAGGCCGAAGGGCTCCTGGCGGGCCGCACCGGCTCCGGCACCTACGTCGCGCGGCTCAACCGGGCGGCCAGACGGGTGGGCGCGACCCCGGCGACCCCGGCGGCCCCGGCCCCGGCC
>NZ_JAKRGC010000240.1 GCF_022347745.1 Streptomyces sp. OfavH-34-F
CGCGAGCGCCGCCCGGACGGCCGCCGCCGCGCCGGGCTCCTGGCCGTCCGCCGGGACGCCGATGCCGTGGGCGGCGGCCAGTTCGCACAGCGGCGCCGAGCCGGTCAGCGAGTGGAACCCCCCGTCGCAGTTGACGGCGGACGGCCTGCCCTCCGTGCCGGGGACCGGCAGGAAGCCGATCTCGCCGGCGCCGCCCGAGGCCCCCCGGCGCAGCTTCCCGTCGAGCATCACCGCCGCCCCCACGCCGTGGCCCAGCCAGAGCAGGACGAAGGTGTCGCGGCCGGCGGCCGCGCCGACGCGGTGCTCGGCGACGGCGGCGAGGTTCGTCTCGTTCTCCACGAGGACCGTCGCCGGCAGCCTCTCCTGGAGCGCCCGGACCAGGCTGCGGTGCCAGGCGGGCAGCCCCGTGCTGTCCCGCAGCTCCCCGGTGACGGGGTCGATCAGGCCCGGCGCGCCGATGCCGACGCTGTGCAGGGGCGCGCTGCCGGCGCTGCGGGCGGTGGTCGCGAGCAGGGCGACGGCCTGTTCGACGGCGTTGTCCTCGGCGGTCTCGGTGCCGATGGGCAGGGTCGCCTCGGCGAGCGTGGCGCCCAGCAGGTCCGCGACGACCACGGCGACGCTGTCGGTGCGCACATCCAGCCCGGCCAGCAGCGCGCGGTCCGCGACGATGCCGTAGAGCCGCGCGTTGGGGCCCCGCCGCTCGGCGCCGGCCTCCCCGACCACGTGGATGAGGCCCGCGTCCTGGAGCCGGTCGACGAGGTCGGCGACGGTGGGCCGGGAGAGCCCGGTCAGCTTCTTCAGCTGCGTGGCCGTCAGGGGACCGTCCTGCTGGAGATGTCGCAGGGCGAGCCGGTCGTTGATGGCCCGAGCGGTGCTCGGTGATGCGCGCATGCCGGAATCCTTCCAGATCGCCGCCGGAACCGGAGGAGCGGGCGGACTATTTATCAGGCAGGGTTCCTGATAGTTTACTGCCCGCACCGTCGACAACGACTCCAGTGAAGGGCACGGGGGTATGACCAAGGAATCAACGGCGAAGGTCTTCGGCACCGGGGAGGTGCGGCGGGCCAGGTACGCCGTCGCGGCGGTCTTCACCGTGCACGGAGCGGTGACCGGCAGCTTCGCCACGCGGGTGCCCTGGATCCAGGACCACGCGGGCGTCAGCGCCGGACAGCTCGGGCTCGCGCTGGCGTTCCCGGCGATCGGCGCCTCGCTGGCCATGCCGCTGGCCGGGGCGGTGAGCCACCGCTTCGGCGCCCGGACCGCGCTGCGCGGCCTGCTGGCCCTGTGGACGCTGGCGCTCGTCCTGCCCTCGCTCGCACCGAACCTGCTGACGCTGTGCGTGGCGCTGTTCGCGTACGGGGCGGCCGCGGGCATGTCCGACGTGGCGATGAACGCCCTCGGGGTCGAGGTGGAGAACCGGCTCGACAAGTCGATCATGTCGGGGCTGCACGGCATGTGGAGCGTGGGCGCCCTGCTGGGATCGGCGGCCGGCACGGTCGCCGCGCACGTGGGCGCGGACGCCCGGCTGCACCACGTCGTCGCCGCCCTGGTACTGACCGCCCTGGGTCTGGCGGCCTGCCAGTGGGTGCTCGACCTGCGCAGCGAGCCGGACGAGGAGCCGCCGCCGCGGTTCGCGCTGCCGCCCAGGTCCGCCCTGATCATCGGCGCGGTCGGCTTCTGCGCGGTGTTCGCCGAGGGCGCCAGCCTGGACTGGTCGGCGGTCTACCTGCGCGACGAACTGGGCAGCTCGGCCGGTCTGGCCGCGGCGTCCACCACCGCCTTCGCGCTGACGATGGCCATCGCCCGGATCGCCGGCGACCGGGTCGTCGACCGCTTCGGCGCGGTGCGCACCGTACGGACCGGCGGGCTGCTCGCCACGGCCGGCGCGGTCCTCGTGGTCACCGGCCCCAACGCCGCCCTCGCCCTGTGCGGCTTCGGGATGATCGGGCTCGGCATCGCCGTGGTGGTCCCGCTCGCCTTCGCGGCGGCCGGGCGCAGCGGCCCCAAGCCGGCCCAGGCCATCGCGGGCGTCGCGACGATCACGTACACCTCCGGGCTCATCGCCCCGTCGGCGATCGGGTCGCTGGCGGAGGCCACCTCGCTGGTCGTGTCGTTCGGCCTGGTGTCGGTGCTGGCGTTCGGGCTGGTGCTGGGGGCCGGGGTGCTGCGGGCGGGTGACCGCAAGGCGCCGTCCGGCGCGGCGGAGCAGGGCACGCCGGCGGCCGCGCCCCGGACCTGATCCCGCCCCGCACCTGATCCCGTCCCGGCCCCGGCCGGACCCTGCCGCACCGGGCAACCGGAACGGGTGGGTCCGGCCGGGGCGCGTGCGCCGGGCCCCACTACCATGGCGCTGATCTTTTCCGCGCAGAGCGCCGTGTCATGCGGGTACGGGCTCACGCACCTACACACAGGGAGCAACCATGGGCCTCGGCGTGCGCTGGACCTTGCACGGCGACGGGAAGACGCCCGCACCGGGAGCCGTGGTCCGCCCGGACGAGCGGCTCTCCTGGCCCCGGACCTTCGGGCTGGGCGCACAGCACGTGGTCGCCATGTTCGGCGCGTCGTTCGTCGCGCCGGTCCTGATGGGGCTCGACCCCAACCTGGCGATCATGATGTCCGGCGTCGCGACCGCCATCTTCCTGCTGGCCACGCGCGGCCAGGTGCCCAGCTACCTGGGCTGCTCGCTCTCGTTCGTCGGGGTGGCCGCGACGATCCGGGCGAGCGGCGGCGACAGCGCGGTGGTCACGGGCGCGGTGTTCGTGGTCGGCGCGGTGCTCTTCCTGGCCGGTCTCGCGGTGCAGCGGTTCGGCGCGCGGATCATCCACGCGGCGATGCCGCCGGTGGTCACGGGCGCGGTGGTCATGCTCATCGGCTTCAACCTGGCGCCGGTGACCGCGTCCACGTACTGGCCGCAGGACCAGTGGACGGCGCTCCTGGTGATGCTGTTCACCGGTCTGGCCGTGGTGTGCCTGCGCGGCTTCTTCTCCCGGATCGCGATCTTCCTGGGGCTGGTCTTCGGTTACGTCCTGTCCTGGGTCCTGGACCGGGTCTTCGGGAAGATCCACTCCCCCGCGGGCGGCGCCGAGGCCGTGGACCACTGGCGCCTGGACCTGTCGGGCGTCGGCAAGGCCGACTGGATCGGGCTGCCCTCGTTTCACGCGCCGAGCTTCGAGTGGTCGGCGATCCTGGTGGCCCTGCCCGTGGTCATCGCCCTGATCGCGGAGAACGCCGGCCATGTGAAGGCGGTCGGCGAGATGACCGGCCGCTCCCTGGACGGCAAGCTGGGCACGGCGATCGCGGCGGACGGTGCCGCCTCGATGCTCTCGACCGCGGTGGGCGGCCCGCCGAACACCACGTACTCCGAGAACATCGGCGTGATGGCCGCGACCCGGGTGTACTCCACCGCCGCCTACTGGGCCGCCGCCTGCTTCGCCCTGCTGTTCGGTCTCTGCCCGAAGTTCGGCGCGGTCGTGGCCGCGATCCCGGGCGGGGTGCTCGGCGGCATCACGGTCATCCTGTACGGCATGATCGGCCTGCTCGGTGCGCAGATCTGGCTGAACGCCAAGGTGGACCTGCGCAATCCGCTGAACCTGGTGCCGGCCGCGGCGGGCATCATCATCGGCGTCGGCGGGGTCAGCCTGAAGATCACCGACAACTTCGAGCTGGGCGGCATCGCGCTCGGCACCATCGTCGTGATCACCGGCTACCACGTGCTGCGGGCCTTCGCCCCGGCCCACCTCAAGACGCAGGAGCCGCTGCTCGACTCGGGCACCTCCGCGTACGACGAGAAGCCGACGGCCTCCGGCTCCTGACCGCACCGGCCGTACGGGCCCGGGGGGTCCGTACGGCCGGCGGTGCTCAGTCCTCGGGGCTCAGTCCTCGGGCAGTTCGACCGGGGCCAGTTCGTCGAAGAGGTCGCCCGGTCCGGGGTTGGTCGGGTCGGTCGCGCCGCCGAAGTGGTGCATCACGCCCCACACGGCGTTGAGCGCGGTCTGTACGGCGCCCTCGGCCCAGCCGGCCGTCCAGGAGATGTCGTCACCGGCCAGGAACAGGCCCCGCTTGTCGGCGGGGAGCCGGTCCTGCATGAAGTGGGTGAACAGGCGCCGCTGGTAGCGGTAGTGGCCGGGCAGGTTGGCCTTGAACGCGCCCATGAACCAGGGCTCGTTCTCCCAGGACACGGTGACCGGGTTGCCGATGACGTGGCCGCGGATGTCGACGTTCGGGTAGATCTCGCCGAGCGACTTCAGCATCACGTCCATGCGCTCGCTCGCCGACAGCGGCAGCCACTTCAGGCTGTCGTCGCACCAGGTGTACGAGAGGCAGATGCTGGCCGGCCGGTCCGGTCCGTCGTCCAGCAGATAGGTGCCCCGGGTCATCCGGTCGGTCAGCGTCATCGACATGGTGTCGCGCCCGGTGGTCTCGTCCTTGTCCCGCCAGAACGGCCGGTCCACGGGCACGAACAGCTTCGACGACTCCATGTAGTGGGTGCGCTCCACCGCCGTCCAGTGGTCGATCGGGAAGAGCGCGTCGTCGCAGTCGATCTTGGAGAGCAGCAGCCAGGACTGGCCGGTGAACACGGCCGCCCGGTAGGTGCGGATGTCGCCGGAGGCGTCGGTGACGGTGATCCGGTTGCCGGCCGTGCGGTGCAGCCGGGTCACCGCGCCGCGCGGCTCGCCGTCGTGCAGCGAGGACAGCGAGGTGCCGAGCGGCCAGTGCACGATCTTCTGCGGCTCGCGCTCCCACAGGCGCAGCGGGAGCTGCTGGCTGCCGCCGACGATGGAGCGGTGGTGGTCGTCCGCCTCGGTGTAGACGACGCGCAGGATCTCCAGGATGGAGTTGGGGAAGTCGGTGTCCCAGCCGCCGGTGCCGAAGCCGACCTGGCCGAAGATCTCGCGGTGCCGGAAGGACTTGAAGGCCTCGGAGTCGCAGAGGAAGCCGTAGAAGGTCTGGTTGTCGAGCTTCTCGACCAGCCGGGCCCAGATCTCCCTGATCCGGTGGACGTCGCGCTCGCGCAGCGCCCGGTTCATGTCGGAGAAGTCGGCGCCCTCCTCCAGACAGGCGTTCCAGGCGTCCATCACATCGCGGTAGACCTGCGGGAGTTCGTCGATGGTCCTGGCGTAGTGCGACTCGCCCTTGAGGTCCACGACGGTGGAGGGGGTGGTCGGGGCGAGCGGGTTGGGGAACGGCTTGGTCTCCAGGCCGACCAGGTCGATGTAGTGCTGGAGCGAGGTGGACGAGGGCGGGAAGCGCATGGCGCCCATCTCGGCGGTGAGCGGCTCGCCGTCGGTGGCGCAGCCCTCGAACTCGACGGTGCGCAGCCGGCCGCCGATGCGGTCGGCCTCGTAGACGACCGGCCGCAGGCCCATCTTCATCAGTTCGTACGCGGTGATGATCCCGGAGAGCCCGCCGCCGATGACGGCGACCTCGGTGCCGTGCTCGGTGGCCGGGACCTGGCCGATGCCCGCCGGGTGGGCGAGGTAGTCGTCGTACGCGTAGGGGAAGTCCGGCCCGATCATGGTGATCGGCGGGGCCGCTTCCTCGGTGCTCTGGACGGCGGGGGGCACGGACGTCATGGGGTACGGACTCCTTGCGGGTACGGCGGGGCGGAGACGAAAAGGGGTGCGGCGGACCGCGGCGGGCTCAGACGAGGGAGCCGTACAGGCCGGGGCGCCGGTCGCGGAGGTACGGGTTGGCGGTCCGGGAGGCGGCCAGCAGCGCGGGGTCGACGTCGCCGGTGACGAGTTCCCCGCCGTGTCCCGCGCGGGCGCGGACCGCGCCGTCGGGACCGGCCAGGCAGCTCAGCCCGGTGAAGTCGTACGGGCCTTCGGGGCCGGTGCGGTTGACGTAGGCGATGTACAGCTGGCTCTCGAAGGCGCGGACCGGGACGACGGATTCGGCGACGAACGAGAACGGGTGCATCAGGGCGGTCGGGACCAGCAGGAGGTCGGTGCCGGCCAGGGCGTGCGCCCGCACGTTCTCCGGGAACTCGACGTCGTAGCAGGTCAGCAGGCCGATCCGGACGCCGTCGAGGTCGGCCTGGACGACGGGCTGCTCGCCGGGCGTGAACCAGTGCTGCTCGAAGTCGCCGAAGAGGTGGGTCTTGCGGTAGCCGGCGAGCCGGGTGCCGTCGGGGCCGATGAGCTGGGCGGAGTTGTAGAGGGTCTCGCCGTCGCGCTCGGGGTAGCCGTAGTGGACGGCGATGCCGTGCCGTACGGCGATCTCGGCGACGGCCCGGGCGGCGGGCCCGTCCGCGGCCTCGGCGAGGCGGGGGACGTCGTCGCCGATGGCGTAGCCGGTGAGGTACAGCTCGGGGCAGACCAGCAGCCGGGCGCCGGTCTCGGCGGCGCGGCGCGCGGCGTCCGCCAGCAGCTCGACGGAGCCGGCGACCGAGCCGGGGCGTCCGGAGCTCTGGAACAGGGCGGTGCGCAACGGCGGCATGGCTGACCTCGGACGATGCGGGCGGGGCGGGGACGTAAAGACGGTACGTTCCGCGATTCGGCCCGGACAAGCGGCGACCGTTGCGCATCGACGGCCGATCCGTTGCGCGGTTCGGGCGGGATGCGGCGATTCGTTGCGCGGCCCCGGTCCGTCCGGCGCGGGGCTACCCCGGGGAGCCCGAGGAGTACCGCCTGAGCAGCGGCGAGAGGACCAGGACCGACTTGGTGCGCTCCACGTACGGCTCGCCCGCGATCCGCTCCAGGACCTGTTCGAAGTGGCGCATGTCGGCGGCGAAGACCTGGACGAGCGCGTCGGCGTCGCCGGTGACGGTGGACGCGGAGGCGACCTCGGGGTAGCGGGCGAGGCCCTGCTTGATGGACTCCGGGGAGGTGTTGCGGCTGCAGTAGATCTCGATGTAGCCCTCGGTCTCCCAGCCGAGCGCGGCCGGGTCCACCCGCACGGTGAACCCGGTGATGGCGCCCTCGGCGCGCAGCCGGTCCACGCGGCGTTTCACGGCGGGCGCGGACAGCCCGATGATCGAGCCGATGTCGGCGTAGGAGCGGCGGGCGTCCTCGGCGAGGGCGTGGACGATGCGTTCGTCCAGGTCGTTCAGTCGCACGTCGTACGGGTCACTTCTCTGCGGTGGCGCGGGCGGAGCCGGGCGTGGCGGTGCCGGGGGGCGGCGCGTGCCGCCCCCCGGCAGTAGACCACGGGCCGGGCCGGCTCAGCTCCAGCTGGCGTGCAGCGGCTTGCCCTCGGCGTAACCGGCGGCGCTCTGCACGCCGACGACGGCCTTCTCGGCGAACTCGGCGAGGGAGGCGGCGCCCGCGTAGGTGCAGGAGGAGCGGACGCCTGCGATGATCGAGTCGATCAGGTCCTCGACGCCGGGGCGGGCCGGGTCCAGGAACATGCGGGAGGTGGAGATGCCCTCCTCGAAGAGCGCCTTGCGGGCGCGGTCGTACGCGGACTCGTCGGAGGTGCGGTTCTTCACGGCGCGCGCGGACGCCATGCCGAAGGACTCCTTGTAGAAGCGCCCGTCCGCGGTCTGCTGGAGGTCGCCGGGCGATTCGTACGTGCCGGCGAACCAGGAGCCGATCATCACGTTGGAGGCGCCGGCCGCGAGCGCCATGGCGACGTCGCGGGGGTGGCGGACACCGCCGTCCGCCCAGACGTGCTTGCCGTACTTCCTGGCCTCGGCGGCGCACTCCAGCACGGCGGAGAACTGGGGCCGGCCGACGCCGGTCATCATCCGGGTGGTGCACATGGCGCCGGGTCCGACGCCGACCTTGATGACGTCCGCGCCGGCCTCGATGAGGTCGCGCACGCCCTCGGCGGCGACGATGTTGCCCGCCACGATCGGCACCCGCGGGTCCAGCGCCCGGACCGCGCGCACGGCGCTGATCATGGACTCCTGGTGGCCGTGCGCGGTGTCCACGACGAGGGTGTCCACCCCGGCGTCGAGGAGCTGCTCGGCCTTGCCGGCCACGTCGCCGTTGATGCCGACGGCGGCGGCGATCCGCAGCTTGCCGTCCGCGTCGGTGGCGGGGGTGTAGAGCGTGGCGCGCAGGGCGCCCTTGCGGGTGAGGATGCCGACGAGCCGGCCGTCCGCGTCCACGGCGGGGGCGAGCTTGCGGTTGGCGCCGTCGAGCTTGTTGAAGGCGTCGCGCGGGTCGATGTCCGCGTCCAGCAGGACCAGATCCCTGGACATGACCTCGGAGAGCTGGGTGAAGCGGTCCACGCCGGACAGGTCGTGGTCGGTGACCACGCCGACGGGCCGGCGCTCGTCGTCCACGACGACCCCGGCACCGTGCGCGCGCTTGTGCAGCAGGGACAGCGCGTCGGCGACCGTCTGGGCCGGGGACAGCTCGATGGGCGTGTCGAGCACCAGGTGGCGGGTCTTCACCCAGGAGATGACCTCGGTGACGACCTCGATCGGGATGTCCTGCGGGATGACGACGAGGCCGCCGCGCCGGGCGACGGTCTCGGCCATCCGGCGGCCCGCGATGGCGGTCATGTTCGCGACGACCAGCGGGATGGTGGTGCCGCTGCCGTCCGGGGAGGTCAGGTCCACGCCCTGGCGCGATCCGACCGCCGATCGGCCCGGAACCATGAAGACGTCGTCGTACGTGAGGTCGTACGGGACCGAGGGGGACTCTGTGTAGCGACCGGTGCCGGGCTCAAGAAAACGCATAACACTCATTTTTTCATATGAAATCGCGCAGGTCGCTTCCACGAAGGCACAGCAAACAACCCCCGCTTTTGTGGGTTCCTCCAAAAGGAATACCCTGCGGGAGTACTTGGCATATGCCACCTGCCTTGCCCGCAGACTTTACCCGACACGCTTTCATCCATTCCGATCATCTGCCCTGGACCTCATGACGGGGGGTCAGGTAGCTTCAAACCCGCAGGTCCCGTGGGTCATCGCCATGCCCCGGAGGAACGGACGGACCATGTGCAACTGCCGTCACCCGTACGACCGGAGAGGATTGAGACCCGCCCGTGGAGAACAAACTTCCGGACATTTACTGCCCGTTCCCCCAGCGGACGAACCCGCACGTCGCCCAGATCCGGCGACATCTCGGCACCTGGATCAGTGACACCGGTCTGGTGCACCGGGATTCGGCGCGAGACCGATTCGAGCAGGCCGACTTCGGCGCGTTCGTCGGCATGGTCTATCCGACTGCGGACAGTGAACATCTCGAACTCGTCGCCGACTGGTTCGTCTGGCTCTTCCTCGTGGACGACCAGCTCGACGACGGCCATCTCGGCCGCAGCCCCGAACGCGTCCGCGACGTCGTCGCGCTGATGCTGTCCGTCGTCGAGGGCAGCCGTACCGGCGTCCTGGCGAACGAGGAGCTGCCCGCGGCGGTGGTCGCCCTCATCGACCTGTGGCAGCGCACCACCCCGACCGCCGCGGTGCACTGGCGGCGCCGCTTCGCCTGGCACCTGCGCAAGTACCTCACCACCGCCACCACCTGGGAGGCCGGGAACCGCGCGGCGGGCGTGGTGCCCTCCGAGGAGATGTACATCGAGAAGCGCCGCCATACCGGCGCGATCCTCGTCTGCATGGACCTCATAGAGATCGTCGCCGGCATCGAGGCGCCCCAGTCGATCCACAACGACCCCCGCTTCATCACGGCGCTGGAGTCCTCCTGCAACCATGTGTGCTGGGCCAACGACGTGTACTCGTACGAGAAGGAGCAGGTGCTCGGCGAGATCCACAACCTGGTCCACCTGGTCCGCCACCACCGGGGCCTCGGCAAGCAGGAGGCGCTGGAACACGTCTGCGCGGAGATCGCCGTCGAGACGCAGCGCTTCCTGACCGCGGAGGCCGAACTCCTGGCGGCCTACCCGCAGCTGGCGCCGATACTGGAGCCGTACCTCGACGGCATGCGCAGCTGGATGCGCGGCAACCTCGACTGGTCGATGCAGACGCCGCGCTACAACCCGGCCGACGTCAGCCAGTACGAGCGGCCCGAACAGTACCTGGAGGCCACGGTCCTGGGCGTCGGCCGGGACGACTGACCACGTGGGCGTACGGAGAGGGGCGGGGCCGGTCCCTGACCCGCAC
>NZ_JAKRGC010000241.1 GCF_022347745.1 Streptomyces sp. OfavH-34-F
CTTCCCCGGCCCGCACCGGCGCACCCTCCTCGCCGTCTCCGCAGCGGCCGGAGCCCTCGCCCTCTCCGGCTGCGCGGGCGCCGGCGACCCCGCCCGCCCCGGCGCGGACGCCGAGGCCAAGACCGGCACCCCCAGGCGCGGCGGCCGGCTGAGGGCCGCCTTCGCCGGGGGAGGGGCGAGCGAAACCCTCGACCCCCACCGCAGCAACCTCTTCGCCGACGCCGCCCGCGCCAAGGCCCTCTACGACAAGCTCGCCGACTACGGCGCCGACCTCTCCGCACAGCCCCGCCTCGCCGCGTCCTGGGAACCCGACGCCACCCTGAAGCGGTGGAAGGTCACCCTGCGGGACGCGGAGTTCCACGACGGCACTCCCGTCACCGCCGCCGACGTCCTGCACAGCTACCGGCGCATAGCCGACCCGAAGCGCGCCTTCCGGGCCAGGGCCTCCCTCGAACCCATCGACCTCACCGCCAGCCGGGCCCGCGGCACCCGGACCGTCGAATTCGTCCTCAAGCGCCCCACCGCCGAATTCCCCAACGTCATGGCCGCGTTCGGCGCGTACATCATCCCGGCCTCCGCCCGCGAGGGCGACTTCGACCGCGCGCCCGTCGGCAGCGGACCCTTCCGCCTGGTGTCCTTCGCACCCGGCCGCTCCACCCTGCTGCGCCGCAACGACGCCTACTGGGAGGGCGCCCCCTACCTGGACGAGCTGGAGTTCGTCGTCGCCGACGAGGAGTCCGCCCGCGTCAACGCCCTCCTCGGCGGCCAGGTGGAGTACGCCCACGAGCTGAACCCTGCCACCGCCCGCGCCCATGAGCACGGCGGGCGCGTCACCATCGTCCGGCTGCGCGACAGCGCCATGCAGTCCTTCGCCATGAAGACCGACCGGCCGCCCTTCGACGACCCGCGCGTCCGCCAGGCCCTCTTCCTCGTCGCCGACCGCGCGGAACTCGTACGCGGCGTCCTGTCCGGGGCCGGCCAGATCGGCAACGACCTCTTCGGCAAGGGCTACCAGTACTACGCCGACGAACTCCCCCAGCGCGAACAGGACATCGACCGCGCCCGGCGGCTGCTGAAGGAAGCGGGCGCCGACGACCTGCGCCTCACCCTGGACACCTCACCCGTCGCCACCGGCTTCACCGAGGCGGCCGCCGTCTTCCGCGACCAGGCCGCGCGGGCCGGCATCACCCTGCGCATCCGCACCGGCAGCAAGGACACCTACTGGAAGGACATCCTGGACTCGGGCACGCTCTGCTGCTACCGCTCCGGGGCCATGCCCATCGAGGCGCACCTCTCCCAGCGGCTGCTCACCGACTCGACCACCAACGCCACCCACTGGCGCCACCGCGACTTCGACGCCCTCTACCGGCAGGCCCAGTCCACCCGCGACCCGCAGCGCCGCGCCGACGTCTACGCCCGCATGCAGCGCCGCCTGCACACCGAGGGACCGTTCCTCGTCTGGGGCTTCGCCGACTGGATTCTCGGCACCGCCCGCAACGTCCGGGGCGTCGAGCGGCGGGCCCCCGCCAACACCCTCGACTGGGCCCGCTTCGACAAGGTGTGGCTGGCGTGACCGCGACCGGGCACCGGATCGCCCGCCGGCTGCTGCTCGGGGGCGCGCAGACCGCGGGCGTGGTCCTGCTCGTCTTCGCCGCCACCGAGGCCCTGCCCGGCGACGCCGCCGTCGCCCTCGCCGGCGACCAGCCCGACCCGGCCCGCATCGAGGCCGTCCGCACCGCCCTGCGGCTGGACCGGCCGGCCCACGAACGCCTGCTGGACTGGATGGCCGGGCTGCTCCACGGCGACCTCGGCGTCTCGCTCACCTCCGGGCGGCCGGTCGCCGCCGCCCTCGCCGACGGCTTCGGCCCCACCCTGCTGCTCGCCGTGCCCACGGTCCTGCTGCTCGTCCCGGCCGGCATCGGCCTCGGCGTGCTGGCCGCCCGGCGCGAGGGCGGCGCGGCGGACCGGGCCGTCAGCGCCGTACTGCTCGGCCTCTACGCCGTGCCCGAATTCGCCCTCGGCGCCCTGCTGGTGGCCGTCTTCGCGCTGCGGCTCGGCTGGTTCCCGCCGACCGCGGTGGGATACGGCACCGAACTGGCCTCCCACCCGGGCGCCCTCGTCCTGCCCGTCCTCGTCCTGCTCGCCCGCCCCGTCTGCTCACTCGCCCGGCTCGTCCGGGCCGGCATGATCGACGCGCTCGCCTCCCCGTACGCCGCCCAGGCCCGCCGCTGCGGCATCTCCCGCACCCGGGTCCGCTACGCCCACGCCCTCCCCAACGCCCTGGCCCCGGCCGCCCAGCAACTCGCCCGCACCGTGGACTGGCTGCTGTGCGGGGTGGTCGTCGTCGAGGCCCTGTTCGTCGTCCCCGGACTCGGCACCGTCCTGATGAACGCGGTCGCGGAGCGCGACCTGCCCACCGTGCAGGGACTCGCCGTCGTGTTCGGCCTCGTCACCGTCCTGCTCAACCTGGGCGCCGACCTGCTCACCCACCGCCTCGCCCCCCGGACGGAGGTGGCCGCGTGATCGCCCTCGCCGTGGCCCGCTCCCGGCGCCGCCTCCGGAGCATCGTCACCGGCCCCTCGCGCGACGCCGCGCGCACCCGGGGGCGCCCCGGCCTGCGCTACCTACCCGGTCTCCTCGTCCTCGGCGTGCCGCTGCTGCTCGCCCTGGCCGGGCCGCTGTTCGCGGGCGACGCCGGACCGCGCGGCACCTCGCTGACCACCGGCGGCGGTCACTGGCTCGGCACCGACTTCACCGGCCGCGACGTGCTCCGGGAGGTCCTGCTGGGCGGCCGGTCCGTCGTCACCGTCGCCGTCGCGGCCACGGCCCTGACCTACGCGGTGGCGCTGCCGGCCGGCTTCTTCTGCGCCCTCACCCGCCGGGCCTGGCTGGAGGAGGCGCTGATGCGCCCGCTGGACGTCCTGCTGTCGGTGCCGTCCCTCCTCGTCGTCCTGCTGGTCGCCGCCGCCGTGCGGCCGGGGGCGGCCGGGCTGGCGGTCGTGGTCGCCGTCGTCGGCATCCCGGACGCCGCCAGGATCGTCCGGGCCGCCGGGGCGGAAGCCGCCTCGCGCCCGGCGGTGGAGGCGCTCCGCATGCAGGGCGAGAGCTGGGCACGGCTCGCCCTCGGCTACGTCGGACGCTCCATCGGCCGCACCCTCGCCGCCGACATCGGCGTACGCCTCACCGGAGCCGTCTACCTCGTCGCCACCGCGGCCTTCCTCGGCGTGGGCGTCGCGCCGGACGCCGCCGACTGGGCCGTCATGGTGGACCGCAACCGCACCGGTCTCGCCGTGCAGCCCTGGGCGACCGTGGTGCCCGCCCTGCTGATCGTCGCCCTCACCGCGGGCGGCAACCTGCTCGCCGACGCCGCCCTCGCCCGACCGCCCCGCACGGAGAAGGACCGATGACACCTGTACGCACCCCCGCGCGGGAGCCCGTCGCCGTGATCGAGCGGCTGCGCGTCGAGATCGGCGGGCGCGCCGTGCTCGACAGCGTGGACCTCCGCCTGCGGCCCGGCCGAGTCACCGCGCTGACCGGCGGATCGGGCAGCGGCAAGACGACCACCGGGCTCGCCCTGCTCGGCGAGTACCCGCCCGGAGCGCGGGTGACCGGCAGCGTACGCGCGCAGCGGGGCCTGATCGGCTACGTGCCCCAGCACCCGGCGGCCGTGCTCAACCCGGCCCGCCGCGTCGGCGCACTCCTCACGGACATCGCCCGCACCCGGGTGCGGCACCTGCCCCGCTCCCGGCGCCGGGCCGCCGCACGGCAACAGGTGCTCGACGCGCTGGCCCGCGTCCGGCTGCCGGCGGACGGACGGCTGCTGCGCCGCTTCCCCCACCAGCTCTCCGGCGGACAGCAGCAACGCGTGGTGCTCGCCCAGGTGCTGCTGCTCGGCGCCCGCGTCGTCGTCGCGGACGAGCCGACCACCGGCCAGGACGCGCTGACCAAGCGCGGGGTCGTGGAACTGCTCGCCGACATCGCCCGGCAGGGCATCGCGGTCCTCCTGCTCAGCCACGACCGGGACGTGGTCCGCGCGCTGGCCGACGACGTGGTCGTCCTGCGCGGGGGCCGGACCCAGGAGGCCGCCGACCCGGCGGACGCGTCCGCCGCCCGCACCCCGCTGGGCGGCCGGACGCCCGGGGACACCGTGCTCGACGTACGCGCGCTGGACGCGCGGTACGGCCGGACGCCCGTGCTCGACGGGGTCTCGCTCACCGTCGCCGCCGGGGAGTGCCTCGCCGTCGTGGGCCGTTCCGGAAGCGGCAAGACGACCCTGGCCCGCTGCCTGAGCGGCCTGCACCCGCCCCAGGACGGAGCCGTCCTCGTCGGCGGCGAACCCCTGCCGGGCAGTCTGCGCGACCGCTCCCGGAACCAGGTGGCCGCGGTGCAGTACGTCTTTCAGGACGCGAGGGCCGCCTTCGACGAGCACCGCCCGGTCCTCGACCAGGTCGCCCGGACGGTGGTACGGCTGCGCGGAGCGGCCCCGGCCGCGGCGAGGCGCGAGGCGCTGACGCTGCTGGCCGAGCTGGGCCTCCCGGAAGCCGTGGCGGCCCGCCGCCCCGCCCACCTGTCCGGCGGCGAACTCCAGCGGGCGGCCCTGGCCCGCGCCGCCCTCGCCCGCCCCCGGATTCTGCTGTGCGACGAGATCACCTCCGGCCTGGACCCCCGCTCCCGCGACACGGTGCTCGCCCTGCTCCACGGCTTGCTGCGCGCGGGCCGCGTCGGGGCGCTGGTCCTGGTCACCCACGACTTGCGCACCGCCGCCCGGGCGAACCGCATCGCGGTGATGGACGGCGGCAGGGTGGTGGAGTCGGGCCCGGCGGAACGGGTGCTGGGCGCGCCGCAGCATCCGTTCACCGGGGCACTGGTGGCGGCGGACGCGCGGCTCCGGGACTGAGACGCGCCCCGCCCGGATCAGCCCTCGCCAGGTTCAGTCCCCGCCAGGTTCAGTCCCCGCCCCGCAGCGCCTCGATCAGGAGCAGCGCGATGTCGTCGCTGCCCGGCGTGGCGCTCCTGGCGTAGCGGACCAGGTCGTCGGCGACCGCTTCCATGGGGCGGTCCCCGGCGCGCGTGAACTCGCGGGCGAGCGCCGCCGTCGAGTCGTCCGGGTCGGTGCCGGGGACCTCCACCAGGCCGTCCGTGTAGAGGGCCAGCGCGGCGCCCGGCGGCAGGGGGATCTCCGTCGTCGGGTAGTGCGCGTCCCGGTCGATGCCGAGGAGCAGCCCGGGCGGCAGCCGCAGCACCTCCGTGTCGCCGCCGGGGTGCCGGAGCAGCGGCGGGGGATGGCCCGCCGTGGCGAGCAGGGCGCGGTGGCCGGCCAGGTCCAGGTGGACGTAGAGGCAGCTGGTGAAGAGGCCCGGATCGAGGTCGGCGAGCAGCCGGTTGGTGCGGGCGAGGACTTCGGCGGGCGGGGCGCCCGCCGAGGCGTGCACCGCGGTGCGGACCTGGCCCATCAGGGCCGCCGCCGTCACGTTGTGGCCCTGCACGTCACCGATGGCCGCGGCGGCGGTCGTCGCGTCGAGCGGGATCACGTCGTAGAAGTCGCCGCCGATGCCCATGCCGCGGGTGGCGGGCAGATAGCGGGCGGCCACGTCGAGGCCGCCGATCCGGGGCAGGGTGTGCGGGAGCAGGTGGGCCTGGAGACTGTGGGCCAGCCGCTCCTTCGTGTCGTACAGGCGGGCCCGGTCCAGGGCCTGGGCGATGAGCCCGGCGATCGACGTGAGCAGCGCCCGCTCCTCCGGTTCGAAGGGGCGGGTGCGCTCGTAACCGAGCACCAGCGTTCCGACGGCGTGTCCGGAGGCGAAGAGCGGCAGGAAGGCCCACGCGGCCAGCCCCTCCTGGAGCGTCGCGGGCTCGAAGGCGCGGCGGAACTCGTCGAACGTCCGGTAGAACGCGGGCTCCCCGGTCGTCAGGACGTGCGCGACGGGCGCCGGAGAGGTCAGCGGGGCGCCCTCGAAGCACTCCATCAGCGCGTCGCCGAAACCCCGGTGCCGCTCGACGCGCAGCCGCCCCTCGGTCACCGTCAGCACGGCGAGCGCCTGCACGCGGAAGGCGGGCACCAGCTGTTCGGCGACCAGTTCGACCACGTCCTGGAGGCCCACCGCCTCGGTGAGCGTCGCGGCCAGGTGCATCAGGTGGTAGAGGGCGACCGCGCGGCTCGGCGCGCCCGGGGACGCGGCGGCCCCGGTGGCGGCGGGCGGCGCGGGGGCCTGCGGATCGTCGGCCGGGGTGATGTAGACGCTGATCCCGGAGGCGTCCGGGTAGAGACGGAACGACAGCCACCGGTCCGGCGGGCGCAGGGCCACGAAGGACATCGGCTCCCGGCTGATCATCGCGCCCCGGTACTGGTCCTCGAAGAGCGGATCGGCCATCCAGGGCAGAGACTCCCAGGGCAGCGTCCCCACCAGCTCGTCCACCCGCCCGCCGACGAGTTCGGCACCGGTCCCGGTGAGATAGGTGATCCTGCCGTGGAGGTCCAGGGTGCAGCAGCCGCCCGGCAGCCGGCCGACGAAGTCCGCCGCGGCGACCGCCTCCGTGGGGGCGGGCGGGGGAGCGGTGGCGGGCGACACCACCCGCGGCGCGGTACCGGCCGTCACCGGGCTGCCCCGCTCGCGGGCCTCGTGCAGCACCCGCGCGGCCTCCCCGCAGCAGTGGTCGACCGCGTCCCGCTCCTGCGGCGTCAGCCGCGTCGGATGGGAGCCGGGCCACAGCAGCACGACCCCGCCGTGCACCCGGTCGCCCGCCACGAGCGGGGCGGCGGCCAGCGCGAAGCGGTACGGCAGGACGAGCGCGGGGCGCGGATACCGCCGGGCCAGTTCTTCCTGGCTGCCGAGCCACACCAGCCGCCGGTCCTTCACCGCGTCCGACACGGGCATCGGTGCGGACAGCGGCACCCGGAGCCACGGAGCGGCGATCTCCGGTGGCACCCCCGCGAGCACGGCGAGCCGGAGCGACGATCCGCCCGGCGGCAGCAGATAGAGCATCGCCACGACGGCGCCCGACTCCCGCACGGCGCACTCCACCGCCGCGGCCAGCCGGTCCGCCGCGGAGTCCATGGCGGGCCCCACATTGTCCATAAGCGGACAATACGCCCAAGGCTGGGGCTCGACACCGCGATGCCGCCCCTCGCGGTGCGCGTCGCACGGACCGGCCGGCCCGCCCCGATCGGACGACCAGGGCGCGCGCCGTACCGCCGAGCGGGCTGCAATGGACGGGTGACCGCGCCTCCCGACGACTGCCTCGCGCGCAACGAGTGGATCTGCGGCGCCTACCTGAGCAGCCGCCGGCACATCCTCTGGGAAGCGGCTGTGCAACACGTGCAGCTGACGGCGGTGTCCGTGCTCATCGCACTCGTCATCGCGCTGCCGCTCGCCCTCGCCGCCCGGAGCCGGCGCTGGGCGGCCGCCCCCGTGCTCGGGCTCACCACGATCCTCTACACCATCCCGTCCCTCGCCATGTTCTCGCTGCTGCTCCCGGTGTACGGGCTCTCCGCCTCGCTCGTCGTCGCCGGTCTCGTCCTCTACTCGCTGACCCTGCTCGTACGCAACCTCCTCGCCGGACTGCGCGCCGTGCCCGAGGAGACCCGGCAGGCGGCGCGCGGCATGGGCTACGGTCCCCTGCGGCTGCTCCTCACCGTGGAACTCCCGCTCGCCCTGCCCGCCGCCATGGCCGGGGTGCGCATCGCCACCGTCTCCGCCGTCTCCCTGGTCACCATCGGCGCCATCGTCGGCCACGGCGGACTCGGCAACCTCATCTACGCCGGGATGAACACCTACTTCAAGGCCCAGGTGCTCACCGCGTCCGTGCTGTGCGTCGTCATCGCCGTCGCCGCCGACCTGCTCCTCCTGCTGCTGCAACGCCTGCTGACCCCGTGGACCAGGAGCCGGCCGTGAACACGCTGACCGCCGCGTGGTCCTGGCTGACCACCGCCGCGCACTGGCACGGCCAGGACGGCATCGCGGTCCGGCTCGGCCAGCACCTCTACCTGACCGCCCTCTGCCTGGTCGTCAGCTGCCTTGTCGCACTGCCCGTCGCCCTGGTCCTCGGACACCTGGGCAAGGGCGGCGCGCTCGCCGTCAACCTCTCCAACATCGGGCGCGCCGTGCCCACCTTCGCCGTCCTGGTGCTGCTCCTGCTCACCCCGGTCGGCCGCTGGAGCGAAGGCCCCACCATCGTGGCGCTCGTCCTGTTCGCCGTGCCCCCGCTGCTCACCAACGCCTACGTCGGCATGCGCGAGGTCGACCGGGACGTCGTCCGGGCCGCCCGGGGCATGGGCATGACCGGCCGCCAGCTGCTCCTGCGGGTCGAGGTGCCGCTCGCCCTGCCCCTCATCGTCACCGGGGTGCGCATCGCGGCCGTCCAGCTCGTCGCCACGGCCACCCTCGCGGCCCTCGCGGGCGGCGGCGGCCTCGGCCGCATCATCACGGCCGGGTTCAACCTCGCGTCCACCCCTCAGGTGGTGGCCGGAGCCGTCCTCGTCGCCGCGTTCGCGCTCCTCGTCGAGGGCCTGTTCGAGGCGGCCCAGCGGCTGGCCCCGAGCCGGCTGGGGCTGCGCCCGGGGGACACCGCGTGAGGCCCGGACGCGGCGGACACCGGGTGGACCGGGGCAGGACCACCCGCCGGGCCCGCCGCGCGAGGGGCGGACGCCCGCTCGCCGCGCTCCTGCTGCTCGCCGCCACCGCCTGCGCCACCGGCCCGAGCCTGGAGAACCAGGGGGAGGTCACCGCCCCGCCCGGCGACAGCGCACACCTCACGATCGGATCGGCGGGCTTCACCGAGAGCGACCTCCTCGCCCAGATGTACGCCCTCCTGCTCGACCACGCCGGATACTCCACCGAGATCATCTCCGTCACCAACCGGGAGATCTACGAACCCGCCCTGGAGAACGGCCAGATCGACGTCGTCCCCGAGTACGCGGCCACCTTCGCCGACTGGCTGAACGCCAAGGAGCACGGCGACGACGCCGCCCCCGTCGGCTCGCCCGACCTCGCCGCCACCATGAAGGCCCTGCGCGCCCTCGCCGCACCGCGCGGCCTCACCGTCCTCGACCCCGGCAGGGCCGTCGACCAGAACGCCTTCGCCGTCACCGGGGCGTACGCGCGCGCCCACCGCCTGAGGACCCTGAGCGACCTCGGACGCTCCGGCCTGCCGGTACGGCTCGCGGCCGGCGACGAGTGCGTGCGGCGCCCCTACTGCGCGCCCGGCCTGAAGAAGACGTACGGCATCGACATCACCGCGGTCGACCCCAAGGGCGTGGGCACCACCCAGGCCAAGGAGGCCGTCCGCAGCGGCCGGGACCAACTCGTGCTGACCACCACCACCGACGCCACCCTGGACGACTTCGGGCTCGTCCTGCTCGCCGACGACAAGCACCTCCAGAACGCCGATCACCTCGTCCCCGTCGTCAACCGCGCCCGCGCCGGGAGCGCGGGCGTGCGCACGGCGCTGGGCAGGCTGAACACCGTACTGACCACCGCCGACCTGGCCCGGCTCAACGAACAGGTGGACAGCTGGCGGCGGCTCGCCGAGGACGTGGCCCGCGCCTACCTGCGCGCCGCCGGCCTCATCCCCGCGCCCGGGTGACCGAGCCCCGTCCTCAGGCGTCGGACACCGAGTCGAACGGCACCTCGTCGCGCCCCACGCCCCGCGCGTCCGCGTCCACCGAGCGCCGCAGCGCCTCATGGAGCTTCGCCGGAGTCAGCACCCCCAGGAAACGCGCCCCGTCCAGCACGGCGATCCACCCCGCGTCGTGCTGGAGCATCTCGCTGAACGCCCGCTTCAACGGCGCCCCCACCGGCACCCAGGCATCCATCCGCCGGGTCAGCTCACCCACCGTGCCCTCGCCCCCGGCGATCCGCAGGGCGTCCGCCGCCACCCAGCCGCGCAGCTCGCCCGACTCGTCCAGCACGACCGCCCACCGCGCACCGGCCGCCGCCAGAGA
>NZ_JAKRGC010000242.1 GCF_022347745.1 Streptomyces sp. OfavH-34-F
CCGGTCCGCTCCGGGCCCGCCGTCCCGCGTCAGGCGCAGTCGTCGGCGCAGTCCGCCGCCGCTGCGACCGGCTCGGGGGCGGGCGTGCGGCGCACCGCGCGTTCCGGCATCAGGCGGGAACCGCTGATCCGCTCGCCGCTGATGTCGTCCGGGTTGGACAGGACGCAGGTCTCCAGCGAGAGGCAGCCGCAGCCGATGCAGTCGGTGAGGTGGTCCCGCAGCCGGGCCAGCCGCGTGATCCGGTCGTCGAGTTCGGAGCGCCACGCGCGGGAGAGCCGCGCCCAGTCCTCGCGGTTGGGGGTGCGCTCCTCGGGCAGTTCGGCCAGCGCCTCGCGGATCGTGGCCAGCGGGATGCCCACCCGCTGGGCCGCCCGGACGAAGGCGACCCGGCGCAGGGCGTCCCTGCTGTAGCGGCGCTGGTTGCCGCTGGTGCGGCGGCTGCTGATCAGCCCCTTGGCCTCGTAGAAGTGCAGGGCCGACACCGCGGCGCCGCTGCGCGCGGAGAGCTGGCCGACCGTGAGTTCTTGAAGTGTCTGCGGGATCTTGGGCACCCGTCGAAGCCTACGTGGCCCGGCCCGCACCGGTTCGTCGTTGACAGGAACGCACCCGCCAACCATGCTGAGCAAGCGCTTAGACAGTGCGCGATGGACGCAGAGCGGGAAGGCAGGGACCGGGACATGGCAGAGCCGAGGATCTTCAACTCCGCCCAGGAGCTGCGGGACGGCGTGGGCGAACAATTGGGCCACAGCGACTGGCTGGAGGTCGACCAGAAGCGGATCGACCTGTTCGCCGACGCCACGGGCGACCACCAGTGGATTCACGTGGACCCGGAGAAGGCCGCGGCCGGCCCCTTCGGGAAGACCATCGCGCACGGCTATCTGACGCTGTCGCTGCTGCCGGCGCTCGTCCCGCAGGTGATGGCGGTCGAGGGCGCCCGGATGGGCATCAACTACGGCACCAACAAGGTGCGTTTCCCCTCCCCCGTACCGGTGGGCTCGCGGCTGCGGGCGACCGCCGTCATCAAGAGCGTCGAGGAGGCGGGCGGCGGGGTGCAGATCACCGCCGTGGTGACGGTCGAGCGGGAGGGCGGCGACAAGCCCGCCTGCGTGGCCGAGTCGGTGTCGCGGTACTACTTCTGAGCCCCCGCCACCCGCGTACGCGAACGCCCCCGGTCCCGTGGCGGGACCGGGGGCGCGCGGCGCTCAGCGTCCGGCGGCGACCATCCGCAGCACCAGGCCGGCGTACAGCTCGCCGACCTCGTCGGGCGTCCTGCTGCCCTGCGCGTTGAACCACCGCGCCACGTCGATGCAGAGCGAGAGGACCGCGAGCGTGGTCCCCGGCACGTCCGGCACGTCGAACTCGCCGGAGGCGACGCCCTCCCCGATGATCCGGCGCACCACCGCGTCGGTCCGGCGGCGCAGCGCGATGATCTCCGCGCGGTGCTCCTCGCCGAGCGCATCGAGTTCGTACTGGACGACGCGGGCGGTGGTGTGGCGCTCGGCGTGCCAGCGGACGAAGGAGCGCACGGCGGAGGCGAGGCGCTCGGCGGCGCTGCCGCCGCTGTCGGCGGCCGACTCCAGCAGGGCCAGGGCCCGGTCGTGGCCGATGCGGCTGATCCGGTGGAGCAGCTCTTCCTTCGTCTTGTAGTGGATGTAGAGCGCCGCGGGGCTCATGCCGGCGCGGCCCGCGATGTCACGGGTGGTGGTCGCGTGGTACCCGCGCTCGGCGAAGGCGTCGACGGCCGCGACCAGGAGCCGCCGGGCGGCCTCGGGCGTCACCTCGGCCCACGGCGGGTCCTCGGCGTCGGTCTCCTGCGCCGTGCTCATCGTCGCTCGCCCCTCTCAGTCAGCAGGACGAACACCATACCGCGATCCTGAGCAAGCGCTTAGGGAAACCTTTCTCCACAGGCCGCCGCACGCCGTCAGAGCTTCTGGAAGGGGTCGTGCTCGGCGAGGATCTTCTCCAGCCGGGCCTGGTCCACCCGGCTGACGAGCTGGCCCGCCTCCTGCCGGTCCCGGATGACCTTGGCCAGGGTGAAGCAGGAGGTCACCAGGTACATGACCCCGATGGCGAGGAAGCCGCGCACCCAGGCGTTCGCGTCGAGGAAGTAGATGCCGAGGGCCACCGCGCCCATCGCCACCCCGAAGGAGGCGACGGCCTGCCCGTAGAAGGCGGCGGTGCTCTGCTGCTTGACCGGTGTCGTGTCACTCATGGCGCCCAGCATCCGCCGGAGTGGTGCGTGCCACATCCGTGCGGATACTCAGACGGTACTCAGAACGCCGAGACCCCCGTCAGGGACCGGCCGATGATCAGCTTCTGGATCTGGCTGGTGCCCTCGTAGAGCGTCATCACGCGGGCGTCCCGGAGCAGCTTGCCGACCGGGTACTCGTCGATGTAGCCGTAGCCGCCGAAGACCTGGAGGGCGTTGTTGGCGGCTCGCACGGCGGCCTCGGAGGCGAACAGCTTGGCCTGCGAGGCGGCGGTGGCGAAGTCCCGGCCCCGGTCCACGAGGTCGGCGACGCGCCAGGTCAGCAGGCGCGCGGCCTCGACGTCCACGGAGATGTCGCTGATGAGTTCCTGGACGAGCTGGTAGCCCGCGATGGGCCGGCCGAACTGCTCGCGCTGCCCGGCGTACCCCACGGCCGCGTCCAGGGCGGCCTGGGCGATGCCGACGCAGCCGGCCGCCACCGACATCCGACCCTTGGCCAGGGCGGACATGGCGATCGAGAAGCCCTTGCCCTCGGGGCCCAGCAGGGCGCTCGCGGGCACCCGGACGTCCTGGAGGACGAGTTCCGCCGTGGCCTGGCCGCGCAGGCCGAGCTTGCCGTGGATGGTGCGGCGGGTGAGGCCGGGGGTGTCGGCGGGGACCAGGAAGGCGGAGATGCCCCGGTGGCCGGGGGTGTCATCGGTACGGGCGAACAGGAGCACCACGTCGGCCCAGGTGCCGTTGGTGATGAACATCTTGCTGCCGTTGACGACGTAGTCCGCGCCGTCCCGCACCGCGCGGGTCGCCAGTCCGGCGGCGTCCGAGCCGGTGCCGGGCTCGGTCAGGCCGAAGCAGCCGACGGCATCGCCGGAGGTGAGCCGGGGCAGCCAGTGCCGCTTCTGCTCCTCGTCGCCCCAGGCGGCGACGGTCTTGGCGACCAGGCCGAGGGAGACGGAGACGATGCCGCGCACCGAGGAGTCGCCCCGGCCCAGCTCCTCGGTGACCAGGCAGTAGGCCAGGTGGTCGCCGCCGGAGCCGCCGTACTCCTCGGGGACGGTCAGTCCGAGGAAGCCGAGGGAGCCGAGCTTCTTCACGATCGACTTGTCGACGTTCTCCGACCGGTCCCACTCGGCGGCGTACGGGGCGACGTCGCGGGCGACGAAGTCCCTGGCGAGCTGCCGGACGGCCTCCTGCTCCTCGCTGAGTTCCAGGTTCACGGCCCGCGGCCTCCCTCTTAATTAGCACTGCTAGTTTTTAGGTCGCAGGGCCTACTATGTGCCGCATGGCCCGCCCGCGCAAGCCCCTCCTGAGCAGAGAACGCATCGTCGAGACGGCGAGCGCCCTCGTGGACGCCGAAGGGCTCGACGCGGTCTCGACCCGCCGGCTGGCGGCCGAGCTGGGGGTCAGCGGGCCCTCGCTGTACAACCACTTCCGCAACAAGGACGAGATCCTGGACGCGGTCGCCGACGCCGTCTCCGCGCAGGTCGATCTGTCGATGTTCGAGGAGTCCGATCCGCGCGACTGGCGGGCCGCCCTGCACGACTGGGCGGTCTCCTACCGCGCGGCGCTCGCCGCGCATCCGCACATCGTCCCGGTGCTGGCCCGGGGGCCGGGGCGGCGCCCGGCCGGGCTGCGGGTGGCGGACGCGGTGTTCGGGGCCATGGTGCGCGCGGGCTGGCCGCCGGCCCAGGCGACCTCCATCGGCGCGCTGATGCGCTACTTCATCACGGGTTCGGCGCTCGGTTCCTTCGCCCGCGGGTTCGTGGACGACGAGACGGCGTACGACCCGGCCGACTACCCGCACCTGGGGCAGGCCCACCTGCTGGCCGAGCGGCGGCAGCAGGTGGACGAGGGGGCGTTCGAGACGGGGCTGCGGGCCCTGGTGGACGGGCTCGACCTGCAGTACGCGCAGCTGGAGCCCGCCCCGCGGCGGGAAGGCTAGAAGACCACCAGGGCGCGGCCGCCCCGCCCGGCGATCATGCGGTCGAAGGCGGCCGGGATGCCGTCCAGGCCGATCCGTTCGGTGACCATCATGGACAGGTCGAAGCGTCCCGCCCGGATGTGCTCGGCGAGCACCGGCAGGTCGCGGGCCGGGTCGCTGTTGCCGTAGACGCAGCCGGTCAGGCTCCGGCCCCAGTGGAAGATCTCCAGGGCGTTGAACGTGACCTGCTGGTCCTTGCCGCCGATCCCGACGACCGTGGCGCGGCCGCCCCGCCGGGTGGACTCCCAGGCCGCGCGGATGGTGACCGCCCGGCCGACGCACTCCACGGCCACGTCCACCCCCTGGCCGCCGGTGAGCGCCCGGATCTCGCGGGGCGTGGTGTCCGAGGCGACGACGTAGTCGGTGGCACCGGCCCGGCGGGCCAGCTCCTCCTTCTCCGGGGACACGTCCACCGCGACGATCCTCGACGCCCCCGCGATCCGGGCGGCCTGGAGCACGGCGAGCCCGACGCCGCCGACGCCGAACACCGCGACGGACTCCCCGGCGCGGACCCGGGCGCTGTGGTGGACGGCGCCGTAGCCGGTGAGCACCGCGCAGCCGAGCAGCGCGGCGTCGGTGAGCGGGACGCCGTCCGGGGCGGGCAGCACGCAGTTCGCGGCGACGACGGTCTCCTCGGCGAAGGCGGCCACGTTCAGGCCGGGGTGCAGCTCGCCGCCGCCGGCCGTGCGGGCGTGGACGGCGGACGCGCCGGCCAGCGCGGACGCGCAGAGCCACACCTCACCGATCCCGCAGTGGTAGCAGCTGCCGCAGGAGGGCGCCCAGTTGAGGACGACGCCGTCCCCGGGGGCGACATGGGTGACGCCCTCGCCCACCGCGACGACGGTGCCGGCGCCCTCGTGGCCGAGGACGGCGGGGACGGGCACCCGCATCGTGCCGTTGGACAGCGAGAGGTCGGAGTGGCAGACCCCGGCGGCGGCGAGGCGGACGCGCACCCGGCCGGGGCCGGGCTCCGGCAGGACGATGTCGGTGATCTCCAGCGGAGCTCCGACGGCGGACAGTACGGCGGCGCGGACCACGGACTGGCTCCTTGCTGATCGGTGGACGGTACGGGTGCGGAACGGGGGCGCCGGCCGGTGCGGGCGGACGGGACCGGCCGCGGCCGGGTCAGAACTGGAGGGACTTGGTCTGGAGGTATTCGGCCAGGCCGTGTTCGCCCAGCTCCCGGCCGACGCCGGACTGCTTGTAGCCGCCGAAGGGCGCGAGCGGGTTGAAGCGGCCGCCGTTGATGTCGACCTGGCCGGTGTCCATGCGGCGCGCGAAGGCCACGGCCGTCTCGTCGTCGGCGGCCCAGACGGCGCCCGCGAGTCCGTAGGCGGTGCCGTTGGCGATGCGCAGCGCGTCCTCCTCGTCCTGGTACTTCAGGATGGACAGGACCGGGCCGAAGATCTCCTCCTGGGCGATGGTCATTTCCGGGGTGACGTCGGCGAAGACCGTGGGGCTGACGTAGTAGCCGGTGGGCAGCGGCGCCTCGGGGCCGCCGGCGACCAGGCGGGCGCCCTCCTCGACGCCCTTCTCGATGTAACCGCGCACCCGCTCCCGCTGCTTGGCGTTGACCAGCGGGCCGATCCGCTCACCCGGCACGTACTTGGCGACGGCCGCCGCCGCGAGGGCCACGGCCTCCTCGTACCGGTCGGCGTCCACCAGCATCCGGGTCCAGGCGCTGCACGTCTGGCCGGAGTTGGACATCACGTTGGCGACGCCCACGTGGACGGCCCGGGCCAGGTCGGCGCCGGGCAGGACGACGTTGGCGGACTTGCCGCCGAGTTCCAGCGCGACGCGCTTGACGGCGCCGCCCGCGAGGGCGCCGATGCGGCGGCCGACGGCGGTGGACCCGGTGAAGGAGACCAGATCGACGTCCTCGTGCTCGGCGAGGGCCTGTCCGGCGACCGGGCCGAGGCCGGTGACCAGGTTGAACACTCCGGCGGGCAGCCCGGACTCGGCGACCGCCTCGGCGAAGAGCTGGGCGGTGAGCGGGGTGTCCTCGGCGGGCTTGAGGACGACCGTGCAGCCGGCGGCGAGCGCGGGGGCCACCTTGGCGACGATCTGGTGCAGCGGATAGTTCCACGGGGTGATCGCGCCGACGACGCCGACCGGCTCCAGGAAGACCGTGGAGCTGCCGTGCCGCTGCTCGAAGGAGTACGCGGCGGCGAGGTCGGCGTAGGAGGAGGCGACCATGACCGGGAGCCCGGCGTGCACCGAGGCGGCCAGGGCGGGCGGGGCGCCCAGTTCGGCGGTGACCGTCGCGGCGATCTCCTCCGCGCGGGCGCCCAGCACGTCGCGCAGGGCCGCGAGGCGGGCGGCGCGCTCGGCGGGCGGGGTGGCGGCCCAGCCGGGGAAGGCGGCGCGGGCCGCCCGTACCGCGGCGTCCACGTCTTCGGCGGTGCCCGCCGGGACATGGCCGATGACCTGCTCGTCCGCCGGGTTCACGACGGCGATCGTGTCGGTGGTGGAGGCGGGCCGCCAGGCGCCGCCGATGTACATCCCCTCGTGGGCCTTCATCGCTGTTCCTCCCGGCTCGCGGTGACGGACGGGATCGTCCGGGCCCCAAACTAGCGCTGTTAGTTTTCGGGCGCCAGAGACCCTCGTCACGTCGGCGTGCCGGGCGCGCCCGGCCGGGGCTACACGTCCAGGCCGGGCACGTCCTTCGGCAGCGGGCAGATGCGGCGGCCCTGGTGGTCGAAGACGTACAGGTGCGCGAGGTCGACCAGGAGCGGCACCTGGCCGCCGGTGCGCAGCATCATGTCGGGCCCGGTCCGCACGACCAGGTCGCTGGAGGTGACGGCCGGGCGGTCCGGGCTGTGCGCGCCGGGCGGCAGGTCGTCGCTCTCCGGCGCCTCCAGGACGGCGACGGAACCGCCGACGTAGGAGGAGGCGCGCTCCCTGATCCGCTCCAGCACCCCGCCGCCGCCCGTGCCGCCGCGCCGCCGGCGCACCGGTCCCCGGTCGGGGCGGGCCGACTCCAGCTCCGGGACCACGGCGGGCCGGGAGCCGGTGTTGAGGTGCACCAGCGCCTCGTGGCCCTGGTACTCGACGTGCTCGACGATCCCGCTGAGCGCGACCTCGCCCGGCCGGGCCTGGCTGGGCGGGGCGATGCGGACCGCCTCGGAGCGCAGGCCGACGATGAGCGGGCGGCCCTGCTGGATGCGGAGCAACTGGTGGTCGGTGCTGAGCGGTTCGGGCAGCGGCAGGCGCTGGCGGCCGAGGTCGATGGACATCCGGCCCTCCAGCGGCGCGTGCACCACGGCCTGGAGGAGGTTGATCCGAGGAGTGCCGATGAAGGCGGCGACGAACACGTTCTCCGGCAGGGCGTACACCTCGCGCGGCGGGCTGACCTGCTGGAGGATTCCGCCGCGCATGACGGCGACCCGGTGGCCGAGCGACATGGCCTCGGCCTGGTCGTGGGTCACGTAGACGGTGGTGACGCCGAGTTCCTTGGTGAGCTGGGCGATCTCGGCGCGCAGGTGGTTGCGGAGCTTGGCGTCCAGGTTGGACAGCGGCTCGTCCATGAGGAAGGCGGACGGCTGGCGCGAGATGGCCCGCCCCATGGCGACCCGCTGGCGCTCACCGCCGGAGAGCTGGCCGGGGCGGCGGTCCAGGATGCGCTCGATGCCGAGCATCCTGGCCGTGTTCTCGATGCGTTCGGTGTGGTCCTGGCGCGGGTTCTCCAGCTTCAGCGGGAAGCCGATGTTGTCCCGGTTGGTCATGGTCGGGTAGAGCGCGAAGTTCTGGAAGACCATGGACATCCCGCGTTCGCGCGGGGTGAGGTGGTTGGCCGGTTCGCCGTCGAGCAGGATCTCGCCGTCGGTGATGTCCTCCAGGCCGGCGATCATGCGGAGCACCGTCGACTTCCCGCACCCCGAGGGGCCGAGCAGGACGACGAACTCGCCCGGATCGATGTGGAGCGAGAGTCGGTCGACGGCGCGCGGGGACCGTCCGTATGCCTTGCTGACGTTGTGGAGCGTGATGGCGCGAGTCATGTGGTTCCGCCCGGAAGGGATGGTGGTGGAGCGGTGGGGAGCGGCAGCAGTGGCCTGAAATTAGCCCACTGCGCCCGGTGAGGGAATGACTCGCGCAAAGTTGTCCCGGACCGGCTCCGGTTACCGCTCACGCCTGTGCCGGACGCCGCTCAGTCGAGCCGTCGCGCGAGGTAGGCGTGCAGGAGTTCGCGGGTCTCGGCGACGATCGCGGCGTCCCCGGACGGGTCGGCGCGGAAGGCGAGTTTCAGCAGGGCGTCGGCCGCCTCCACACAGACCAGGATGGCGCGCGACAGGTCCTCGTCGGCCTCCCGGCCCAGCTGGCCCGCCAGGAGTTCGGCGAGCCGGCCCGCGACCCGCTGGTTGGCGTCGTCGGCCGGGTCCTCGTCGGGGGCGGGGGCGCCGAAGTCGACCAGGGCGAAGCCGGGCACGGTGCGTTTCATCGCCAGGTACTCGTCGAGCACGGCGTCGATCGCGCCGCGCCAGTCGGCGGACTCGACGGCGGTCAGCCGGCCGGTGATCCGCTCGGCGTAGCTGTCCAGGTTGCGGCGGGCCAGCGCGTCGGCGAGGGAGCGCTTGTTGGAGAAGAAGCGGTAGACGGAGCCGATGGGCACTCCGGCGCGGGCGGCGACCGCGCGGGTGGACAACTGCTCGTAGCCGGTCTCGTCCAGGAGTTCGGCGCAGGCGTCGAGAATCCGGGCGAGGCGTTCGGCGCTGCGCTGCTGCACGGGCGCGCGGCGGAGGTTGGCGTGGGCATGGGGCACGTCTTCCATGATGCCGTGGACCTCCTGCGCGCCCGGCGGGGGGCGGGGGCGCGCTCAGGCGATGAGCAGGGCGAGCCCTCCGACGGTGTACGCGATCATCAGGACGAGCAGCGGGAGCTGGCCGATGACCGCGCGCCGGGGCGGCATGAGCCGTACGGACCTGTCGTGCGCGGCGATCACCCCGAGGACGTGTCCGGTGACGATCGCGAGGACCTGGAGGGTGGCGACGCCGCCGGGCCCCAGGGGCGGCGGGGGCGCGGCCGGCCGGTCGGCGCCGAGCAGCAGGCTCAGGGTGCGCGGGCCCTCGGTGGTGAGGAGCGTGAAGTAGTGGGCGACGAGGTAGCCGAGGGCGATCGGGACCAGGGAGTGCGCGAACGCGCCGAGCGGGTGGGCGGGCCGCCCGCACACGAGCCGGACCGCCCCGGCGCAGAGCGCGTACAGGGCGGCGACGAGGGCGACCGCGCCGGCGAGCCCCAGGGTGGCGGTGGTGGTACGGCCCAGGGCCGAGGTCTGCACGGTGGTGATCCAGCGCGGCGCGTCGGAGAACCCGTCGTACGCGGTGGAGCCGAGCATCACGCAGACGGTGGCGGTGAGTCCGGGCAGCCGGGGCGTGGCGTCGAGCCCGTTGAACGGGGAGCGCACCACGAGCCGCCGGTCGGCGGGGCGGCGGCCGAGCGGGGAGAGCCGGGCCAGGAGTGCGGAGTAAACCTCGAAGGCGTCGGCGTGCGCGAACCAGCGGTCCCCGTACACCGCCGCGCCCGCCAGGTGGACGGTCGCGTAGCCGCCGAGGAAGACGAGCAGGGCGGTGGGCGATGCGGGGTCGGGCGCGACGAGTTCGAGCCAGGTGAAGGCGAGGAGCCCGGCCGCGGCGGGCCACAGGCCGAGGCGTGCGGGCAGGGGGCGGCCGGCCTCCGGGTCGCGGCCGAGGGCCCGGCAGGCGAGCAGGTGCAGGGTGCGCAGCGGGTTGAGGGGCCGCCAG
>NZ_JAKRGC010000243.1 GCF_022347745.1 Streptomyces sp. OfavH-34-F
GCCGCTTCGCGGGGCTGGGGCCCGGCGAGCCGATCGTGGTCAGTGCGGGCGGCAGCGCGTGGTTCGACGCGGTGGCGGACGTGTTCGCCGAGATCCCGGAGCTGTCCTCCCCGGTCCTGAAGCTGCTGCGCTCGGGGGCGTACGTCTCGCACGACGACGGGCACTACCGCCGCCTCACCCCGTTCAACCGGGTGCCCGAGGAGGGCGCGCTCCAGCCCGCGTTCCGGCTGTGGGCCCAGGTGGTGTCGCGGCCGACCCCCGGTCAGGCGTTCCTGAACGCGGGCAAGCGGGACGCTGCGCACGACCTGGACCTGCCCGAGGCGCAGGTGGTGCGCTCCGGCCGGGACGGCTCGGTGCGGCCTGCCACCGGCATCGAGGTCACCGGCCTGTCGGACCAGCACACCTGGCTGCGCACGGAGGAGGGCGCCGGGCTGGAGGTCGGGGACTGGGTGGGCATGGGCCTGTCCCACCCGTGCACGAGCTTCGACAAGTGGCAGCTGATCCCCCTCGTCGAGGCGGACGGCACGGTCACCGACCTCATCCGCACGTTCTTCTGAGCCGGGCCCGCCCCCCGAGAAAGGCCCCAGGCCCATGGACCTCGTCATCCGCGACGCCCGCGTCATCGACGGCAGCGCCGCGCCCTCCTACCGCGCCGACGTGGCCGTCGCCGGGGGCCGGGTCGCGGAGATCCACCGCGAGGACTCCCCCGGCCCCCGGCCCTCCGGCGCCCGTACCCTGGACGCCGGGGGGCTCGCCCTGGCGCCCGGCTTCATCGACATGCACGCCCACAGCGACCTGGCGCTGCTGCGCGACCCCGACCACAGCGCGAAGGCCGCACAGGGCGTCACCCTCGAAGTGCTGGGCCAGGACGGCCTCTCGTACGCGCCCGTGGACGACCGCACGCTCGCCGAGGTCCGCCGCTCCATCGCCGGGTGGAACGGCGACGGCGCGGACATCGACTTCGACTGGCGCACGGTCGGCGGCTACCTGGACCGGCTGGACCGCAACTTCGGCGGCCGGGGCATCGCCGTCAACGCCGCCTATCTGATCCCGCAGGGCACGGTCCGGATGTACGCGGTCGGCTGGGAGGACCGGCCGGCCACCGCGGCCGAGCTGGACCGGATGCGCCGGCTCGTGGCCGAGGGCATGCGCGAGGGCGCGGTCGGCATGTCCTCCGGGCTGACCTACACGCCGGGCATGTACGCGGACGACGCCGAGCTGACCGAGCTGTGCCGGGTGGTGGCCGCGCACGGCGGCTACTACTGCCCGCACCACCGCTCGTACGGCGCCGGGGCCCTGGAGGCGTACGGGGAGATGGTGCGGCTCACCCGGAGCGCGGGCTGTTCCCTGCACCTGGCCCACGCGACCATGAACTTCGGCGTCAACGAGGGCCGCGCCCCCGAACTGCTCGCCCTGCTGGACGACGCGCTCGACGCGGGCGCCGACATCTCCCTCGACACCTACCCGTACACCCCGGGCTGCACGACGCTCGCCGCCATGCTGCCCGGCTGGGCGAGCGAGGGCGGCCCGCGGGCGGTCCTGGACCGGCTGGCCGACCCGGACACGGCCGCCCGCGTCCGCCACGACCTGGAGGTCACCGGCTCGGACGGCTGCCACGGGGTGCCCATCGAGTGGGACACCATCGAGATCTCCGGCACCGGCGAACCCGGGCTCGCCGCGTACGTCGGCCTCACGGTGGCCGAGTCGGCGGAGCGGCGCGGCGAGGAGCCCTGGACGGTCGCGCGGCGGCTGCTGGTGGAGGACCGGCTCGGGACGACGATCCTGCAGCACGTCGGCCACGAGGAGAACGTCCGGCAGATCATGCGCCACCGGGTGCACACGGGCGGCAGCGACGGCATCCTCCAGGGCGACAAGCCGCACCCCCGCGCCTACGGCACCTTTCCCCACTACCTGGGCCGCTACGCGCGCGAGCTGGGCGTCCTGTCGCTGGAGGAGTGCGTCGCCCATCTCACCGCGCGCCCGGCGGCCCGGCTGCGGCTGCCCGACCGGGGGCTCGTCCGCGAGGGCTACCGCGCCGACCTGGTCCTCTTCGACCCGGACACGGTGGCGGCGGGCTCCACCTTCGACGAGCCGCGCGCCCTGCCGACGGGCATCCCGCACGTGCTGATCGACGGCCGTTTCGTGATCGAGGACGGCAGGCGCACCCAGGTGCTGGCGGGCCGCTCCGTGCGCCGGGCGGCCTAGTTTCGCCGGTCACCATCGGGGCAACCGAGCCGGCATGGACATCTCTGCGGCGGCCTCGAAGGGCCATGGGAAGGCGCGGCGGGCGGGCGACAGCACGGCCGTCGAGGCGGCCGGCCGCGCCGGGTTCGCGGCGCGCGGGGTCATCTACTTCCTCGTCGGGTTCCTCGCGCTGCGCATCGCCCTCAACGGGGGCGGCGGCAAGCAGGCGGACCGGGGCGGGGCGCTCGCGGAGATCGCGCAGAAGCCCTTCGGCCACGTCCTGCTGTGGGTGCTGGGCCTGGCCCTGGCGGGCATGGCCCTGTGGCGGCTGTCCGAGGCGGCGTTCGGCGCGGCGGGCCCGGACGGCCACAAGGCGACCAAGCGGCTGGCCTCGGGCGGGCGGGCCGTCTTCTACGCCTTCGTCTCGTCCTCGGTCCTGATGTTCGCGGCCGGTGACCGGGGCAGCGGGAGCGGCAGCGGGGACGCCCAGTCGCAGGACGTCACCGCCCGCGTCCTGGACATGCCGGGCGGGCGCTGGCTGGTGGGCGCGGCCGGCGTGGGCATCGCCTGTGCGGGGCTGTGGATCGCGGGCCGGGCGGCGCTCCGGAAGTTCCACAAGCACCTGCGGATGGAGGCGATGTCCCCGGCGGTGCGGCGGGCGGTGGACGTCGTCGGGATCGCGGGCGGGGTCAGCCGGGGGCTGGTCTTCGCGGTCGCGGGAGGTTTCGCGGTGTCGGCGGCGGTGAAGGCGCGCTCCGGCGAGGCCAAGGGCATGGACGACACCCTGCGCGCCTTCAGCGCGACCCCGGCCGGACCCTGGCTGCTGGGCCTCGTCGCGGCGGGCCTGGTCGCCTTCGGTGTCTTCTCGCTGGCGAACGCGCGGTGGCGCAGGATCTGAGCGGACCGGACGCGTGCGGAGGGGCGGGGCCGGACGGTCCCGCCCCTCCGCACGCGCCACGGCTCACGGCTTACGGCTCACGGCTCACGGCTTGGGCAGGGTGCACCCGGTGCGGTTCAGGTCGAAGACGTTCCCGGCGCCGACGCAGGCGGCGATGCCGTAGGTCTGCTGGGCGTAGTTGATGCCCTGGCGGACCGTCACCTGCCCGTTCTCGTCGACCTCGCACGGGTTGTTGTCCGTGCACCGCTGGCCGTCCTCGTTGCCGGTGTTGTTGACGGCGACGACCTTGCCGGTGGCGTTGTCGATCACCGGCGAGCCGGACGTGCCGCCGATGGTCTGGCAGCCGGAGGTGTAGCGGACGGAGTCCTTCCAGGTCCAGGAGCCCTCCTTGAGCCGGTAGACGAACCCGTCCACGTTGCAGCTGTAGGTGCGCTTCCAGTACCCGGACACGACGGTGATCGCGGTGCCCTGCACGGGGTGCGTGGTGCTGAGTTCGAGGGCGTCGATGCCGTAGCGGCTCTTGATCTGCGCGTACGTGGAGGTGAGCTGGTACACCGATATGTCGGTGTCCGTCATCGTCCCGTACGCGATCTTGCTCGCCCGGAGCGTGCCGACCCCCCGGCCGGAGGCGTTGAGCAGGGTGAAGGACCGGCTGGAGGAGCGGTTGTACACGACCGTGCCCGGGGCCGGGAAGCCGGTCTCCAGGCAGTGCCCGTTGGACAGCACCAGCGCCGGGTCGCCCGGCTGCGAGGCGGGGGTGCGGACGACGGAGCCCGAGCAGTTGCTGAGCGCGACGGTCCCGGCGAAGCCGACGGCGGCCCGGACCGGAGCCGGGGCGGTGGCGGCGGACGGGGCGGCGGACGACGGAGCGGCGGACGGGGCGGCGGCGGTGGCGGGCGCGATGCCCGCGCCCATGAGCAGGACGGCGAAGAGCGCACCGACGAGAGGCTTTTTCATGTGGGAGGTCCCCTCCAGCGAACGAACAGAGCGCGACAGCCCTCTGCGACCGAAGTTCTTTCGGTCCGAAGTTCCTTCGGATTGACATGCGCATGCTGATGCATACGGCGGGCGTGCACAAGAGGCGGATTTCGGCCGCACCCGTGGATCACCGGTCTCCGGCCACGCGGGGCGCCCGCCGCCACCCCTTCGTGGCGCATCTCACCCGCCCCCGTCCGTCACACCGCCGGACCAGCCCTTTCCAAGCCGGGCGCCGTCCGCTCCCAGCGTTCCCACGGCTCGCGGGAGGCGGGCGCATGGCGATGAAAGCCCGCACACATGTGCGCCCCCGCCCGGCCCGCCGAGCCCCTCGCCAAAGGCGGGGCGACCTGCGGAGCACAGTCGTAAGCTCGCCGGCATGCAGGTCATCCAGTCCACGAAGCTCGCCAACGTCTGCTACGAAATCCGCGGCCCCGTGCTCGAGGAGGCGATGCGGCTGGAGGCGGCCGGTCATCGCATCCTCAAGCTGAACACCGGCAACCCGGCCGCGTTCGGCTTCGAGTGCCCGCCCGAGATCCTCGAGGACATCCTGCGCAACGTCGCCGGGGCGCACGGCTACGGCGACGCGAAGGGGCTGCTGTCCGCGCGCCGGGCGGTGATGCAGCACTACCAGACCAAGGGCATCGACCTGGACGTCGAGGACGTCTACCTGGGCAACGGCGTCTCCGAGCTGATCCAGATGTCGATGCAGGCGCTGCTCGACGACGGCGACGAGGTGCTGGTCCCGGCCCCGGACTACCCGCTGTGGACGGCGTCGGTCGCGCTCGCCGGCGGCACGGCCGTGCACTACCGCTGCGACGAGCAGTCCGACTGGATGCCGGACCTCGCCGACATCGAACGGAAGGTCACCGACCGCACCAAGGCGCTGGTGATCATCAATCCGAACAACCCGACCGGCGCGGTGTACGACGAGGAGATGCTGCGCGGCCTGACGGAGATCGCCCGGCGGCACAACCTGGTCGTCTGCTCCGACGAGATCTACGACCGCATCCTGTACGACGGCGCGACGCACACGCCCACCGCCACGATCGCCCCCGACCTGATGGTGCTCACCTTCAACGGGCTGTCCAAGAACTACCGGGTCGCCGGGTACCGCTCGGGCTGGCTGGCGGTCTGCGGCCCCAAGGCCCACGCCACCTCGTACATCGAGGGGCTGACGATCCTGGCCAACATGCGGCTGTGCGCGAACATGCCGGCGCAGCACGCCGTGGCCACCGCGCTCGGAGGCCGGCAGTCGATCGACGACCTGGTGCTGCCGGGCGGCCGCATGCTGGAGCAGCGCGACGCGGCGTACGACCTGCTGACCCGGATTCCGGGCGTGACCTGCGTGAAGCCCAAGGGGGCGCTGTACCTCTTCCCCCGGCTCGACCCGAAGGTCTACCGGATCAAGGACGACCGCCAGATGGTCCTGGACCTGCTGCGGGCCGAGAAGATCATGGTGGTGCAGGGGACGGGGTTCAACTGGCCGGACCCGGACCATTTCCGCGTGGTGACGCTGCCCTCCACCGAGGACCTGACGGACGCGATCGGCCGCATCGCCCACTTCCTGGACGGCTACAGCCAGGACTGACCCAGCCCCGGGCCGGGCCAATACTCGAAGATGGATAACTTTAGACTGAATCCAAGCTAGGATGGTCCTCACAGCACCACCAGGAGGCCATCCATGTACGAACCGATCCGCGTCAAATCGGTCCTCACACCGGCCGACCACGCCGACGACTTCCCCGGTCGCAGCCGCGAGGAGGAGCTGGACATCCAGCTCGCGGGACACCTGGCCGCGCTGCTCGCGGTCACCGACGAGCTGGGGCTCGGCGAGGCGGGCGACCTCATCGCCGGGCAGGTCGCCCGGCTCCGCGGCGCCCCGCCCGTCCGGCACGCCGGTCTGAGCGACGCCCCCGCGTCCGCCCTCCACCGCCGCGCCCACGCCCTCGCGGGCCGGGCCCTGGTGGTGGCGGCGTCCCGCGCCGACACGACGGTCGCCATCCTGGCGGCCGAGCGCATGGACGCCCACACCGAAGCGCTGTCGGCCGGCACCCGTCTGGTCGGCGCCCACTGACGGCCCCGGTCCGCGCGCCCTCACGACGCGCGGCCCGGGTGCCCCCTCTCACCGGGCGCTCGTCGCCCCTGAGCCCGCGTCGCGCGTCGACTCGAAGGTCACGTCCCCCAGCTCGCAGACCGGGGCGCCCCGCACCGGGACCGGGCCGGCGACCTGCCGGGACGCCGTGCCGCCCGCCGCCAGATCGGCCACGGTCACCCCGCCCTCCCCGGCGGCCGTTCCGCGCCCCTTGCCGGTCCGCGCGTCCCGGAACGCGACCCGCACGGTGTACGTGCCGGAGCGCGCCGCCCCGCTCGTGATCCGGATTCCGGCCGCCGGACGGCCCGTCACCTCGTCCCGCACACAGGAGGCGACGGTGACATCGTCGGACGGGAAGCGCATGCCGGCGTGGTTCTCGCCGTACACGTAGGCGAACGCGATGAAGAGGGCGAGCAGGCCGAGGCCGACCACCGCGGCCACGGAGCCCAGCACGATCGCGACCACGGCCGGGCCCTGGAGCGGCCGCCGGGGAAGGAGCGGCGGCCCGCCTCCCGACGCGTTCGGATACGGCGGATAATCCATCCCCCCGGCCCCCTTCGCCCCGCGCGCGGGCGGCGCGTGGCGGGGCCACCGTACGGTCGCGCCGATCACCTCCACGGCTCCGGACGGTCACAACCCCACTACGAACGCGGGCCGCCGACGGCCGACGGCCCCCCGCCCCGGAGCGTCCGGGGCAGGGGGCCGTCACCGTACGGGCGGCAGGGGCTCAGCCCAGCCGGGCCACCAGGGCGCGGTACTCGTCCCACAGTTCCTTGGGCGTGTGGTCGCCGAAGGTGTTCAGGTGCTCGGGGACCAGAGCGGCCTCCTCGCGCCAGACCTCCTTGTCGACGCTGAGCAGGAGGTCGAGGTCGGCCTCGGAGAGGTCCAGGCCGTCGGTGTCGAGCGCGCTCTTGGCGGGAAGGACGCCGATCGGCGTCTCGACGCCCTCCGCCTTCCCGTCCAGGCGCTCCACGATCCACTTGAGGACGCGGCTGTTCTCGCCGAAGCCGGGCCAGACGAACTTCCCCGCCTCGTTCTTGCGGAACCAGTTCACGTAGTAGATCTTCGGCAGCTTCGACTGGTCCGGCTTGTCGGCGCCGACCTTGAGCCAGTGGTTCATGTAGTCGCCCATGTTGTAGCCGCAGAACGGCAGCATGGCGAACGGGTCGCGGCGCAGCTCGCCGACCTTGCCCTCGGCGGCGGCGGTCTTCTCGGAGGCCACGTTGGCGCCGAGGAAGACGCCGTGCTGCCAGTTGAAGGACTCGGTCACCAGCGGTACGGCGGAGGCGCGGCGGCCGCCGAAGAGGATGGCCGAGATCGGCACGCCCTTCGGGTCCTCCCACTCGGGCGCGATGATCGGGCACTGCCCGGCCGGAACGGTGAAGCGGGCGTTGGGGTGGGCGGCGGGCGTCCCGGACTCGGGGGTCCAGTCGTTGCCCTTCCAGTCCGTGAGGTGCGCGGGCGGCTCCTCCGTCATCCCCTCCCACCAGACGTCGCCGTCGTCGGTGAGCGCGACGTTGGTGAAGACGGAGTTGCCCCACATCGTCTTCATGGCGTTGGCGTTGGTGTGCTCGCCGGTGCCGGGCGCGACGCCGAAGAAGCCGGCCTCCGGGTTGATCGCGTACAGCCGGCCGTCCTCGCCGAACCGCATCCACGCGATGTCGTCGCCGATGGTCTCCACGGTCCAGCCGGAGATGGTGGGCTCCAGCATGGCGAGGTTCGTCTTGCCGCAGGCGCTCGGGAACGCGGCGGCGATGTACTTCGACTCACCGCGCGGCGGCGTGAGCTTGAGGATCAGCATGTGCTCGGCGAGCCAGCCCTCGTCGCGCGCCATCACGGAGGCGATGCGCAGCGCGTAGCACTTCTTGCCGAGCAGGGCGTTGCCGCCGTAGCCGGAGCCGTACGACCAGATCTCGCGGTCCTCCGGGAAGTGCGAGATGTACTTGGTCTCGTTGCAGGGCCAGGGGACGTCCTCCTGGCCCTCGGCCAGCGGGGCGCCCAGCGTGTGCACGGCCTTCACGAAGAAGCCGTCGGACCCCAGCTCGTCGAGCACGGGCTGCCCCATGCGGGTCATGGTGCGCATCGAGACGGCGACGTACGCGGAGTCGGTGATCTCGACGCCGATCGCGGAGAGCGGCGAGCCGAGCGGGCCCATGCAGAACGGGACGACGTACATCGTGCGCCCGCGCATCGAGCCGCGGAAGACGCCCTGCTCGCCGGTGAAGATCTCCCGCATCTCGGCGGGGTCCTTCCAGTGGTTCGTGGGGCCGGCGTCCTCCTCCTTCGCGGAGCAGATGAACGTACGGGTCTCGACCCGCGCGACGTCGCTCGGGTCGGAGGCCGCGTAGTAGGAGTTCGGACGTTTGATCTCGTCGAGCTTGGTGAACGTGCCCTTGGCGACGAGCTCCCCGCACAGGCGCTCGTACTCGGCCTCGGAACCGTCGCACCAGACCACCCGGTCCGGTTCGGTCAGTGCCGCGATCTCGTCCACCCAGGAGATCAGCTCCTGGTGGTTGGTGGGAACAGTGAGGGGAGCCGCGATGTCGCGCGCCACGATCGCTCCTTGATGAGGGTGTGTTCGGTGGGTGCTCTTGTGCCCTGGTGCCCCGTGGGGGCTGCGACCCGGATGCGTGTACCCCTTCGAATTCCCCTGGCGCTCATCCGGTGCCGACCGCACTCATTTGATCATCCGCCGCTCGCGCCCATATGTCCAGAGGGCCGCCCATGTGAGCATCCGCACGTACCCCGGCCCATATCGGGTACCTACGGCGACGTAGGTACGATGCGAAAATGACTGCTGCCGTCGCCGCACCCGACACCGCCGGCCCTCGTCCGGCCACGCCCGCCGACGCCCCGCCGAAGCCACGGATGCGCGGCTGGCTGCATGCCGGGATGTTTCCCGCCGTCGTCATAGCGGGGCTGTTCCTGGTGGCCCTCTCGGACAGCACGCGGGGCCGGATCGCCTGCGCCGTCTACGTGCTGACGGCGTGCCTGCTGTTCGGCGTGAGCGCGGTGTACCACCGGGGTACGTGGGGGCCGCGCGGCGAGGCGGTGCTGCGCCGGCTGGACCACGCCAACATCTTCCTGATCATCGCGGGCACGTACACGCCGCTCACCCTGCTCCTGCTCCCCGAGTCCACGGGCACCCCGCTGCTGTGGGCGGTGTGGGGGGCGGCCGTCGCGGGTATCGCGTTCCGGGTCTTCTGGGTCGGCGCGCCGCGCTGGCTGTACACCCCGTGCTACATCGCGATGGGCTGGGCGGCGGTCTTCTTCCTGCCGGACTTCATGCGCACCGGCGGGATCGCGGTGCTGGTGCTGGTCGTCGTCGGCGGCGTGCTGTACAGCGCGGGCGGCGTCATCTACGGCATCAAGCGGCCGAACCCGTCGCCGCGCTGGTTCGGCTTCCACGAGGTCTTCCACTCACTGACCCTGGCCGCCTTCGTGGTGCACTACGTCGGCATCTCCCTGGTCGCGTACAACCACAGCTGACCCGCCCGGCGGCGGGCGTCGTCCCCCGGTGCGGGCCGCAGCTTCGAGGGCCGCGGCCCGCCGGCCGTTACGGAGTCCCGCCCAGCGCGCGGGCCAGGGCGTCCGGGTCCGTGGTCGGCGCGTCGCACACGAAGTGGCGGCAGACGTACGCCGTCGGCGCGCCGACCTTCCGCACCCGGTCCGCGAGCAGCGGGAACTCTCCCCCGCCCGGCTCGCCGGCCGCGACCACCGCGCCGGCCGC
>NZ_JAKRGC010000244.1 GCF_022347745.1 Streptomyces sp. OfavH-34-F
GCCGTGGTTCGAGGACGAGCCGGCCGCCCGGCTGGACCTGGCGCGCGGCGAGACCGACGCGGTGATCGGCGGGAAGCCGCAGGAGGTGCGGGCCCGGCTGTCCGGGCGCCGGCCGGCCGAGGTGCGGGGCAGGCTGACCGCGAAGGCGCCCGAGGGCATCGAGGTCCGGGTGCCGAAGCGGACGACCGTGCCGCGCGGCACGCGGACCGAGGTCCCGGTGGAGATCACGGTCCCGGCGGACACCCCGGCCGGGGAGTACGAGGTGCCGTTCTCCTTCGGCGGCGAGGAGACCACGCTGACCGTGCGGGCCTATCCGCGCACGGCCGGGGCCGATGTGCTGCGCGGGGCGAGCGCCTCCTCGTCGGGCGACGAGACCGCCGACTTCCCGGCGTCCGCCGCGCTGGACGGCGACCCGGAGACCCGCTGGTCCTCACCGGCCGCGGACGGGGCGTGGTGGCAGGCGGAACTGCCCGCGCCGGTCCGGCTGGGGCGGGTGGTGCTCGACTGGCAGGACGCGTACGCCTCCCGCTACCGGATTCAGGTCTCCGCCGACGGGCGCACCTGGCGCACCGCCGCGACCGTCCGCGAGGGCTCCGGCGGGCACGAGTCGGTGCGGATGGACGCGAAGGACACCCGGTTCGTGCGCGTCCTGGGCGACGAGCGGGCCACCGAGTACGGCATCTCGCTCTGGTCGGTGAAGGCGTACGCGGTGGCCGGGGACGACTGACCGCCCCCGGGCGTCGGCGGCCAGGAGGCGGCGGGGGCCCGGAGGCGGTCAGGCCGCCCGGTGGCCGCTCAGGCCGAGACGCCGTCGATCCGGGCCATCGCGTCGTCCGCGCCGAACGGTTGCAGATAGGGCAGCCAGCGCGGGTCGCGGTGGCCGGTGCCGATGATCCGCCAGGCGAGCCCGGTGGGCGGGGCGGGCTGCTGGTGGAGCCGCCAGCCCAGCTCGGGCAGATGCCGGTCGGCCTTGACGTGGTTGCAGCGGCGGCAGGCCGCCACCACGTTGTCCCAGGCGTGCTGTCCGCCGCGGCTGCGCGGGATGACGTGGTCGACGCTGGTCGCGGCGGCCCCGCAGTACATGCAGCGCCCGCCGTCCCGCGCGAACAGGGCCCGCCGGGTCAGCGGCACCGGTCCCCGGTAGGGAATCCGGACGAACCGTTTGAGGCGGACGACGCTGGGGGCCGGGACGACCCGGGTGGCGCTGTGCATGAGGGCACCGGACTCCTCGAGGCAGATGGCCTTGTTCTCGAGGACGAGGACGAGTGCGCGGCGGAGCGGTACGACGCCGAGCGGCTCGTACGACGCGTTGAGAACCAGGACATGCGGCACGGATGCCTCCTTGTACGCCGGCGGCGCGTGGCTCGCGCCGGGACGATCTCCGTTCTCAGTTTCCCCTCACGCCTGGTCGTAGCGCCACCACGTGCGGGTAACGGGCGGGCGGGATTTTCCCCCCGGCCTCCCCGTTAGTGTGGTTGTTCAGCGCTCCACCGGTCAGCGCTCACCCCCTGGAGGTCTCGCCGTGTCCCTGTCCGCCGTGTCGGCCGCAGTCCCGTCCCCGGAACCCGGTGGCTCGCTGGGCGAAGCCGCGGAGCAGGCCGGCAACGCCGCGGGCTGGGTGGAGGAGAACTGGTCCACCTGGCTGAACACCGGTCTGCGGATCGTGCTGATCGCGGCCGTCGCGATCGTGCTCCGCCATCTGATCCGCCGGGCCCTGACCAAGTTCATAGACCGGATGAACCGCAGCGCCCAGGCGGTCCAGGCCACCCCGCTCGGCAGCCTGCTGGTCAACGCGGAGCGGCGCCGCCAGCGCTCGGAGGCGATCGGCTCGGTGCTCCGGTCGGTGGCCTCGTTCCTGATCATGGGCACGGCGGCGCTGATGATCCTGGGCGCGTTCCAGATCAACCTGGCGCCGCTGCTGGCCTCGGCCGGGGTGGCCGGCGTCGCGCTCGGCTTCGGCGCCCGCAACCTGGTCACCGACTTCCTGTCCGGGGTCTTCATGATCCTGGAGGACCAGTACGGGGTGGGCGACCAGATCGACGCGGGCGTCGCGTCCGGCGAGGTCATCGAGGTCGGTCTGCGCGTCACCAAGCTGCGCGGCGAGAACGGCGCCATCTGGTACGTGCGCAACGGCGAGGTGAAGCGGATCGGGAACCTGAGCCAGGGCTGGTCCACCGCCGGGGTCGATGTGCAGGTGCTGCCCACGGAGGACCTGGAGAAGGTCCGTGCGGCGATCACCGGGGCGGCCGAGGAGATGGCCAAGGAGGAGCCCTGGTCCGAGCGGCTTTGGGGTCCGGTGGAGGTGCTGGGCCTGGACGCGGTGCTGCTGGAGTCGATGACGGTCCGGGTGAGCGCGAAGACCATGCCGGGCCAGGCGGTGGGCGTGGAGCGGGAACTGCGCTGGCGGATCAAGGTGGCGCTGGACGCGGCGGGCATCGCGATGGTGGCCGGCACCCCGGAGCAGGCCCCGCAGGCCGACCCGACGGCGGGCATGGCCGCGCCGTCCGCGTACGCGTCGGCGACCTCGCCGCAGTCCCTGGCGGCGACCCCGATCCCGCCGCCGACCACGGCGAAGTAGCCCTTCCGGCCGGGAACCCGCGCGGTTCCCGGCCGGCGTCGTTTTTCGGCCGGACTCCGGCCGGACCTCGTCCCGGATAACGCTTTGGTTGCCGCCGGCCGTCAAGCCATTGACGCCCCGGTGACCGGGGCCCTACCTTCCTTCTCACCGAATAGGAAACTTTCCTAACAGAGGGGCAGGTGCAGCGGGCATGGCCGGAAACACGCCGGGTACCCCCAGCGTTCTGCGCGCCATGAACGACCGCGCCGCCCTCGATCTCCTCCTGGAGCACGGCCCCCTCTCACGGACGCGGATCGGGAAGCTCACCGGCCTCTCGAAGCCCACCGCCTCCCAGCTGCTCGCCCGCCTCGAAGCGGCCGGGCTGGTGGTGGCCACCGGCACCGCGGCCGGCCGCCCCGGGCCCAACGCCCAGCTGTACGCGGTCAACGCCGCCGCCGCCCATGTCGCCGGGCTCGACGTGAACGCCCACCGGATCGTCGCGGCGGTCGCCGACGTGACCGGCGAGACGGTCGGGGAGTTCGAGCTGCGGACCCCCGGCCGGCGCGCCGAGAGCGTGGTGCGGCAGGTGACCGGGGCGCTGGACGGCGCGATCGCCGAGGCCGGGCTGACCCGGGCCGATGTGCACCGCGTGGTCATCGGCACGCCGGGCGCCTTCGACCCGAACACGGGCCGGCTGCGCTACGCCTCGCACCTGCCGGGCTGGCACTCCCCCGCGCTGCTGGACGAGCTGGCGGCCGTGCTGCCGATGCCCGTCGAGTACGAGAACGACGTGAACCTCGTCGCCATGGCCGAGCAGCGGCGCGGCGCGGCGCGGGGCCACGACGACTTCGTCCTGCTGTGGAACGAGGAGGGCCTCGGCGCCGCCCTCGTCATCAACGGCAGGCTGCACCGCGGCTTCACCGGGGGCGCCGGCGAGGTCGGATTCCTGCCGGTGCCGGGCGCGCCCCTGGTCCGCCAGGTCACCAAGGCCAACGCGGGCGGTTTCCAGGAGCTGGCGGGCGCCCAGGCCCCGGCCAGGCTGGCCCGGGAACTCGGCGTCGAGGAGGCGGTGCCGGGCTCCGGCACCCACCACGAGATCGCCGCCGCCGTGATCGGCCGGGCCGCCGAAGCGGTGGAGGCGGGCGAGGAGGGGCCGTACGGCCTGCTGCTCGACCGGCTCGCCACCGGACTGGCCACCGGTCTCGCCTCCCTGGTCGCGGTCCTCGACCCGGAGGTCGTCGTGCTCTCCGGCGAGCTGTTCTCGCGCGGCGGGAAGCCGTTGCGCGAGCGGGTCGCGGCCGAACTGGCCGAGCTCGCCGCGTCCAGGCCCCGGCTGCTCGCCGGGGACGTCACCCACCGGCCCGTGCTGCGCGGCGCGCTGGAGAGCGCGCTCGCCACGACCCGCGACGAAGTGTTCGACACCTCGCGCTGAACCCCCACTCCTCGCTGTCCACAGCTGTCCCGTATCCGTTCCGTCCTTCCTGCCCACCTCGCACCGGGAGACCCACCATGTCCGGAATCCGCCGGAAGCCGGCCGCCGCACTCGCCGCGACCGCCGCGATAGCCCTGTTCGCCTCCGCCTGTACCGGGCAGAGCGGCTCCGGGGCCAACGACGACGCGTCCAAGGAGACGACGATCACCTTCTGGCACGGCTGGAGCGCGCCGGGCGAGGTGAAGGCCATCGAGGCCACGATCGACGCCTTCGAGAAGGCCCACCCCAACATCCATGTGAAGGCCGTCGGCAACATGACCGACGACAAGATCAACCAGGCGCTGCGGGCCGGCGGCTCCAAGGCGCCGGACGTGGTCTCCTCCTTCACCACCAACAACGTGGGCAAGTTCTGCTCCTCGAAGGCGTTCGTCGACCTCAACCCGTTCCTGAAGAAGGACGGCATCGACCCGGAGGCCACCTTCCCGAAGGCGATGAACGAGTACACCCAGTTCGACGGGGTGCGCTGCACGGTCCCGCTGCTGGGTGACGCGTACGGGCTGTACTACAACAAGGACGCGTTCAAGGCGGCCGGCATCGACAGCCCGCCGAAGACCTGGTCCGAGCTGGCGTCCGTCGCGAAGAAGCTGACGAAGACCAAGGGCGACTCGTACGAGCAGCTGGGCTTCATGCCGAACTACCACGGCTACGAGACCACCACCGAGCACTACCTCGGCGGCTGGAACCCCTCGTACTTCGACGCGGACGGCAAGTCGAACATCGCCAAGGACCCGGCGTTCGCCGACATGCTGACCACCCAGAAGAAGCTGGTGGACGCCCTCGGCGGCTACCAGAAGCTGGAGAAGTTCCGGGCGGGCTTCGGTGACGAGTGGGGCGCCAAGCACCCGTTCCACCTGGGCCAGGTGGCCATGCAGCTGGACGGCGAGTGGCGCCTGGGCATGGCCGAGGACACCAAGCCGAAGTTCGAGATCGGCGTCGCCCCGATGCCCGTCGCCGACAGCGAGGCGGACACCTACGGCAAGGGCTACCTGACCGGCACCATCGCGGGCATCGCGGCCACCTCCAGCAAGCAGAACGCCGCCTGGGAGCTGGTCAAGTTCATGACGACCGACACCGACGCGGTCGTGAACTTCGCCAACGCGATCCACAACGTGCCCTCCACGCTGGCGGCGCTGAAGTCGCCGAAGCTGAAGTACGACCCGCGGTTCAAGACCTTCCTGGACATCGCGGCCAACCCGAAGTCCACCACCACCCCGCCCTCGGTGAACGGCGGCGCGTACCTGGTGTCCCTGCAGAACCTCGGCTTCGACGTCGAGAAGGGCAAGCAGAAGGACATCAAGGCGGGGCTGGAGAAGACCGCCGAGGAAATCGACGCGGCGATCGCCCAGGCGAAGTAGAGCCTCCACGATGAGCACGTACACACTCCGTTCGAAGCGCCGCCGGTCGGCGCTTCGGACGGCGGCCTTCATGTCGCCGTGGCTGATCGGGTTCTGCGTCTTCTTCGCCTACCCGCTGATCTCCACGCTCTATTTCTCGTTCACCAGCTACGACGGGTTCGCCGCCCCCGAGTTCAGCGGCTTCAAGAACTGGTCGTACGTCTTCGACGACTACCCGCTGTTCTGGCCGGCGCTGCGCAACACGCTCTGGCTGGTCGTGGTGATGGTGACCTGCCGGGTGGTCTTCGGGCTCGGCGTCGGGCTGCTGATCACCAAGATCAAGACCGGCACCGGGGTGTTCCGGACGCTGTTCTACCTGCCCTACCTGGCGCCGCCGGTCGCCGCCACGCTGGGCTTCGTCTTCCTGCTCAACCCCGGCACCGGGCCGGTCAACTCGATCCTGGGCGACCTCGGTCTGGGGACGCCCGGCTGGTTCACCGACGCCACCTGGTCCAAGCCGGCCCTGACCGCGCTCGCGGTGTGGGGCGTGGGCGACCTGATGGTGATCTTCATGGCCGCGCTGCTCGACGTACCGAAGGAGCAGTACGAGGCCGCGGAGCTGGACGGGGCGACCGCGTACCACCGGTTCCGCTACGTCACGCTGCCGAACATCTCGCCGATCATCATGTTCGCCGTGGTCACCGGCATCATCCAGACGATGCAGTACTACACCCAGCCGCTGGTGGCCGGGAAGGTCGCGTCCGGGATCATCGGCGGCTCCGGCCAGCAGTTCGAACCCGGCTATCCCGACAAGTCGACACTGACGCTTCCGCAGCTGGTCTACAACCTCGGCTTCCAGCGCTTCGACTACGGCTCGGCCTGCGTGGTCGCGCTCGTCCTCTTCGCGCTCGCCATGGCGTTCACCGCACTGCTGATGCGGCGCCGCAGCGGGCTGATCCAGGCAGGTGAGTGACATGGCGCAGGTTCTCGACACCCCGGCGGCCGCGGCCCCGGCGGGCGAGCCCGCATCCCCCGCGCGGCGGACCGCGCGCCGCAAGGCGCTGCTGCACTGGATCGCGGTGCACTCCCTCGGGGTGGCCGCGGCCCTCTTCTTCGTGCTGCCGTTCGTCTTCCTGGTGCTCACCTCGCTGATGAGCGACCAGCAGGCGCTCACCCGCGACCTGTGGCCGCACCCCTTCGAGTGGGCCAACTACAAGAAGGTGTTCGACACCCCGGGCTTTCTGACCTGGTGGCGGAACACCCTGCTGTACGCGGGCCTGGGCACCGTCCTCACGGTGGTGTCCTCGCTGCCCGTGGCGTACGCGCTCGCCAAGTTCCGCTTCCGCGGCCGGCACCTGTCGCTGATGCTCGTCATCTCGATGATGATGCTGCCGCCGCAGGTCGTGGTCATCCCGATGTACCTGTTCTGGGCCAAGCAGCTGGACCTGTCCGGCACGCTGTGGCCGCTGATCATCCCGATGGCCTTCGGCGACGCGTTCTCCATCTTCCTGCTGCGGCAGTTCCTCCTCACCATCCCGGACGAGTACCTGGACGCGGCGAAGGTGGACGGCTGCGGCGAACTGCGCGCGCTGCTGCGCGTGGTGGTGCCGATGGCCAAGCCGGGGATCGCCGCCGTCGCCCTCTTCCAGTTCTTCTACGCCTGGAACGACTACTTCGGCCCGCAGATCTACGCCTCGGAGAACCCGGGTGCCTGGACGCTGAGTTACGGACTGGAGTCCTTCAAGGGCGCGCACCACACCGACTGGAACCTGACCATGGCCGCGACCGTTCTGGTCATGGCCCCTGTGATCGTCGTCTTCTTCTTCGCACAGAAGGCTTTTGTCGAGGGCGTCACACTGACCGGAGTAAAGGGCTGAACCATGAAGCTCGCTGTAGTGGGTGGCGGGTCCACCTACACCCCCGAACTGATCGACGGATTCGCCCGGCTGCGTGACACGCTGCCGGTCGAGGAGCTGGTCCTCGTCGACCCGGCCGCCGACCGGCTCGACCTCGTGGGCGGCCTCGCCCGGCGGATCTTCGCCAAGCAGGGCCACCCGGGCCGCATCGTCACCACCTCCGACGTGGACGCGGGCGTCGCCGGGGCGGACGCCGTCCTGCTCCAGCTGCGCGTCGGCGGCCAGGCCGCCCGCAACCAGGACGAGACCTGGCCGCTGGAGTGCGGCTGCGTCGGCCAGGAGACCACCGGGGCCGGCGGCCTCGCCAAGGCCCTGCGCACCGTCCCGGTCGTCCTGGACATCGCGGAGCGGGTCCGGCGCACCAACCCCGACGCCTGGATCATCGACTTCACCAACCCGGTCGGCATCGTCACCCGCGCCCTGCTGCAGGCCGGCCACAAGGCCGTCGGCCTGTGCAACGTGGCCATCGGCTTCCAGCGCAAGTTCGCCGCCCTGCTCGGCGTGGCCCCCGGCGAGGTGCACCTGGACCACGTCGGCCTCAACCACCTCACCTGGGAGACGGGGGTGCGCCTGGGCGGCCCCGGCGGCGAGGACGTGCTGCCCCGGCTGATCGCCGAGCACGGCGACGCCATCGCGGACGACCTGCACCTGCCGCGCGCCGTCGTGGACCGGCTCGGCGTCGTCCCCTCGTACTACCTGCGGTACTTCTACGCGCACGACGAGGTCGTCCGCGAGCTGGGCGGCAAGCCCTCCCGCGCGGCCGAGGTCGCCGCCATGGAGAAGGAGCTGCTGGAGATGTACGGCGACCCGGCGCTGGACGAGAAGCCCGCGCTGCTCGCCAAGCGCGGCGGCGCCTTCTACTCGGAGGCGGCCGTGGACCTGGCGGCGGCGCTGCTCGGGGGCGGCGGCTCGGCCCACCAGGTGGTCAACACGTACAACAACGGCACGCTGCCGTTCCTGCCGGACGACGCGGTGATCGAGGTCCAGGCGAAGGTGGACGGGACGGGCGCGACGCCGCTCGCCGTGCCCGCCCTGGACCCGCTGTACGCGGGGCTCGTCGCCAACGTCACGGCGTACGAGCACCTGGCCCTGGAGGCGGCGCTGCGCGGCGGCCGGGACCGGGTGTTCAAGGCGCTGCTCGCCCACCCCCTGATCGGCCAGTTCGAGTACGCCGAGGCGCTCACCGACAAGCTGATCGCGCACAACCGGGAGCACCTGGCGTGGGCGTGAACGGCGCGGTCCTGGCGATCGACGCGGGGAACAGCAAGACCGACGTGGCCCTCGTCGGCGCGGACGGCTCGGTGCTGGCCACGGCCCGGGGCGGCGGGTTCCAGCCGCCGTACGTGGGCGTGGAGCCGGCGGTCGACGTGCTCGGCGAGGCGGTGGAGCGGGTACTGGCCGCGGCCGGCGCGGACCCCGGCTCGGTGGCCCACGTGTCGGCGTGCCTGGCCAACGCCGACCTGCCGGTCGAGGAGGAGCGGCTGACCGCGGCGCTGGCCGCGCGCGGCTGGGGCCGGACGGTCGAGGTCCGCAACGACACCTTCGCGATCCTGCGGGCCGGGGTGGACGAGCCGCGCGGCGTCGCCGTGGTCTGCGGCGCGGGCATCAACTGCGTCGGCATGGTCCCGGACGGGCGCACCGCGCGCTTCCCGGCGATAGGCCGCATCTCCGGTGACTGGGGCGGCGGTTCGGGCCTGTCCGAGGAGGCGATGTGGTTCGCCGCGCGCGCCGAGGACGGCCGGGGCGAGCCGACCGCGCTGGCCCGGACGCTGCCCGCGCACTTCGGGCTCGACTCGATGTACGCGCTGATCGAGGCGCTGCACCTGGGCCGCATCGAGGGGGAGCGCCGGCACGAACTGGCCCCGGTGCTCTTCGCGACGAGCGCGGCCGGTGACCCGGTGGCGCGGTCCCTGGTGGACCGGCTGGGCGAGGAGGTGGTGGCGCTGGCGTCGGTCGCGCTGACCCGGCTCGGGCTGCTGGACGAGGAGGTGCCGGTGCTGCTCGGCGGCAGCGTCCTGGCGGCGCGCCACCCGCAGTTGGACGAGCGGATCGGCGAACTCCTCGCGGCGCGGGCCCCGAAGGCCGTGGTGCGGGTGGTGCGGGAGTCCCCGGTGCTCGGCGCCGGGCTGCTCGGGCTGGACCGCACGGGCGCCGCGCCGGAGGTGCACGCCCGGCTGCGGGCGCAGTACGCCTGAGTTCCGGCCCGTCAGGGGCGCTCCGCCGCCTGCGGGTCGCGGAGCGCCTTTCGCGTGTCCGGGAACCGATCGGCCGCGCCGGACGTGTTGATGGTGGGGAGGACGGTTCGGCGGGGGATCGTGCCGTCCGCCTTGATCAACGGCGCCGATCTTGATCGAATGCCGTTGACCGCGGCCGGCCGTCGCGCGACCCGGTGCCCGATCCAGGCGTTCTGGATGTGTGCGCCGGTCCCGGCGGCCATACTTCTGGCCGGGTACCAGTCCCCCGATCGGCCGGGGGTCGGGCCGCCGTCCATGACCGAGGGGGAGGTCACGTGACACACCCGCCGAGTGCGCGCCTGGCGCCGCACCGCGCTCCCGGGCAGCCGCCCGCGCCGGTGG
>NZ_JAKRGC010000245.1 GCF_022347745.1 Streptomyces sp. OfavH-34-F
GGCGAACTGCACGGGCCGCTCCTGGCCCTGCTGGTCGCCGACCCGCGCACCCGCGACCGCCACCTCCCGCAGGCCGTCCGCGCGTTCACCGCCGAAGGGCCGCAGGAGGTCCGGGTGCCGCCCGCCGCGCTCGCCGCCGCCCTGCCCACGCACCCGGACACCGTGGTGGCCGCCTACCGGGACCGGCTCGCCCGGCCGGACCAGGGCGCGGGGGAGGTGCTGGGGGCCCTGGCCGGGATCGACGCTCCGGAACTCGCGCTGCACGCCGCCGGACTCGTCCGGGCCTATGTGGACGGCCACCCGGAGGACACCGTGCACACCGGCGTGTACCTCGACCGCCGGCTGGAGCACGGCCCCGCCGCGCGCGCCCTGCTGCTGCCGCTGCTGACCGGGCTGCTCCGGGACCGCCCGGCCGCCCCACCGGTCCGGGGCTCGCTGGCCGCGGTGCTCGCCTCGCCGGGCAGCCCCGCGTCCCAGCCGGTCCGCGACGAGCTGCTGGAGGTGCTGCTGGAGTTCGAGCAGAGCGGCGGGGCCCCGCACCCGGTGGTCCTGGAGGCGCTGCTGCGGGCCGCCGCCACCGGCAGCGCCGGACGGTCACCGGCCCGGACCAGGGCGCTGGTGCACCGCGCCGGGACGCTCCTCGTACGCACCCCCGAAGGGGCCGCGCTGTTCGACCGCAGACTGGTGGCGCTCGCCGGGGAGATTCCCGGGTTCGGCGCCCTGGTCGCCGGCTGGCTGGACGCCGCCCCGCGGGAATGGGCGGCCGTCGTGGGGCCCGGGGCGCGGCACACGCTGGAGGCCATGAAGGCGTCGATGCCCATGCCGATGCGGGCCGCAGAGCGTGAGCATGGCAGTCTTAGACCTGCGTAAGCGACATCATCACGTACACGGGTTCGGACGAGGAGCGGTCAGAGTGCAGCGCTGGCGAGGCTTGGAGGACATCCCCCAGGACTGGGGGCGGAGCGTCGTCACCATCGGCTCGTACGACGGGGTGCACCGCGGACACCAGCTGATCATCGGCCGGGCCGTCGAGCGGGCGCGTGAGCTGGGCGTTCCGTCGGTGGTCGTCACCTTCGACCCGCACCCCAGCGAGGTCGTCCGCCCCGGCAGCCACCCGCCGCTGCTCGCCCCGCACCACCGGCGCGCGGAGCTGATGGCGGAGCTGGGCGTGGACGCGATGCTGATTCTGCCGTTCACCACGGAGTTCTCGCGGCTCGCCCCGGCCGACTTCATCGCCAAGGTGCTCGTCGACAAGCTGCACGCCCGGCTGGTCATCGAGGGCCCCAATTTCCGTTTCGGCCACAAGGCCGCGGGGAACGTCGAGCTGCTGACCGAGCTGGGCGCCGAGCACGACTACGAGGTCGAGGTCATCGACCTGCGGGTGCGCGGCGAGGCGGGCGGCGGCGAACCGTTCTCCTCCACGCTCGCCCGGCGCCTGGTCGCCGCCGGTGACGTGACCGGCGCGGCCGAGATCCTGGGCCGCCCGCACCGCGTCGAGGGCGTCGTCGTGCGCGGCGCCCAGCGCGGCCGGGAGCTGGGCTTCCCCACCGCCAACGTCGAGACCCTGCCGCACACCGCGATCCCCGCAGACGGCGTCTACGCGGGCTGGCTGCACGCGAACGGCGAGGCCATGCCCGCCGCCATCTCGGTCGGCACGAACCCCCAGTTCAACGGCACCGAGCGCACGGTGGAGGCGTACGCGATCGACCGCGTCGACCTCGACCTGTACGGGCTGCACGTCGCCGTGGACTTCCTGGCCTACGTACGCGGCATGCTGAAGTTCGACACGATCGACGACCTGCTCGTGGCGATGGCCGCCGACGTGAAGCGGTGCGGCGAACTGGTCGCCGCCGCCGAACGGGACTGAGCACGGGTTTCCCGGCCGCGCCGGCCGGGAAACCGCCCGGCGCTCAGGCCGGGGGCGCCGCGGCCGTCGCGGTGGCCCAGTGGCACGCCACCTGCGTCTGCCCGCCGCCCGCCAGGACCGGCAGGTCCCGCGTACGGCACGCCTCGGCGACCCCCGCCCGCTCCGCCTCGCCCGAGGCCAGCACCTGGCAGCGGGCGTGGAACCGGCAGCCGGACGGCACCCGCGACGGGTCCGGCGGCTCCCCGGTCAGCACCACCGGGTCGCCCTCCGCCTCCGGCAGCACCGACAGCAGCGCCCGCGTGTACGGGTGGCGCGGGGCCGTCAGGATCTGCTCGACGTCCCCCGTCTCCACGATGCGGCCCAGGTACATCACCGCGACCCGGTCCGCGATGTTCCACGCCAGGCCCAGATCGTGCGTGACCACCAGCGCGGACAGGCCCAGCTCCTCGCGCAGCCGCAGCAGCAGCGCCAGGATCTCGCCGCGCACCGACGCGTCCAGCGAGGCGACCGGCTCGTCCGCCACGATCAGCTCCGGCTCCAGGACCAGCGCCCCCGCGATCACGACACGCTGCCGCTGACCGCCGGACAGCTCGTGCGGGTAGCGCAGGAAGAACCGTTCCGGCGGCCGCAGCCCCGCCCGCGCCAGCGCGTCGTGCACGGCCTGGCGCTCGTCGCCCCCGTAGCCGTGGATGCGCAGCCCCTCCGCCACCGCGTCGTACACCGTGTGGCGCGGGTTCAGCGAACCGCTGGGGTCCTGGAGGACCAGCTGCACCCGCTTGCGGTACGCCTTGAGCGCCCGGCTGCCGTAGTCCAGCGGCTTGCCGCCGTACGTGACCCGGCCCCCGGTCGGCGGGACCAGGCCGAGAAGCGACCGCGCCAGCGTCGTCTTCCCGCACCCCGACTCGCCGACCAGGGCGACGATCTCGCCGGGCCGGATGTCCAGGTCGACGCCGTCCACCGCGCGCGCCGGAGCCGCGCCGTGCCGGCCGGGGAACGTGATCCTGAGCCCCTGCGCGCTGAGCAGGTCCACCGGGGTCGTCGTCATGATGTGCTCCTCGCTTCCTCGGCACCCGGCGCACCCTGCGCACCCGGTGGGGCCGCCCCGGCCGGATCGACCAGCACGCACGCGGCCTGCCGGCCGGGACCGGCGTCCCGCAGCTCCTGGTCCAGCGTGGCGCAGGAGTCCAGGGCGACCGGGCAGCGCGGATGGAAGGTGCAGCCGGCCGGCAGCGCCGCCGGGTCGGGCGGGTCACCGGGCAGGCCCTGCGGCGCGAACCGGGACGCCGGGTCGCCGATGCGCGGGAAGGCGCCCGACAGGGCCCTGCTGTACGGGTGGTGCGCTCTCTCGTAGACCTCGGACGCCGGACCCTCCTCGACGACCCGCCCCGCGTACATCACGGCGAGCCGGTCGCAGGTGTCGGACAGCACCGCGAGGTCGTGGCTGATCATGATCAGGCCGAGGTCCTGTTCGGAGACGAGCTGTTCGATCAGGCGCAGGATCTGGGCCTGGATCATCACGTCCAGGGCCGTCGTCGGCTCGTCGGCGATGATCAGACCGGGATCGCAGGCGAGGGCCATGGCGATCATCACGCGCTGCCGCTGGCCGCCGGACAGCTCGTGCGGATAGGCGTCCGTCCGGGCGGCGGGCAGCCCGACCTGCTCCAGCAGCTCGCCGGCGCGCTTCCGGGCCGCCGCGGGGGTGGTCCTCCCGTGCAGCAGGATCGGTTCGGCGATCTGGTCCCCGATGCGGTGCACCGCGTTCAGCGAGTGCATCGCGCCCTGGAAGACGATCGAGGCGCCCGCCCAGCGCACGGCCCTGACCCGGCCCCACTTCATCGCGAGGACGTCCTCGCCGTTCAGCAGGATCTCGCCGGTCACCTCCGTACCCGCCGGCAGCAGCCGCAGCAGGGCCAGTGCCAGCGTGGACTTCCCGCAGCCGGACTCGCCGGCGATGCCGAGCTTGCGCCCCGCCTCGACCCGCAGGTTCACGCCGCGCACGGCCCGGGCCCCTCCGGCGTACGTCACCGTCAGGTCCCGTACCTCCAGCAGCGGCGTCTCGCGGATGCTCGTCGTGCTCAACGGGCCACCCCCAGCTTGGGATTGAGGACGGACTCGATGGCGCGCCCGCACAGGGTGAAGGCCAGGGCCACCAGGGCGATGGCGATGCCGGGAGGCGCCAGGTACCACCAGTCGCCCGCGCTGACCGCCCCGGCGGCGCGCGCGTCCTGGAGCATGCTGCCCCAGGAGGTGATGGTCGGGTCGCCGAGGCCGAGGAAGGCCAGCGTGGCCTCGCTCAGGATCGCGCCGGAGATCGCCAGCGTGGTCTGGGCGAGCACCAGCGGCATCACATTCGGCAGGACGTGCCGCAGCATGACGTGGCCGTGGCCGCCGCCCAGCGCACGGGCGCGCTCGATGTACGGGCGGGACTCCACCGCGAGGGTCTGCGCCCGCACCAGCCGGGCGGTGGTCGGCCAGGTCGTGACGCCGATCGCGATGACGATGGTCCACAGGGAGCGGTCCATCACCGTGGCGAGGGCGACGGCCAGCACCAGGGTCGGCATCACCAGGAACCAGTCGGTCACCCGCATCAGCACCGTCGAGTACCAGCCCCGGTAGTGGCCGGCGACGATCCCGACGACCGTGCCGATGGCGACGCAGAGGAACGCCGCGAGAAGGCCCACGGTCAGCGAGACCCGCGCCCCCCACACCAGCAGGGCCAGCACGCTGCGCCCGAACTGGTCGGTGCCCAGCGGGAACGCGCCGCTCGGTGACTCCAGAGCGCCGCCGGTCGCCTCGGTGACGCTCTGCGAGTCGGCGCCGACGAGCTGCGGCGCGGCCAGTGCGACGAGCGCGAAGACGACGAGGCAGCCCAGCCCCCACATGCCGCCCCGGTGCGTGCGGTACGCCCGCCAGAAGCGGGCCAGGGAGCGGCGTTTGCGGGCCCGTGCCAGGGCGCGGGCACTCCTGACGGGCTCGGGCGGGGCCGGCGCGGGCGTCGGCGTGGACAGGGGATCGGTCGTGGTCATCGGCCCACCCGGGGATCGAGCAGCGGATACAGCACATCGGCAAGGGTGTTCGCCAGGATCACCGCGGTGGCGAAGACGAAGAACAGTCCCTGGACGAGCGGCAGGTCGGGGGTGCTCAGGCCCTGGTAGAAGAGCGAGCCGAGGCCCGGCCAGGAGAACACGGTCTCCACCAGGATCTGCCCCGCGACCACATGCCCCAGGTTGACGAACATCAGGGTGAAGGTCGGCAGCATCGCGTTGGGCACGGCGTGCCTGCGGCGCACGGTGTCGTCCCGCAGCCCCTTGGCGCGGGCCGTCGTCAGGTAGTCGCTGCCCATCTCGTCGAGCAGCGAGGACCGCATCACGAGCAGCGTCTGCGCGTAGCCGACCGCCACCAGGGTGATGACCGGCAGCACCATGTGGTGCGCCACGTCGACCACGTAGTCGAAGCCGCTCGTGTCGCCCGACGTCATTCCGCCGGTCGGGAACATGCCGGGGATCGGGCCGACGCCCACCGAGAAGACGATGATCAGCAGCAGCCCGAGCCAGAAGGACGGCACCGAGTACAGCGTCAGCGCCAGCGCCGTGTTGAACCGGTCGTTCGCCGAACCGTTCCGCCAGGCGGTACGGGTGCCGAGCCAGAGCCCGAGCAGGCTGTAGAGGACGTAGGCGGTGCCGGTGAGCAGCAGCGTCGCCGGCAGCTTCTCGACGATCTTGTCCATGACGGGCGCGTGGTACGCGAAGGAGGCACCGAAGTCGCCGGTCAGCGCGTCCCCGATGTAGCTCGTGAACTGCTGCCACATCGGCTGGTCGAGCCCGAACTGATGGCGCATCGACTCCAGCTGCTCGGCCGATACGCGCCGGCCGCCCGTCATCTGCTTGACCGGGTCGCTCGGAATGAGCCGGAAGAGGAAGAAGCTGGTGACCAGCACCGCGAACAGGGAGACGACGGCCCCCGCGAGCTTGGCCGCCACGTACGTCAGATAGGCCTTGGTGTTGCGCGCCCGCGGCCCGCGGGCGGCGGCCCCGGGACCGGCCGGAGGGCCGTCCGCGGCCGCGTCCGCCTGGTGCACGAGCGCCGGAGTGCTGTCAGCTGTCATGGGAACTCTCGTAACTCGTGTCGTTCCTGGAGGAAGCGGCCGGCGCGGGCCCGCTGCCGCGCCCGCGCCGGCCGGTTCCTCTCGTCCCGTTCGAGAACCTACTCGCGATCGTCCGCGGTGGTGCGGCGGCGCCGCGAGATCAGGAAGCCGCCACCTGCGAGGACCACGACCGCGACCACGATTCCGATGATCACACCGGTGGAGGAGCCGGAGTCGCCGTCCGTGTCGCCGCTCCCGTTCGCGGGCACGGCCGACCACCAGCTCCAGTACCCGTCCTGGCCGTAGATGTTGCCGGCCGCCTCGGGCATGGTCGTGATGGACTTGATCTGGTCGGTGCGGTAGGCCTCGACCGCGTTCGGGTACGCGATGACGTTCATGTACCCCGAGTCGTAGAGCCACGACTGCATCTGCCCGACCAGCTCGGCCCGCTTCGCGGGGTCGTACTCGGCGAGCTGCTTCTTGTACAGCTCGTCGTACGTCCGGTCGCAGATGAAGTTGTCGGTGGCCGCGCTCGCCCTGGCCTTGGCGGGCAGGGCGGCGCAGGTGTGGATGCCGAGGACGAAGTCCGGGTCCGGGTTGACGGACCAGCCGTCGAAGGCGAGGTCGTACTCACCCGCGTACCAGGGCACCGACACGTCGTCCAGGCAGTCCACCTTCAGCCCGATGCCGATCTTGCCCCACCACTCCTTCAGGTACTTGCCGACCGCCTTGTCGTTGGGGTCGGTGGCGTGGCACAGGATGCGCAGGTCGAGCGGCTTGCCGTCCTTGCCGACGCGCCGGTCGCCCTTGAGCGGGTAGCCCGCCTCGTCGAGCAGCCGGGCCGCCTTGTCGGGGTCGTAGCCCAGCGCCTGGCCGGCGGACGGCTCCCAGGCGTACGCGGAGAAGCGCGGCGGGATGTAGCCCTTGCCCTCGACGGCGTGGCCCTGGAAGACCCGGTCGATGATCGTCTCCCGGTCGACCGACAGGAACAGCGCCTGGCGGACCCGCTTGTCGAGCAGCGCCTTGTTGCCGTCGCCGAACTTCTTGCCGTCCTTGGTCCGTGCGCCGGGGTTGGTGGCCAGCGCGTAGAAGCGGCGGCCCGGGCCCTCGTTGACCTTGATGTTCTTGTCGCCCTTGAGCGAGTTCGCCTGAGCGGGCGTCAGTGCGGGCGAACCGGCGACGAAGGAGACCTCGCCCTTGCGCAGGGCGGCGACCGCCGCGTCCTGGTCCTTGTACGTCTTGAAGACCAGCTCGTCGAACTTGGGCGCGCCGCGCCAGAAGTCCTTGTTGGCCTTCAGCTTCACGTACTGGTCGACCTTGTAGTCCGTCAGGATGAACGGTCCGTTGCCGACGACGGGGAACGCCGTGTCGTTGTTGAACTTCGAGAAGTCCCCGACCTTCTCCCACACGTGCTTGGGCACGATCGGCACGTCGAGCGCGGCCATGGTGGCCTGGGGTTCCTTCAGCTCGATGACGAGCTGGGTGGGGCTGGGCGCCGTCACCTTCTTGAAGTTGGTGACGAAGCTGCCGTTGGCCTGGGCCGCCGCCTCGTCGTCCATGATCTTGTTGAACGTCCAGGCCGCGTCCTCGGCGGTCGCCTGCTGCCCGTCCGACCACTTCGAGTCGGTCCGGATGGTGTACGTCCACGTCAGCTTGTCGGGGGAGGGCTCCCACTTGGTGGCGAGGCCCGGGACGGCGTGGTTGTCCTTGGCGTCGTAGTTCGTCAGGAAGTCGTACATGAGCCGCGACACGCTCGTGCTCAGCAGCTTCTGGGCGAGGAACGGGCTCAGGGAGTCGACGCTCTGCGCGACCGCGACGGTCAGCGTCTTGCCGCCGCTGTCGGCGGCCTGCGCCTGCTGGGGCGCGGCGCCCAGGGGTACGCCCGGTACGACGGAGCCGGCCGCGAGAGCGAGGGCGGCGGCACCGGAGCCCACGAACACGCGTAGACGTGCACGCGGCGGGGCGGAGGACGGTGAAATTCTTACGACCATGGTCAGAGACCTCGCGTCATGACTCGCACGGAGAAGATGGGATGAACTCTGGATCGCCGGCTGATGTTGCGCAGGTCTACCAGCGCTGGTCGAGCCACGTCAACGGTCCCCGAAACGGCGTGTGGGCTGCGGGAATGCCAAAAGGGTCCGCATCGCGGAGGCGATGCGGACCCTCATTGGTTCAGACCTCTGAAGCCCTACTGCTGAGGCGCTGACGGTGGCTGCTGCTGCCATCCGGCGGGCGGTACGGGGCCCTGCGACTCGGGGTGCGCGGACGGTTCCGGAGCACCCTGCTGACCGGGCTGCCCGGCCTGCGGCTGCGGGTACGGCTGCTGTCCCTGCGCGGGCTGCTGCTGCCACCCCTGTCCGGCGCCGGGGCCCGGCTGCGCGGGGTAGGGCTGCTGCGGGTAGGGCTGTCCGGGTGATTGCGGCGCGTACGGCTGACCGGGGTACTGCGGCTGTCCGGGCTGCGGCTGTCCGGGCTGCGGCTGGAACTGCCCCGGCTGGGGCCGTCCGGGCTGCCCCGGCTGCTGGGGTGCGTACGGCTGCGGAGCGGCGGGCTGCTGACCGGGCATCGGCTGACCGGGCATCGGCTGACCCGGGACCTGCTGGCCGGGGACCTGCCGGCCCGGCAGCGGCGGGGCGTACTGCGGCGGCGGGCCGCTGCCGTCCGACGTCCAGAGCCCCTGCTGCTGCTGGGCGCGCGCGAAGTCCTCGGCGACCAGCGCGGACAGGTCGAAGTACGCCTCCCGCGTCTTCGGCCGCATCATGTCCAGGTCCACCTCGGCCCCGGCCGACAGATGCTCGTCGAACGGCACCACGACCACCCCGCGGCACCGGGTCCGGAAGTGCTGCACGATGTCATCGACCTTGATCATCTTGCCGGTCTCGCGGACCCCCGAGATGACCGTGATCGACCGCTGGACCAGCTCCGCGTACCCGTGCGCCGACAGCCAGTCCAGCGTCGTCGAGGCACTGGAGGCGCCGTCGACCGAGGGCGTCGAGATGATGATCAGCTGGTCCGCCAGGTCCAGCACCCCGCGCATGGCGCTGTACAGCAGCCCGGTCCCCGAGTCCGTGAGGATGATCGGGTACTGCTTGCCGAGCACGTCGATCGCGCGCCGGTAGTCCTCGTCGTTGAACGTCGTGGAGACCGCCGGGTCCACGTCGTTGGCGATGATCTCCAGCCCGGAGGGCGCCTGCGAGGTGAACCGGCGGATGTCCATGTACGAGTTGAGGTGCGGGATCGCGTGCACCAGGTCGCGGATGGTCGCCCCGGTCTCCCGGCGCACCCGGCGGCCCAGGGTGCCGGCGTCCGGGTTGGCGTCGATGGCGAGGATCTTGTCCTGCCGCTCGCTGGCGAGGGTCGCGCCCAGCGCGGTGGTCGTCGTGGTCTTGCCGACGCCGCCCTTGAGGCTGATGACCGCGATCCGGTAGCAGGAGAGCACCGGCGTACGGATCAGCTCCAGCTTGCGCAGCCTCTCCTGCTCCTCCTTCTTGCCGCCCAGCTTGAACCGGGCCGCGGCCGAGGGGTTGCGGCTGCTCCGCGTCTTCTGCTTGCCCCGGATCAGCCGGTCGGACGTGAGCTCCACGGCCGCCGTGTAGCCCAGCGGGGCGCCCGGCACGGAACGCTCGCGCTGATCGTGGGTGACGGGCGCGGGCCACGCGGTGCCGACCCGCGGATCGACGGGCTGCTGGTACGGCTGCGGCTGGTGGGGCTGCGGCTGCGCCTGCGCGGGCAGCTGCGGGGCACCGCCGCCCTCGGCCGGCGGCTGCGCGCCCGGCGGGAATCCGTAGCCGCCGCCCTGCTGCGGGGGCTGGGGCTGAGGCTGCTGAGCGGACCAGGGCGCCTGCGGCTGCGGAGCCTGCGGCTGCGCGGCCTGCGGCTCCGCC
>NZ_JAKRGC010000246.1 GCF_022347745.1 Streptomyces sp. OfavH-34-F
CCACCGCGTGCCCGCGGGCCGCCGGCAGGTCGCCGAGGTGCAGCAGCGCCTCCGCCACCTGGACGTCCACCAGGCCCGGCTGGACGTAGCCCGTCTCGTCCGGCTCCCGGCCCGGCCGGATGCGCCCGGCCTCCGCCTCGGCGCGGCCGATGCACTCCAGCGCGCTCGCCCGGTCCCCGAGCCGGGCGTACGCCTTGGCCTGCATCGCGTGCAGATCGGCGGCGAGCGCGGGGGTGATCCCGCCCCCGGCCGTCCGCAGCGCCGCCTGCGCGAAGGCGACGGACCTGCGGTATTCGGCGAGGAACAGCGACTGGTTCACCAGGAGCGCGATCACATAGCCGCCGAAGCCCCGGTCCCCGCTCGCCTTGGCCAGGCGCAGCGCCTGGTGGAAGTAGCGCTGGGCCAGGCCGTGCGCGTCGGAGTCGTAGGCGCAGATGCCGGCGACGGCCACCAGGGCGCCCGTCGTGCGGTGCAGTTGACGGCCCGTCGCGTCGCTGTAGCCGCCGCGCAGCAGCGGGGCAGCCCCGGCGTTGAGGAAGCCGACCACGCGCGGGCGGGTCGCGATGCCGCCCGCCTTCCGGTACATCAGTTCGTAATGGTGCCGGGCGGCCCGCAGCGTTGACATGTCGGCGGCGCCGACGCGGGCCGGGCCGTCGCGCGACACGTCGGCGTCCTCCGGCGGGTTCTCCCACTCCCAGACCGGCATCACGGCGGTGGTGCCGGTGACGGCCGGGGCGTCGGCGAGGTACGGGCGCTGCTGGGCGTCCGAACGCCAGACAGCGGTGGCCCGCTCGACGAAGTGCGGGAGCGAGGAGTCCCCGGCGGGCGCGGGGGTGTCGGGCGCCGCCATGCCGATGTCGGCCAGGGACACCGTCCGGCGCAGCCTGGCGCCGAGCACGTCGCAGATCAGGTCCGGCACCTGGCCGCGCGGGCGCTGGCCCTTCAGCCAGCGGGCGACGGCGGTGTGTTCGTAGCGCAGGGAGAGTCCGCGCGCACGGCCGGCCCGGTTCACCCGGCCGGCCAGTCCGGCCCGGGAGACGCCCGCCTCCTCGATCAGGGCCTCCAGCGCGGTGTTGGGTTCCCTTGCCGCCATGTCCCCCTCCGGTGGTTCGGCACGCCAGGACGTGTCGCCCCAGTGGAGCACGATTCACACGGGGTGTGAACGCAATGCCCGAACCGTCCCGCCGCGCACGCTGCCGGACGGGCCGGAGGGTCGCTTGAATGGATGCCTCGCCGGACGCGGACGGGCCGTCCGCTCCCCCTCGTACAGCGGGGTGGCCCGGGTCCGCGTGATCCACCCCGCCGGCCTGCCCGACACTCCGCGGCGGGGGCGGACGCGGCGAGCACACAGGAGGGGCGTACCCGGTGACCGGATACGCCCCTCCTTCACGCGGTGCGGGACTACGCCCCGCGCAGCACCGCGCCCGTACGCTCGGCGGCCAGGGCCACCGCCGCGTCACGGGCGGCGCTCGCCTCGTCCACGGTCAGCGTGCGGTCGGCGGCGCGGAAGCGCAGCGCGTACGCCAGGGACTTGCTGCCCTCGCCGATCTGGTCGCCGGTGAAGACGTCGAACAGGCGCAGCGACTCCAGGAGTTCGCCCGCGCCCTCGCGCAGCGCCCGCTCCACGTCGGCGGCGGGCACGTCCTGGCCGACGACCAGGGCGACGTCCTGGGTGGCCACCGGGAAGGCGGAGATCCGCGGTGCCGGCAGGACGCCGTCCGCGGCCTGCTCCAGGACGTCGAGGTCGACCTCCATGGCGCAGGTGCGCTCGGGCAGGTGGAGTTCCTTGATGACGCGCGGGTGCAGCTCACCGGCGTGCCCGAACAGGGTCTCCCGGCCCTCGACCGTCACGTACAGGGCGGCGCAGCGGCCGGGGTGCCACGGGGCGTGCCGGTCGGCGCGCACGACGACCTCGACGCCGGCCTCGCGGGCGACGGTGCGCGCCGCCTCGATGGAGTCCGCCCAGTCGGCGGGGCGGCCCTTGCCCCACCAGCCGGCCTGCTCGCGGGCGCCGGCGAGGACGACGGCGGCGCGGCGCGGCTGGCGCGGCAGCGCGGCGTCGAGCGAGGCGATCTCCTCGGCCGAGGGGCGCCGGTTCACGGGCAGCCGGACGGGCTTGGTCTCCTGGCCCGTGGGCCGGAACACGAGGCCGGTCTCGAAGAGGGCGAGGTCGTGGCTGCCCCGGCCGTCGTTGCGCCGCAGTGCGCCGAGGAGGCCCGGCAGCAGCGTGGTGCGCAGCGAGGGCTCCTCGTCGGAGAGCGGGTTGACCAGCTTGACCGTGCGGCGGCGGGCGTCGTCCGCCTCCAGGCCGAGCTGGTCGAGGACGGCCTCGCCGATGAACGGGTAGTTCAGGGCCTCGACGTAGCCCGCGCCCGCGAGGGCCCGGCCGACGCGGCGGTGCAGCCGCTGGCGCTCGGTGAGGCCGCGGCCGGAGGGCGGGGTCGGCAGCGTGGAGGGCAGGTTCTCGTAGCCCTCCAGGCGGATGACCTCTTCGGCCAGGTCGTTGGGCTCGGTGAGGTCGGGGCGCCAGGACGGCGTGGTGACCAGGAGCTCGTCCTGCCCGTAGACGTCGCAGCCGACCTCCTGGAGGCGGCGGACGACGGTCTCGCGGCCGTAGGCGACCCCGGCGACCTGGTCGGGGTGGTCGGCGGCCATCGTGATGGTGCGGGGCGCGGAGGGGGCGCTGACCTCGGTGACGCCCGCCTCGGCGGTGCCGCCGGCGAGCAGGACCAGCAGGTCCACGGTGCGCTGGGCGGCCGCGGCGGCGGCGTTCGGGTCCACGCCGCGCTCGAAGCGCTTGGACGCCTCGGAGGGCAGCTTGTGGCGGCGGGCGGTGCGGGCGATCGAGATCGCGTCGAAGTGCGCGGCCTCGATGACGACCTCGGAGGTGTGCGCGCCCTCGGCCGCGTCGGCGATCTCCGTGTTCGCGCCGCCCATGACCCCCGCGAGGCCGATGGGGCCGCGGTTGTCGGTGATGACGAGGTCGCCGGAGTCCAGCACGCGGACGACGCCGTCGAGCGTGGTGAGCTTCTCGCCCTGCTCGGCGCGGCGCACCCCGATCGGGCCGTCGACGCGGGTCCGGTCGTAGGCGTGCAGCGGCTGGCCGAGTTCGAGCATCACGTAGTTGGTGACGTCCACGGCGAGCGAGATGGGGCGCATGCCCGCCTTCTGGAGCCGGCGCTGCATCCAGATCGGGGTGCGGGCCTCGGGCTGGAGGCCGACGACGGTGCGCGCGGTGAAGCGGGAGCAGCCGATCGGGTCGGCGACCTTGACCGGGTAGCCGTACGCGTTGGGCGCGGGCACGTCCAGCAGGGCCGGGTCGCGCAGCGGCAGGCCGTAGGCGATGGCGGTCTCGCGGGCGACGCCGCGCATCGACAGGCAGTAGCCGCGGTCGGGCGTGACGGCGATGTCCAGGACCTCGTCGACGAGTTCCAGCAGCTCGATGGCGTCGGTGCCGACCTCGTGCTCCGGGGGGAGCACGATGATGCCGTGCGTGCCGTCGTCGCCCATGCCCAGCTCGTCGGCGGAGCAGATCATGCCGTGCGAGGTCTTGCCGTACGTCTTGCGGGCGGCGATCGCGAAGTCGCCGGGGAGCACGGCGCCGGGCAGGACCACGACGACCTTGTCGCCGACGGAGAAGTTGCGGGCGCCGCAGACGATCTCCTGCGGTTCGCCGGTGCCGTTGGCGGTGCCGACGTCGACGGTGCAGAAGCGGATGGGCTTCTTGAAGCCCTCCAGCTCCTCGATGGTCAGCACCTGTCCGACGACCAGCGGGCCGGTGAGGCCGGCGCCGGTCCGCTCGACCGTCTCGACCTCCAGGCCCACGGCGACGAGCTTGGCCTGCACGTCGCGGCCGGTCTCGGTGGCCGGCAGGTCGACGTATTCCCGCAGCCAGGAAAGCGGGACGCGCATCAGATCTCCATCCCGAAGGGCCGGGTGAACCGGACGTCACCTTCGACCATGTCTCGCATGTCTTCGACGTTGTGGCGGAACATCAGCATCCGTTCGATGCCGAACCCGAAGGCGAATCCGCTGTACTTTTCGGGGTCGACGCCGCAGGCGGTGAGCACCTTCGGGTTGACCATGCCGCAGCCGCCGAGCTCGATCCAGCCCTCGCTGCCGCAGGTGCGGCAGGGGCGGTCGGGGTTGCCGACGGAGGCGCCGCGGCAGACGTAGCAGACCATGTCCATCTCGGCGGACGGCTCGGTGAACGGGAAGAAGTTCGGCCGCAGCCGGGTCTTCATGTCCGGGCCGAAGAGGGCCTGGACCATGTGGTCGAGGGTGCCCTTGAGGTCGGCCATGGTCAGGCCCTCGTCGACGGCGAGCAGCTCGATCTGGTGGAAGACCGGGGTGTGCGTGGCGTCCAGCTCGTCGGTGCGGTAGACGCGGCCGGGGCAGACGACGTAGACGGGCGGCTCGCGGTCGAGCAGGGTGCGGGCCTGGACCGGCGAGGTGTGCGTGCGCAGGACGACACCGGACTCGTCGTTCTTCGCGCCGTCGGCGCCCTCGACGAAGAAGGTGTCCTGCATCTGCCGGGCCGGGTGGTCGGGCACGAAGTTCAGGGCGTCGAAGTTGAACCACTCCGCCTCGGCCTCGGGGCCCTCGGCGATCTCGTAGCCCATGGCCACGAAGACGTCGGCGACGCGCTCCATGAAGGTCGTCAGGGGGTGGCGGGCGCCGGCCGGGACGCGGTCGTAGGGCAGGGTGACGTCCACCGCCTCCTCGACCAGGACGCGGGCGTCCCGCTCGGCCTCCAGCTCCGCCTGGCGGGCGGCGAGGGCGCGGCCCACGGCGGCGCGGGCCTGGCCGACGCGCTTGCCGGCCTCGGCCTTGGCCTGCGGGGGCAGTGCGCCGATCTCGCGGTTGGCCAGCGACAGGGGCGAGGTGCCACCGGTGTGCGCGGTCTTCGCCTGGGCGAGCGCTTCGAGGTCGCCCGCGGCGGCGAAGGCGGCGAGCGCCTCGTCCCGGATGCGCTCGATCTCTTCCGGTTTCAGTGCCTCGACCTCGACTGGGTCGTACGACTTGTTCGGTGCCGACATCTCTTCCCGTACTTCCGATTGGCTGAGTGCTGCGCTTGCCGGGGGACATTCCCGGACCCCCGTGACCTCGCTCGAAGACCGCAGGACGCAAAGGTGCCAAGGGTCGAGTCTAAAGGTCGCGGGGCGGATGGGGCGCCCGTGGGCCGCTCGGGGCCTCAGCTGAGATAGGCCGGAGTGCTCACGGGCAGCATAAATCGGAACTCTGCGCCGCCTCCGGGGCCGCGGCCGACCGTGATGGTGCCGCCGTGGGCTTCGACGATGCCCTTGACGATGTAGAGGCCCAGGCCGGTGCCGCCGCGCTTGCTGCCCCGCCAGAAGCGGGTGAAGACGCGGCCCATCGACTCCTCGGGGATGCCGGGCCCTTCGTCGCTCACGGTGACGGCCGCTCCCCTCTCGTCGCTCTTCGCCGGTGCGGGTGCCACGTCGATGGTGACAGTTCCCTCACCGTGCCGCACCGCGTTTTCCAGCAGGTTGCCGAGGACCTGGTCGACCTTGTCCGGGTCGGCCCAGACCGCGGGCAGCGGCTGGCAGGTGCGGACGAGGAAGCGGCCGGGGTCCTGGCCCGCCGCGGTGTGCGCCTGGACGTGGCGCTCGACGGCGGCGGACAGGTCCACGGGCTGGCGGCGCAGCTCCAGGCGCCCGGAGTCGATCCTGGAGATGTCCAGAAGTTCGGTGATGAGGCGGGTGACCCGGTTGGCGTCCGCGTACACCGTCTCCAGCATGAGGCGCTTCTGGTCGTCGGTGAAGCGCTCCCACTTCGCGAGCAGCGTCGCCGTGAAGCCCTTGACCGAGGTGAGCGGGGAGCGCAGCTCGTGGGCGACGGTCGCGATCAGCTCGGCGTGGCTGCGCTCGGAGCGGCGGCGGGCCTCGGTGCCGCGCAGGCTGATCACCAGCCGGCGGACCGGTCCGGTGGGCGTCTCGCGCACGTAGCGGGCGGAGACCAGGACCTCGCGGACGCCGGGCAGCAGGAGGTTGCGCTCGGGCTGGCCCACCCGGGTGGCGAGGCCGCCGTAGGGGTCGGTCAGCTCCCACCAGCGGCGGCCCTTGAGGTCCTCCAGCGGCAGTACGTGTTCCACGGGGCGGCCGAGGGCGGCGGAGGCGGCGACGCCGGTGATCCGGACGGCGGCGGCGTTGAAGCAGATGACCCGGCCCGACTCGTCGGCGACGACCAGTCCGTCGGGGAGGTCGTCCGGGTCCAGGCCGAGGCCGCCCGCGACGGCGGCGCCGTCCGGTTCGCCGGTGGCGCGCACGACGGCGGCGTGCGCCGCGCGCGGCCCGCTCATGCCGACAACCATTCCGGACCCCACCTCTCGAACCAATGCAGTGGGCCTGCCTCCGAGTTGGCCACCCTACTAGCCGCCGGTGACGGAGCGACACCCTGCGGGGGCTCTCCGTGGAAGCGGGAGCGCGCGGACGGGGTCAGCGGGGGGCGCGGCGGGGGCGCTGGGCGCGCGCGGAGGCGTACAGGCAGACCGCGGCGGCGGTGGCCAGGTTGAGGCTCTCCGCCTTGCCGTGGATCGGCACCCGCACCACGGCGTCGGCGAGGGCGCGGGTCTCCTCGGGCAGCCCCCACGCCTCGTTGCCGAAGACCCAGGCGGTGGGGCCGCCCATGGTGCCGGCGTCGAGTTCGTCGTCGAGGTCGTCGCTGCCCGCGCCGTCGGCGGCCAGGATGCGCACGCCCGCCCCGCGCAGCCCGCGTACGGCCTGCTCGACGGGGACGCCCACGGCGACCGGGAGGTGGAAGAGCGAGCCGACCGAGGCGCGGACCGACTTCGGGTTGTACAGGTCCACGGAGGCGTCGGTGAGGACGACCGCGTCGGCGCCCGCCGCGTCGGCGCAGCGCAGGACGGTGCCGGCGTTGCCGGGGTCGCGGACGTGGGCGAGGACGGCGACCAGCCGGGGCCGGGCGGCGAGGATCGCGTCGAAGGGCGAGTCGAGGAACCGGCAGACCCCGATGAGGCCCTGCGGGGTGACGGTCTGCGAGACGTCGGCCAGTACGTCGGCGCCGGCGAGGTGCACGCGGGCGCCGGCCGCGTGGGCCGCGTCGACGATGGGCGCGTAGCGCTCGGCGGCCTCGACGGTGGCGAAGAGCTCGACGAGGGTCGGCGCGCCGTCGGCGCCCCGGTGCTCGGCCGCCTCGCGCACGGCCTGCGGCCCCTCGGCGATGAACCTGCGCTCCTTGCCGCGGAAGTTGCGCCTGGCCAGCCGCCGGGCGGCGGCGACCCGCGGCGAACGCGGGGAGATCAGTTCGGGGGTGCCCATGGTCGGCGAGGAGCCTCTCTGCGTGACGAAGGTCCGGTCTCGTGCCGCGTCCTCCCCGGCCCGGTCCGCCGGACGGGCGCCGAGGGGGCGCAACGCACCGGACCCGCAGACGGCTGGCGCCTGCGGGTCCGGCGGAAATGCCTGGAAGTGCGGCCCGGGTCAGGCGGCCTTCGGGGCGTTGACGTCGCTCGGGAGGGCCTTCTGAGCGGCCTCGACGAGGGCGGCGAACGCGTTGGCGTCGTTGACCGCGAGCTCGGCCAGGATCTTGCGGTCCACCTCGATGTTGGCGGCCTTGAGACCCTGGATGAGGCGGTTGTACGTCATGCCGTTCTGGCGGGCGGCCGCGTTGATGCGCTGGATCCAGAGCTGACGGAAGTCGCCCTTGCGCTTCTTGCGGTCGTTGTAGTTGTAGACCAGGGAGTGGGTGACCTGCTCCTTGGCCTTGCGGTACAGGCGCGAACGCTGACCGCGGTACCCGCTGGCCTGCTCGAGGATCGCCCGGCGCTTCTTGTGGGCGTTGACTGCCCGCTTGACGCGTGCCACTTGTTAACTCCTTGTAGCGGGGCCGTGGTGGTACTCACACGGCCCGGAAACGATTGGGTTCCGGTCGGATGGAGGGCGTGTCCCCGGGCTCACCGGGGACCGCGCCCTCACTTGCCGAGAAGCTTCTTGACCTTCTTGGCGTCGGCCGGAGCCGCGACGACCGTGCCGGTCAGCGAACGCGTCTTCTTGGACGACTTGTGCTCGAGCAGGTGGCGCTTGCCGGCCCTCTCGCGCAGCACCTTGCCGGAGCCGGTGATCTTGAAGCGCTTGCTGGCACCGCTGTGCGTCTTGTTCTTCGGCATCGCGCCGTTCTCTCCTCGTCGGTGGCGCCCCTCTCGGTGCGGACACCGGACTGCAGGGACGTCAGATCGTGATGGACTTCCGGGGGGTTCCGGGGGCGCCTGGATGGCATCCCCCGGAGGTCACGCCTCGGAAGGGGTCTCGGCCTCGGGCGCCGCCTCGGGCGCCTTCTCCGCGGGCTCGGCGTCGGGGGTGTTGTTGTTCCCCTGGCGCTCCGCCTTGCGGGCGGCCTGGGCCTCACGGGCCTCGGCCATGGCTTCGGTCTTCTTCTTGTGCGGGCCCAGAACCATGATCATGTTCCGGCCGTCCTGCTTCGGGTTGGACTCGATGAAGCCGAGTTCCTCGACGTCCGAAGCGAGCCGCTGGAGCAGCCGGAAGCCCAGCTCGGGGCGGGACTGCTCACGACCGCGGAACATGATCGTGATCTTGACCTTGTCGCCCTGCTTGAGGAACCGGACGACGTGACCCTTCTTGGTGTCATAGTCGTGCGGGTCGATCTTCGGCCGGAGCTTCATCTCCTTGATGACCGTGTGCGCCTGGTTCTTGCGCGCCTCACGGGCCTTCATGGCCGACTCGTACTTGAACTTCCCGTAGTCCATGAGCTTGCACACGGGCGGACGGGCGGTAGCCGCCACCTCGACCAGGTCGAGGTCGTACTCCTGTGCGAGTTCCAGGGCCTTGGCAAGCGGCACAATCCCGACCTGCTCGCCGCTGGGACCGACAAGTCGCACCTCGGGCACGCGAATCCGGTCGTTGATGCGGGGCTCGGCGCTGATGGATCCTCCTCGGTAGCACCACGCGACCGCCTGGCGGACAGCCGCGTAACGTCTGTTTCAGACAGACCAACCGCGCCGGGACAACAAAAATGCCCCGGACGGGACACAGGCGGGGCTCCTGGAAAACCGGAACACCGCCACGGCGTACCGCGGGGCGCATCGGGCGGCTCCATCGTCCGTACGGAACGATGGGCACCACCTGACCGGTGACCCGCCGTCCCGTGGACGGCAAGGTGGGAGAACGGAGCCTCCACTTGTGGGCCGGGCACATCGTTGCCCAGCCGGTCGTTACACAAGGTTAGCAGCTCGCCGGGGCGGGCACCAACCCGGGGACGCGGCGGCTCCCGCGCGCGGAGGGCCGCTCCCGTGGGCCTATCGTAAGACGCATGAGTGACGCGACCCCCAGCAGTACTTCCCCCGGCTTCGACGAGATGGCCCGCGACATCGCGGAGGTGCCCGCCGTCGAGGTGATCGTGACGGTCGCCGTCAACCTGATGAGCGCCGCCGCCGTCAAGCTCGGACTGACCGAGGACGGCGACGACCACAAGGACCTGGACGAGGCCCGCAAGCTGGTCCACGCGCTGGCCGGCCTGCTGGACGCGAGCACCACGGAGATCAGCTCGTTCCACGCCGCCCCGCTGCGCGACGGCCTGAAGTCCCTCCAGCTGGCCTTCCGCGAGGCCTCGCTCGTCCCGGACGAGCCGGGTCAGGGCCCGGGCGAGAAGTACACCGGCCCGGTCTTCGGCTGAGCCCTCGCTCCCCCACCGCCTCCGCCGCCCCCGGCGGGCCCCCGTCCGCGCTCAGCGCGTGAACAGCGGCTCGCCGGGGGCGGTCGCGTCCGCGGGGAGCAGCGCCAGGTCCAGGCCGCGCACCAGCCGGGCGCGCAGCACCTCGTGGGCGGCCAGCGACCGGG
>NZ_JAKRGC010000247.1 GCF_022347745.1 Streptomyces sp. OfavH-34-F
GGCCACCGCGGCCGCCGCGCCGCCCGGCAGCAGGCGGCGGGCCAGCTCGGCCGGGGTCGGCCGGCGCGCCGGGTCCTTGGCCAGGCAGGCGGCGATGGTGTCGCGCAGCGGGCCCTCCAGCTCGCCCAGCTCCGGTTCCTCGTGGACCACCTTGTAGAGGAGGACGGCCGACGAGTCGCCGAGGAAGGGCGCGGAGCCGGTCGCCGCGTACGCCAGGACCGCGCCCAGCGAGAAGATGTCCGCCGCGCCGGACAGGTCGGTGCCCCGGATCTGCTCGGGCGCCATGTAGCCGGGCGAGCCGACGGAGACCCCGGTGGAGGTGAGCGAGGCGGTCGCGTCGATGGCCCGCGCGATGCCGAAGTCGATGAGGCGGGGGCCGTCGAGGGCGAGCAGGACGTTGGACGGCTTCACGTCGCGGTGGATCAGGCCCCGCTCGTGCACGGCGGCCAGCGCCTCGCCGAGTCCGGCGCCCAGCACCCGTACCGCGTGCTCGGGCAGCGGGCCGTGCTCGGTGACGGCGGCGGAGAGCGGCGGGCCGGCCACGTACCCGGTGGCGACCCAGGGGACGGGGGCGTCCGGGTCGGCGTCCAGGACGGGCGCGGTCCACTGGGCGCCGATCCGCCGGGCGGCCTCCACCTCGCGCCGGAACCGGGCGCGGAACTGCTCGTCGAGCGCGAAGTGGGGGTGGACGACCTTGACGGCGACGGTGCGCCCGCCGGCGCTGCGCCCGAGGTACACGCGGCCCATGCCGCCGGCGCCGAGTCTGCCGAGCAGCCGGTAGGCGCCGATGCTCAGCGGTTCCCCGGCTTCCAGCGGCTGCATATTAAGGACTCCCCCTGTGAACCGGCCGGACCTCCGACCGAAGCCTAGTTCGTGTCCGGAAGTCTCGTCCGGCCACGGGAGAAACCATCCGCCGATTTCGCCCCCAAGGGAACGAACGACGTCATTCCCCGCGATAAAAGGCGTGAATGCGCCGGTCGTCCGCCGGGTGGATTGCGGGAGGCGCCGCAGCCGATTGCGGGAGACATCGGGAGTACACACCCGAGGGCTCCCGCAATCGGCCATTCACCGCGTGTTCAGTTGAATCGAAAATGGCTTTCCCGGGCGGTGGGATGTTCTCATCCGCCGAGCAGCTCCACCTTCACGTCCGCCGGGAAGCCCGCCTCCGCGCCGGTGCGGCGCGCGAACTCCTCGACGCCCCTCAGCTGGTCCGGACCGAAGCGGAAGTCGAGCGTGGTGAAGTAGCGCTCCAGGACCTCGGCGTCGAAGGCCTCCCAGCGCGCCGCCTGCTCGGCGACCTTGGTGACCTCCTCCAGGGACAGGTCGCGGGAGGCCAGGAACGCCTCGTGGACCTGCCGGACCGCGGTGGGCTCGGCGGCCAGGTAGTCCTTGCGCGCGGCCCAGACGGCGAAGACGAACGGGAGGCCCGTCCACTCCTTCCACATCGCGCCCAGGTCGTGGACCTGGAGTCCGAGCCGGGGGGCGTCGTGCAGGTTGGCGCGCAGGGCGGCGTCGCCGATGAGGACCGCCGCGTCCGCCTCCTGCATCATCACGCCCAGGTCGGGCGGGCAGGTGTAGTAGTCCGGGCGGACGCCGTACCGCTCGGCGAGCAGCAGGCGCGCCAGCCGCACGGAGGTGCGGGAGGTCGAGCCGAGGGCGACGCGGGCCCGGTCCAGGTCCTCCAGGGGACGCTGCGAGACGATCACGCAGGACATGACGGGGCCGTCGCAGCCGACCGCGATGTCGGGGAAGGCGACCAGGTCGTCGGCGTTGCGCAGGAATTCGACGAGGGTGACGGGGGCGATGTCCAGCTCGCCCCTCACCAGTTGCTCGCTGAGCTTCTCGGGGGTGTCCTTCGACAGCTCCAGGTCGAGCAGCGTTCCGGTGCGTGCCAGCCCCCAGTAGAGGGGAAGGCAGTTGAGGAACTGGATGTGGCCGACGCGCGGGCGGGGGCGACGGTCGTCGACCGCGGCGTTTGAAACGGTTGAATTGTCCACATCGCGAGGCTAGACCCGCCGTCCGCCCGCCGCCCCACCGGGGGCGTGCGGCGCCCGGGAAGGGGCTCCCGGATGACCCATCCGGATGGCTCGCGCGCGCGGCTATCAAACATCCGGGTGAGGTGATCTTTCCCTCTACCCTTCCGCACATCCCGCATGCTACGCTCGACATCAAGTTGCAGTTTGGTTTCCCTTGCAGTACAGAGCCTGCGGAGCATGTGACCCCGCAGGCTTTTGTAGTTTTCAGACTTCATTGCAGGTTCTGGAGCAGGGCAACCCTTTGGCCCAAGGAGGGCTTATGGCTACCGGAACCGTCAAGTGGTTCAACGCTGAAAAGGGCTTCGGCTTCATCGCCCAGGACGGCGGCGGCCCGGATGTCTTCGTCCACTACTCCGCGATCAACGCGTCCGGGTTCCGCTCCCTCGAGGAGAACCAGGTCGTGAACTTCGACGTCACCCAGGGCCCCAAGGGCCCGCAGGCGGAGAACGTCACCCCGGCCTGAGTTGCCCAGGGTCGGCCGATCGCGGCCGTAAGAGCAGTACCCAAGGAGCCCCGCTCCCCCCGCACCGGCGGAGGGCGGGGCTCCTGCCTGTGAGGAGGCCGTACGCCCCCGTCCCCGGCCGTCCCTTGACCTTCACACCGTGTGAAGCCGTGCAGTGGAGACCGTCACGTTCACCATCGGAGACTTCGCCCGGTACGGGCGGGTGTCGGCCCGCATGCTGCGTCATTACGACGAGATCGGGCTGCTGCGCCCGGACCGCACCGACCCCTCGACCGGCTACCGCTACTACGGCGCCGCCCAGCTCGCCCGGCTCAACCGGATCATCGCGCTCAAGGACCTCGGCTTCACGCTCCAGCAGGTGCGGTCGGTCCTGGACGACGAGGTCGGCCCGGAGGAGCTGCGCGGGATGCTGCGGCTGCGCCGTACGGAGCTGGAGGCGGCGATGGCCGCGGCGGCCGCACGGCTGGCGCAGGTCGAGGCGAGGCTCCGGTCGATCGAGAGCGAGGGACGCATGTCCACGGACGACGTCGTGATCAAGAGGGTGCCCGCGGTGCGGGTCGCCGAGCTGACCGGGGTGGCCGGCAGCTACGAGCCGCAGGACATCGGGCCGGTCATCGGCCCGCTGTACGACCGGCTCTTCCCGCTCCTCGGGGAGGCCGGGGTCTGCCCGTCCGGCCCCGGGGTCGCCCGCTACGAGGATGCCGCCGACGGCGGCGGCAAGGTCGTCGTGCACGCCGGGGTGACGGTCTTTGCCCCGGTGGGCCCGGTCGGCGACACCGGGATCACGGTGGTGGAGCTGCCGGAGTTCGAGGCGGCGACCATCGTGCACCGCGGCTCTATGGACGCCGTGCTGCCGACGACCCAGACCCTGGCCCGCTGGATCGACGCCAACGGCTACCGGTCGGCCGGGTACGCCCGCGAGATCAGCCTGGAGTGCCCGGAGGACCGGGACGCCTGGGTGACCGAGCTGCAGGAGCCGGTGGTGCGGGCGGCACGCTGAGACCGGGGCGCCCGGCCGGGGGGCGTCCGCGACCGCGCGGCGGACGCCCCCGCTCACCGTCACCCCCGTCCCGTGAGCCTCTCCCGTCCCAACTGCCCCGTTCCACAATCGTTGTCGAGGGCTTGTGCAGAGGCCCCTCCGTTGCTGACGGGCCGACCCTTCACAAGGCAGACTGTTGACGGCGATATCAACGGTATGGAGCAATCCGGACGGCCTGTGACCGATCCGGACACACCGCCCCGTGCCGTGCCGTGCGCAGGGGACAGGAGGCAGCAATGGGCCATGGCGACGGGCCACGGGTACGCGTTCCGCAGCAGCGAATCCCGGAGCGGCGCCCGGAGGACGAGGGCGCGCTGCACTTCTCCGTACTCGGGCCCGTACGGGTCCGGCGCGGCGGCGAGCCGCTGCCGTCCGGATCGCCGCAGCAGCGCGCGCTGCTGACGGCCCTGCTGCTGCGCGGCGGGCGCACCGCGACGGCCGGCGAGCTGATCGACGGCATCTGGGGCGACGAGCCGCCCTCGCAGGCGCTGGCCGCGATACGCACGTACGCCTCGCGGCTGCGCAAGGTCCTCGGCTCCGACACCCTCGTCAGCGACTCCGGCGGCTACGCGATGCGCACCGCGCCGGACGCGCTCGACCTGACCGTCGCTCAGGAGCTGGCGGCCGGTGCGGAGAAGGCGCGGGCGGCCGGGGACCGGGACGCCGCGCGGGCCCTGCTGAACAAGGCGCTCGGGCTGTGGGACGGCGAGGCGCTGGCCTCGGTGCCCGGCCCGTACGCGGAGTACCAGCGCACCCGCCTGGAGGAGTGGCGGCTCCAGCTCACCGAGACCCGGCTCGACCTCGACCTGGAGGCCGGCTGCCACGCGGAGGCGGTCTCCGAACTGACCGCGCTCACCGCGGCGCACCCGCTGCGCGAAAGGCTGCGGGAGCTGCTGATGGTGGCCCTGTACCGCAGCGGCCGGCAGGCGGAGGCGCTGGCCGTGTACGCGGACACGCGGCGGCTGCTCGCCGAGGAACTGGGCGTGGACCCGCGCCAGGAGCTGGCCCAGCTCCAGCAGCGCATCCTGCGCGCCGACGAGGAGCTGGCCCGCCCGGCCGACGACCCGGCCCCGGCCGCCGCACCGGTCCGCCCGGCCCAGCTCCCCGCGACCGTCCCGGACTTCACGGGCCGGGCGGCGTTCGTCCGCGAGCTGGGCGACCGGCTGGCGACGGCCGAGGGGTCCGTGATGGCGGTCTCCGCGCTGGCCGGCATCGGCGGCGTCGGCAAGACGACCCTCGCCGTCCACGTCGCCCACCAGGCCCGCAAGCACTTCCCGGACGGGCAGCTGTACGTCGACCTCCAGGGCGCCGGGGCGCGGGCCGCCGAGCCGGAGACGGTCCTCGGCTCGTTCCTACGGGCGCTCGGCACCGCGGACTCGGCGATCCCGGACACGCTGGACGAGCGCGCCGCGCTCTACCGCTCCACGCTCGACGGCCGCCGGGTCCTGATCCTCCTGGACAACGCCCACGACGCCGCCCAGATACGCCCGTTGCTCCCCGGCACGGAGGGCTGCGCGGCGCTGGTCACCAGCCGGGTGCGGATGGTGGACCTTGCGGGCGCCCATCTGGTGGACCTGGACGTGATGTCCCCGGACGAGGCGCTGCAGCTGTTCACCCGGATCGTCGGCGAGGAGCGCATCAACTCCGAGCGGGAGGCGGCGCTCGACGTGGTCGCCGCGTGCGGGTTCCTGCCCCTCGCCATCCGGATCGCCGCCTCGCGGCTGGCCTCGCGCCGTACCTGGACGGTGTCCGTCCTGGCCGCCAAGCTGGCGGACGAGCGGCGCCGGCTGGACGAGCTGCAGGCCGGCGACCTCGCGGTGAAGGCCACCTTCGAACTCGGCTACGGCCAGCTGGAACCGGCCCAGGCCCGCGCCTTCCGCCTCCTCGGCCTCGCGGACGGCCCCGACATCTCCCTGGCCGCCGCGGCCGCCCTCCTCGACCTGGACCCGCACACGGCGGAGGACCTGCTGGAGGCCCTGGTCGACACGTCCCTGGTCGAATCCGCCGCCCCGGGCCGCTACCGCTACCACGACCTGGTCCGCCTCTACGCCCGCTCCTGCGCGGAACGCGACGAACAAAGCCCGGGCGAACGCGCCGAGGCCCTGTCCCGGCTGCTGGACTTCTACCTGGCGACGGTGGCCTGCGTCAGCGCGCTGGAGAAGCCGGGCGACACCCTGATCGACCATCTGGCGCCCACCTCGTACAGCGGGCTGACGTTCACCGACCGGCGCGAGGCGCAGGACTGGCTCTACAACGAGGCCGCGACGCTGCTGGCGTGCGCCCGCCAGGCGGCGCACGGGCCGTCGACCGCACCCGCCGTCGACCTCCTCTGGACGGCCATCGAGCTGGCGGAGTCGGGGGCGAACTCCAAGGAGTACGAGGCGACCGTCGTCGCCGCCTGCCAGGCCGCCGAAGCGGCCGGGGACACCAAGGCCGAGGCCAGAGCGCTGCTCACGCTCGCCAACGTGCACCACGTGTCCGGCCGCTTCGACCTGGCCGAGCACGAGTGCACCCGGGCCCTGCGGCTCTCGGCGGCGGCCGGCGACCCGCTGCCGGCCTGCTGGGCGTCGAACCTCCTCGGCATCGTCGCGCTCTACGAGAACCGGCACGCGGACGGCGAAAGGCATCTGACCCGCGCCATCGAGGACTTCCGGGACCTCGGTGACCGTCCCGGCGAGGCGTCCGCCCTCTGCAACCTGTCACGCGTCCACCTGGCCATGGGGCGTACGACCACGGCGGTGTCCCTCGCCCAGCGGGGCACGGCCATGTACGACGAGATGAACCACGCGCTCAAGGGCGCGAACGGCCGCTACGCGCTGGGGCTCGCGCTGACGCAGAGCGGCCGGCTGGAGGAGGCGGCGGACAGTCTCAAGGAGGCGTACCAGGTCTTCAAGGACAGCCGGCAGCGGCTCTGGGAGGGCATGTCGCTGTTCCGTCTGGCCGAGCTGGACATCGCGGCCGACCGCCCGGCCCAGGCAGCCGCCAACTCCGAGACGGCGCTGACGGTTCTGCGTGGCATCGGCGGGGAATGGCGTCGGGGGAACGTGCTCACGGTCCTCGGCCGTTCGCTGTCCGGGATCGGCCAGACCGGGCGTGCGCAGGTCTGCTGGCGCGAGGCACTGGAGATATTCGAGTCCCTCGGCTCCCCCGAGGCCGCCGACGTACGCCGCCTCCTCGCCGCCGCCACGGTTTCCTGACCCGGCCTGCCCTGCCTGCCCGTTCATCGTTCGTTTATCGCGCCGGTCCACTCTCTGAGCAGTCGATCCGCCGCGTCGGGGGGCAGGCGGGGCGACTCAAGGCCGTGGCACTAATGTGAGCGGCCCGACAGGCCCGTCCGGCAGTCCACGGGGGAACAGCCGGACGGGCCTCGCCGAACCAGCACGAAGAACGACTAACGGGAGTAGACGATCATGGCCGACGAGAGCACTGAGCCGATCATCAAGCCGCTCAACACCCACGCCACCAGCGCCCCGGCGGACCTTCTGGGCACGGACGGCACGATCAAGCCGCTCAACACCCACGCCACGTCGGCGCCCGAGGGTGAGACCGAGGACAAGACGGACAACACCCACGCCACGAGCGAACCGGCCAACTAAGCCGCACATCGACGGGGGCACGGGGGGAACGGCCGCGGCGGCGCGGAGGGGGAGCCGTCGCGGCCGTCGCGTGTCCGGGGTCAGTAGCTGAGTTCTGCCGTGACCCGGCACTTCTTGACGCGGGACACCGTGCGCGGGCTGTCCATGCGGACGGAGACCGTCTTCGTCTCGCCGCCGTCCGCCTCCACCGTCGCCTCGCCCGTGTCGACCAGGTTGCCCATGGCGTCCAGGAAGGACACGTCGACCTCGTAGGTGTGCGTGCCGGAGGTGACCGCGGTCAGCCGGACCGTGGAGGCGGTGTACGCCTTGCGCTTGCCCCTCGCCGGCTGCGCGCAGCGGAACACGTACACCCTCGGCGCGTCCGTCGCGGTGGGCGCGGGGGTGGGGTCGGTGTACGTGGAGCCGGAGGAGCCGCTCGACGAGCCGTAGTCCGTGTCCGAGTCCGTGTCGTGGTACGTGCCGTTGCTCTTCTTCGAGTTGGAGCACCCGCCGCCCCCGCCGCTGCTGGACCGGCTCTTGCTCTTGCCCTTTCCTCCGTGGCTGCCGCTGGAGAACCCGGTCAGCGCGAGCACCACCGCGACCAGGACCACCGTCAGCTTCACGTGCTGCCGTCTCATCGAACCCCCCGTTTTTCCGGTTCTCTTCCGTTTCGGTGCGTCACCGGCCCACCGGCCGGGCGACACGGCACCGTAGCGCACAGCATGGCGCGCGAGCCCGGCGACCCGGTCATGGCCCTGTCACGGTCTCGTCCCCGTCTGGTGGCGGCCGTCACACGTGCGGCGTAGCGTCGGAGCGAGAGCGCCGATATGCACCCGGAGGTCCCGGAGGTACGGAAATGATCCGCAACGTCCTCGGTGCGATCCTCGCTCTCGCCGGAGCGGCGGCCGCCGTGCTGAGCCCCTTCCGTGACTGGTACGACGGCCGCCTCGGGCGGCACTACCGGCTGGGCGACCTCTTCACCGGGGCGGGCGTGACGGGTACGCCCCCCGGCGGGCTCATCGGGTCGCTGTGGCTGCCGTTCCTGTGCGCGGCGGTGGTGGCCGTGGCCGGGGTCGTCCTGCGCTCGCGCTCGCTCGTCGCCGTGGCGGGGGTCGTGGTGCTGGGGTTCACGGTGCTGTGGATGGTCCGCGTCTTCCAGACCACCGACAGCCTCGTCGTCGCGGGCGACGGTTCCGGGCTCGGGCCCGGTGTCGCGCTCGCCGGGGGCGGGGGCGTGCTGCTGCTCGCGGGGTCGGTGGTGATGGCGGGGCGGCCCGGACGCCGGCGGCGGCCCTACGAGGCGCCGGGATCGGGTACGCCGGACACCTGGCCGCCGACGCGGGAGCCGGGCCCTTCGGTCCAGACGAGCCCGTGGCCCGAGCCGGAGGGCGACGACACGTACACCGGCCCCCGGCCGGACGCCCCGCGCCGGCCCGACGACGACGGCAACGGCCCGCACGGCCCGCGAGGCGCGCAAGGCGCGTGAGCGCGAGGCGTGCGCGGCCCGGGACGGGTTACGCGTGGGCCCGTGCGCCCGTACCCGTGCCCTTCTGCGCGTCCAGCGCGTACACGCAGCGGTCCTTGCTGCACGCGTACACGACGCCGTTCCGTGCGACGGGCGTGCCCGTGATCTCGCCGCCCGTGGCCAGCTTCCAGCGGAGCTGGCCGCCCGTCGCGTCGAGGGTGTACAGCACGTGGTCCGCCGACCCGAAGTGCACCCGGCCGTCCGCGACGACCGGCGCGCCGACGACCTCGCCGCCCGCGGCGAACCGCCACTTCGGGGTGCCGGTGACGGCGTCGAGGGTGTAGAGCGCGCTGCCGCTGCCCACGTGCACGTTGCCCGCGGCGACGAGGACCGGCTCGGCGGACTGCCGGGCCTCCGTGGCGATCCGCCAGCGGTCCTTGCCGGTCGAGGCGTCGAGCGCGTACACCGTGCCGAGGTAGTCCGCGAGGTAGACCCCGCCGCCGGTGACGGCCGGGCCGGGGGCGAAGGCGGGCGGCGAGAGGAAGACCGCCGGGCACTCGAAGTGCCAGCGGACGTGCCCGGAGGCGATGTCCACCGCGAGGACGCGCGTCCCGGCGGCGACGTACACGTAGCCGTCCGACGCCGGGGTCACCCGGACCGGGACGCCGCCGCAGGAGGCCGCGTCACCGATGGGGTACGTCCACCGCTCGGCGCCGGTCCGGGCGTCGAGCGCCTTGAGCCGGGCGTCCTGCCAGACGTACACCGTGCCGTCGTGGATGACGGGCCCGCCCTCCGGCGTCTCGAAGTCCGTCTGCGCGCCCGTGAGGTCCCACAGCTTCTCGCCGGTCGACGCCTCCCACGCCTGGACCCCGCCGCCGCGCGTGGCGGTGAGGACCGTGCCCCGGTCGGCCTTGAGCGCGTACACCCAGGCGTCGGCGGCCGTCCGCCAGCGCTCGGCGCCCGTGGTGGCGTCCAGGGCGTAGAGGGAGGGGCCGTCCGAGGCGTGGATGCGGCCGCCCTCGACGGCCATCGCCCAGGCGACGTCCCGGGTCTTGAACTGGCGCCGGCCGTTGCCGGTGTCCAGCGCGTGGACCTCGAAGGACGTGACGTACAGCAGGTCGCCGACGACGACGGGCGTGCCCCACACGTCGTTGGACATGCGGAACCGCCAGGGCCGCCAGCGCGGGGGCCCGGACGGCCCGGCGTCGGGCGCCTGGGCCGGGGCGGGC
>NZ_JAKRGC010000248.1 GCF_022347745.1 Streptomyces sp. OfavH-34-F
GGGTCGCCGGGCCGGGCGTCGGGCAGCGGGCATTCGCGGGCGGCGGGGCCGGCCGCCTGGGCGATGCGCTGGGCGAGCGCGAGGATCTGGTCGTCGCCGGACTTGACCTGTGCCTCGGCCGTCCGGCGCAGGTCGGCGAGGCGTTCCTCGACGGCGGCGAAGCGCCGGGTGTCGAAGAGGCGGCCGAGGAGCCGGCCGCGCGCCTCGGCGTCGGCGCGCAGGAAGCGGGCGAAGTCGCCCTGGGGCAGCAGGACGACCTGGCAGAACTGCTCGCGGCTCATGCCGACGAGCTGGGTGATCTCCTCGCCGATCTCCTGGTGCGACTTGCTCAGCCCGCGCCAGCCGTGCTCCGGGTGGTGTTCGCGCAGCCGGCTCTGCGCCTTCTCCGTGGTGTGGCCGCTGCCGCGCTTCTTGGGGCGGGTCTGGGCGGGGCTGCGGGTGATCTCCAGGCGGCGTCCGCCGACGGTGAGGTCGAGCTGGACCTCGGTCGGCAGGTCGGCCGGGGCGTGGTCGCTGCGCAGCGAGGTGCCGGGGCTCTGCCGGGCGCCGGGGACGGCTCCGTACAGGGCGTAGCAGACGGCGTCCAGGACGGAGGTCTTCCCGGCGCCGGTCGGCCCGTGCAGCAGGAAGAGGCCGGCGGCGGAGAGCGCGTCGAAGTCGATCTCCTGCGTCGTGCCGAAGGGGCCGAACGCGGTGATGCGCAGGGTGTGGAGCCTCACCGGTTCACCTCGCGGACGCCGTCCTCCACGCGGACGTGGTCGAAGGCGCCGCGCAGCACCGCCCGTTCCCGTTCGTCGGTTCCGCAGCCGCCCCGGACGTGGGCCACGAAGTCCTCCGCGATGCTCTGGTCGTCGCGTCCGCGCAGCCGGCGGGCGTACGAGGTCTCGGGGTCGCCGGGGGCCCGGTCGGGTTCGAAGACGAGGGCGAGGGTGTGCGGGAAGCGTTCGGCGAGCCGGGCCATGGGCTCGGCGGGGCGGACCGGGTCGGTGAGGGTGGCCTCCACCCAGGCGTCCTCGTGCCGGTCGAGCGCCGGGTCCTCCAGCAGCGCGTCGAGCCGGCCCCGGAGGCGGGCGAGGCGGCGGGGCACCGGGCAGTCGATCCGTTCGCCGGTGACGGCGCCGGAGGCGTCCAGGTCGATGAGCCACATGGTCTTGCGGTGGTCGGCCTCGGAGAAGGAGTAGGCGAGCGGGGAGCCGGAGTAGCGGACCCGGTCGGTGACGGCCTGGCTGCCGTGGAGGTGGCCGAGGGCCACGTAGTCGACGCCGTCGAAGACCCCGGTGGGCACCGCGGCGACGCCGCCGACGGTGATGTCGCGTTCGCTGTCGCTGGGCTCGCCGCCGGCGACGAAGGCGTGGGCGAGGACGACGGAGCGGGTGGTTGCGGGGCGCCCCGCGAGGTCGGCGCGGACGCGGTCCATGGCGGCGGTGAGCACGGCCTCGTGGCTGGTCCGGCCGGCCTTGAGGACGTCCTTGACCAGGGCGGGTTCCAGGTACGGGAGCCCGTAGAAGGCAACGTCGCCGTGGGTGTCGGCCAGGACGACGGGGGCGTGGCAGTGCGCGGGGTCGGTGCGCAGGTGGATGCCGGCCCGGCCGATGAGTCCGGCGCCGACGCCGAGCCTGCGGGCCGAGTCGTGGTTGCCGGAGATCATCACGGCGGGCACCCCGGCGGCGGCGAGGCGGTGCAGGGCGTCGTCGAAGAGGCGCACGGCGCTGAGCGGGGGGACCGCCCGGTCGTAGACGTCGCCCGCCACGACGACGGCGTCGACCTCGTGCTCGCGGACCGTGTCCACCAAGTGGTCGAGGTAGGCGGCCTGGGCGTCGAGCAGGGAGACCCGGTGGAAGGACCGGCCCAGGTGCCAGTCCGATGTGTGCAGAATCCTCAAGACCCGGCTCCGGTCCGCATCGTTCGCTTGCTGTGTCCCTGTGCGCTCACGCCCCACAGTCTCCCATCGCGCCGGGGGCGCGCGGTCCGCGTCAGGCGTCGTCGTACGCCTCGCCGCCGAGTTCCACCCGTGCCTCACCGGCCGTGGCGTCGGCCAGCCAGCGGCGGAAGTCCTCCACCTCGGCGTCCGGCAGCCCGATCTCGATCGTCACCTCGGCCGCATACCGGACCTCGCGCACGGTCCTCCCGGTGGCCCGCAGCTCGTTCTCCAGCCGGCCCGCCCGCTGGTGGCCGACCGTGACGGTGGCGAGCCGGAAGCGGCGGCGGGTGCGGGTGCCGATCGCGTCGAGGGCTTCGCCGACCACTCCCCCGTACGCCCGGATCAGACCGCCGGCGCCGAGCTTCACCCCGCCGTAGTAGCGGGTGACGACGGCGACGGCGTAGCAGACCTCGCGGCGGGTCAGCATCTGGAGCATGGGCACCCCGGCGGTGCCGCCGGGCTCGCCGTCGTCGCTCGCCTTCTGGACGGAGGCGTCGGCGCCGATCACGTACGCGTAGCAGTTGTGGGTGGCGGTCGGGTGCTCCCTGCGGACGCGGGCGACGAACTCCTGCGCCTCCTCCTCGGTGGCCGCGGGGGCGAGCGCGCAGATGAAGCGGGACCGGTTGATCTCGCTCTCGTGCACGCCCGCGCGGGCGACGGTCCGGTACTCCTCCTGCATGCCGCCACCCTATGCGTGCTGCGGGAATGGCCGGGACGGGCGGCCGGTTGTGGGGTGCATGGACGCAGACACGGAGACGATCCGCAGGATTCTGGAAGACACCGGCGACACCTGGGCGGTCGTGGGGCTGTCCGGCAACCGGGCGCGCGCCGCCTACGGCGTGGCCGAGGTCCTCCAGCGCTTCGGCAAGCGGGTGGTGCCGGTGCATCCGAAGGCCGAGGCGGTGCACGGCGAGCAGGGGTACGCCTCGCTGGCGGACATCCCGTTCCCGGTGGACGTGGTGGACGTCTTCGTCAACAGCGATCTGGCGGGCGCGGTGGCCGACGAGGCGGTCGCGGCCGGCGCCCGCGCGGTCTGGTTCCAGCTCGGTGTGGTGGACGAGGAGGCGTACGCGCGCACCCGGGCGGCGGGCCTGGACATGGTGATGGACCGCTGCCCCGCCATCGAGATCCCCCGGCTCGGTTAGCCGGGTCGTCGGTCAGTCGGTCCGTCGGTCAGGGGGCGTCCGGGGCGCGGACGCCGAGGCCCTCGACGACCTCGGCGCCGGGGAGGGCAGCCAGCGCCTTGCCGGTCACGATGAGCTTGCCCCGGCGGGAGCCGCTGCCGATGAGGACCCACTCCTCGTCCACGACGGCGGAGTCGATGAGCAGCGGCCAGCCGGCCGGGAGTCCGACGGGGGTGATGCCGCCGTACTCCATGCCGGTCTCGCCGACCGCCGTGTCCATCGAGGCGAAGCGCGCCTTGCGCAGGCCGAGGTGCTTGCGGGCGACGCCGTTGACGTCGACGCGGGAGTGCGACAGGACGACGCAGGCGGCGAGGGTGACGTCGGCGCCGCGCTTGCCGGAGAGGACGACGCAGTTCGCCGAGTGGTCGAGCAGTCCGGCGCCGTGGTGGGCGACGAAGGCCGCGGTGTCGGCGATCTCGGGGTCGGTGTCCACGTGGAGCACCTGGTCGGGCGTGATGCCTCCCCAGCCCGCGCCGACCGCGGCGGCCACGGGGGCGGTGAGCAGGTCCCGGCGGTCGGCGGCGGGGAGGGCGTTGTCGAAGGAGCCGAGGGGTGCGCGCATGCGCGTCACGCTAACAGCGGCGCCGTGCGGCGCGGCGGGCGTCTCATCTGACGGGCGGGATGCTGACGGCCATGCTGAGTTCGCAGATCTCGTCGCCGTCGTTGCGGTAGCCGTGCGGGTGGTGCGCCTGGAAGGTGGCGGAGGTGCCGGCGGGCACGGTGTAAGGGGTGTCGTCGACGACCAGGGTGAGGGTGCCGGCGGTGACGTGGAGGAGTTCGACGGTGCCCTCGGGGTGCGGGTCGGAGCGGCTGCCGTCGCCGGGCATCAGCCGCCAGGACCAGAGTTCGAGGGGGCCGCGCGCCTCCGCGCCGACCAGCAGGGTGGTGGCGCTGCCCGCCTCGGTGGACCAGAGGCGGACGGCCTGGTCGGCGGGGACCAGGCGGACGTGGGAACCCTGTTCGTAGTCGAGCAGGGTGGTGATGCTGACGCCGAGCGCGTCGGCGAGCTTGACCGTGATGCCGACGCTCGGGTTGGTGCGGGCCTGCTCGATCTGGATGATCATGCCGCGGCTGACTCCGGCGCGGGCGGCCAGCGTGTCCAGGGTGAAGCCGCGCTCGCCCCGCCAGCGCTTGAGGTTGCGCGCGAGGGACTGGGTCAGCTGATCGAGGTCGGTCACATTCCGTCCAATATCGTCTCGGCCGTGGTCGGGCGTACCGCACCGCGGTGCGGTGCCGTGAGCCCACCGGTCCGTCGCACTGTACTGCGGGGCACCGGCCGGGACGGGGCCGCCGGCGGTACGGGGGGACGGGGCGGGTCAGCCCTCTTCCAGCTCCGCCACGGCCAGCAGCTGCTCCGGGGTCACGCCCTCCGGGATCGGTACCGGGGCCGGGGTCCGCAGCGGCGGCTGCCAGCCCTCGTCCGGGTGCCAGCTGCGTACGACGCGGGCGGGCGCGCCCGCCACGACGGCCCGGTCGGGCACCTCGCCGCGCACGACGGCACCGGCGGCGACGACCACGTTGCGGCCGAGCCGGGCACCGGGCAGGATCACCGCGCCGGTCCCGATCCAGCAGCCGGGGCCGATGGACACGGGCTCCATCCGGGGCCACTGCTTGCCGACCGGCTCGTGCGGGTCGTCGTAGCTGTGGTTGGTCGAGGTGATGTAGACGTACGGCCCGCAGTACGTGTCCGCGCCTATGGTCACCGTCGTGTCGGCGACGACATGGCTGCCGCGCCCCAGCACGACGCCGTTGCCGAGGGTGAGGATCGGGTCGGGGCCGAGGTCCAGGTCGGGCATGAGCCCGGCGGTCAGCGTGACCTGCTCGCCGATGACGCAGTGCTCGCCCAGTTCGATCCACGGTTCGCCGAACACCGTGCCCTGCGGGAACGCCAGCCGGGTGCCCGCGCCGATCCGGCCGAACCGCAGCCCGCCGGGGTGCTCGGCGGTGACCGCGCCGGCCTCCCGCGCCCAGCGCCAGCAGCGGTGGACGGCCCCGGACAGGGCGCGCCGCCGCCACGCGGTGAGGGCGGCGAGGGCGTTTCGGTGGGTGGGCACGGGCTCACGGTAGTCCGCAGCCCCGGACACGGCGCGCGCTACGGACTGTGATCTTCACCCCAACGCCCCGGCGGTCCGGCCGGGGGTCGCATACGGTGTGCCCGAGCCGCGGCACGGGGACACGGCACCGGAACACGGAGGAGCGCGCGATGGCGGAGCAGGCGTTGGTCATGGCCCTGGGCGGCAAGGAGCCGCGCATCGACGCGGACGCGTTCACGGCGCCGACCTCGGTGGCGATCGGCGACGTCACGATGGCCGCGGGCTCCAGCCTCTGGTACCAGGCGGTGCTGCGGGCGGACTGCGGCCCGATCGTGATCGGCGCGGACTCCAACATCCAGGACAACTGCAGCGTGCACGTCGATCCCGGTTTCGCGGTGACGGTCGGCGAGCGGGTGTCGGTGGGACACAACGCGGTCCTGCACGGCTGCACCGTCGAGGACGACGTCCTGATCGGCATGGGGGCCACCGTTCTCAACGGCGCGCACATCGGCGCGGGTTCGCTGGTCGCGGCGCAGGCCCTCGTCCCGCAGGGGATGCGGGTGCCGCCGGGTTCCCTGGTGGCGGGGGTGCCGGCGAAGGTGAAGCGGCCGCTCACCGAGGAGGAGCTGGCGGGCGTCCGCTTCAACGCGGTGGGTTACGTGGAGCTGGCCAGGGCGCACCGCGAGGCGTGCGGCGGCTGAGGCCGGGCGCGCCGGTTCAGTCGGCGACGGGCGCGGGGGCCGGCGCGGCATGGGCGGCGGCCTTCTTGGCGCGGCTCTTGAGGATGAGCATCGAGGTGAGGCCGATCAGGACGGCGATGCCCAGGCCCAGGTAGGAGAACCGCTTGAGCCAGTCCTCGGCGACGACGCCCACGGAGTAGATGACGGCGGTGGTGCCGCCGGCCCAGACGATCCCGCCGAGCACGTTGGCGACGAGGAACTTCCAGTACGGCATGTGCAGCACGCCGGCCAGCGGTCCGGCGAAGATGCGCAGCAGGGCGACGAAGCGGCCGAAGAAGACGGCCCACACGCCCCACTTCTGGAAGGAGCGCTCGGCCATGGCGATCTGGCTCTCGCCGAAGTGCCGGGGGAACTTCCCGCCGAGCCAGGCCAGCAGCGGCCGGCCGCCCCTGCGGCCGATGGCGTAGCCGATCGAGTCGCCGATCACGGCACCCGCCGTGGCGCAGGCGCCCAGAATCCAGGGGTTGACGCCGTCGTGGCCGGCGGCCAGGAGCGCGGCGCTGATCAGCACGATCTCCCCGGGCAGCGGGATGCCGAGGCTCTCCAGTCCGATGACGAGGCCCACCAGGAGGTAGACGCTGATCGCGGGGACGGTCTCCAGCCATTCCTGGATGTGCAACGCCGTTTCCTCCGTAGTGATGCGGGTCGCCCGCCGGGCGGCCCTCACGGCGCCGGCGCACGGCGGGCAGCCTACCCGCAAGCGCCGCCGGGGCCGACAGCGCGAAGGGCCGCCCCGCGCCGGTCCGGTGCGGGGCGGCCCTTCGGGCGTACGGGTTCAGGAGTGGGGGCGCAGCGTCCAGATCACGGTCATCTCGCCGGTCACCGCGCCGTCCGCGCGCCGGATCTCCACCGTGACGGGGAACTCGGGGCGCTCGCCCGCGTCGAGTTCGGCGACGACCTCGGCGGCGGGGCGGCCGAGGGTGGCGGTGGCGGTGACCTCGCCCATGGCGAGCTTCTTGTAGCCGATCTCGGCGCGCACCGCGAGCGGCACGGCGCGCGAGAGCTGGTCGCCGAACGCGGCGATGACGATGGCGCCGCTCGCCGACTCGGCCAGCGTGAACATGGCTCCGGCGTGGGGTCCGCCGACGTGGTTGTGGTAGTCGGGCTGGTCCGGCATGCGGATCACCGCGCGGTCGGCGGTGGTCTCCAGGAATTCGAGGTTGAGGGTGCGGACCATCGGCACGGTCGCGGCGAGCATCTCGCCGGCGGTCATCTGTTCAGCGCTCATGGACCCTGATGTTACTCACGGGTAGAAGTCTTTGGCCATGCCCTCACGTCCGGTTCCCGGCCGCGGCCGCCGCGGCCTTCACCGTTCGCACACAGGGGCGGGCGTGGCATGCCGCGCGGGGCCCCTCTATCGTTACTGGCCATGTGGCCAGGACAGCAGCCGCCCGGGGGCGAGCAGAACCCGCAGGACCAGAACCAGAACCCGTACCAGCAGCCGGGGTACCAGCAGCCGAATCCCTATCAGCAGCCGGGATATCAGCAGCAGGGGCAGCCCGGTTACGGGTACCCGCAGCAGGGCGCGCCGGGGGGTTACGGACAGCCCAACCCGTACCAGCAGCCGACGGCCCCGCAGTACGCGGTGCCCGGCCCGCCCGGCCCCGCGCAGCCGGGCGGTGACAAGAAGAAGACGACGCTCATCGCCATCGTCGCGGCGACCGCGGTCGTGGTGGCCGCCGGGGTCACCGGCTTCCTCGTGCTGAACAAGGACGACGACAAGGACGGCAAGAACGTCGCCGGCAAGCCGTCGGCGTCCGCCAAGCCCTCCGAGCCCGCCGCGTCCGCGTCGCCCGAAGAGAACCCGCGCGGCGGCGAGGACGCCCAGCCGCAGATCCCGGGCTGGAAGGTCGTGACCAACCCCAAGTGGGGCACCCAGTTCGACGTACCGGGCGACTGGGAGGTGTCCTCGCCGAGCACGCTGTCCTACTTCGAGGACGAGAAGAAGGACGACGGTTCGCCGCTCATCGGCTTCACCGGCCCGGCGGACCTCAAGCAGGAGTGGTGCACGGACGACGCCGACAAGGACGGCACCAAGGACAAGTACAGCCTGGCCGGGGCCGGCACCCGGGGCGCCGAGGGCGCGACCGACGCCGACCAGAACGCCCGGAACGAGGCGGGCACCTGGGCCTGGGCGGCGTTCGCGCAGCACATGCCCAAGAAGACCATCAAGATCAGCAAGCCCAAGCAGTACACCACCAAGTCGGGCCTCACCGGCAGCCTGGTCACCGCCACCGCGCCCGACGTCAAGAAGCGCTCCAAGTGCAGCACCGACGGCAAGACCTACGCGTTCACGTTCAAGAACAGCAAGGGCCAGTTCTCCTCGTGGGTGCTGTACGCCGTCGCGGGCGTCGACGACGAACTGCCCAACGCGACCATCGAGAAGATCCTCAGCACGGTGCGCATCGTGCCGGCCACCGAGACCGAGTCCTGAGCCAGGTCCGGTAACTCATTTGCGTGACGGGGGCGGGACCGCGATAGTCCCTGGGTGACCGACGCAGCCGCCCCCGCCCCCCGCTCCGCCCGGCCCGTACCGGCGGGCCGCAACTACCGGCTGCTGACCGCCGCCTCGATCATCACGGGCCTGGGTACCCACGGCGCGCTGATCGCGGCGGCGTTCGCGGTGCTCCAGGCGGGCGGCAGCGCCGGGGACGTCGGCCTCGTCGCCGCCGCCCGGACCGTGCCGCTGGTGCTCTTCCTGCTGATCGGCGGGGCGGTGGCGGACCGGATACCCCGCCACCGGGTGATGGTCGCCGCCAACGCCCTCAACTGCGTCTCGCAGGGCGTGTTCGCCGTGCTGGTCCTGGCCGGCGAGCCGCGGCTGTGGCAGATGATGGTGCTCACCGCGCTGTGCGGCACCGGCCAGGCCTTCTTCAGCCCCGCCGCCGAGGGCATGCTGATGTCCAGCGTCAGCGGCGAGCAGGCGAGCCGCGCCTTCGCGCTCTTCCGGATGTCCACGCAGGGCGCCGCGATCGGCGGCGCGGCCCTCGGCGGTGCCATGATCGCGGCCATGGACCCCGGCTGGGTGCTCGCCGTGGACGCCGCCGCCTTCGCCGTCGCCGGAGCCCTGCGCGCCTTCCTCGACGTCAGCCACGTCCCGGAGCGCGCCCCCGGCGGCGGGCTCCTCGCGGACCTGCGGGACGGCTGGAAGGAGTTCACCGGCCGCCCCTGGCTGTGGGCCGTCGTCGCCCAGTTCTCCGTCGTCGTCGCCGCGGTCGGCGCCGCCGAGGCCGTCTACGGGCCGCTGGTCGCCCGCGACTCGCTGGGCGGCGCCCGGCCCTGGGGCTTCGCCCTCGCCGCGTTCGGCGCCGGCAACCTGGCCGGGGCGCTGCTGATGATGCGGTGGAAGCCGCGCCGGCTGCTGCTGGCGGGAACGCTCTGCGTCTTCCCGCTGGCCCTGCCGTCGGCCGGGCTCGCCGTGCCGCTGTCCGCCACCTGGCTGTGCGTGGTGATGTTCGCCAGCGGTACGGCGATCGAGGTGTTCGGCGTCTCCTGGATGACGGCGATGCACCAGGAGATCCCCGAGGAGAAGCTGTCGCGCGTCGCGGCCTACGACTGGTTCGGCTCGGTCGCCATGGTGCCGGTCGCCACCGCCCTGGCCGGCCCCGTCGAGTCCCTGGTCGGGCGCGGCACGGCGCTGTGGGGGTGCTCCGCGCTGATCGTGCTCGTCACCGCGGCGGTGCTGTTCGTGCCGGACGTACGCAACCTGACCCGCCGGACCGGGTCCGTCGAGGTGGCCGCCGCCCCGCCCGTACCGCCCGCGTCAGCCGATCCGGAAGGCGCCCTCGGGCGGCTCGGGTGAGGCCACCGCGTCCTCGTCGCCCACCGGCCGGGCATCGCGCGTGAAGGCGGCCAGCGCCGCGCCGTGCTCCACCCGCGCCGGGAAGGCGTCGGCCGCACACCGCCGGG
>NZ_JAKRGC010000249.1 GCF_022347745.1 Streptomyces sp. OfavH-34-F
AGGCGGTCACCGGCGAGGAGATCACGCAGAACGGCCTCGGCGGCGCCGACGTGCACGCCGAGACCTCGGGCGTCGCGCACTTCGCGTACGACGACGAGGAGACCTGCATCGCCGAGGTCCGCTACCTGCTGTCGATGCTCCCGCAGAACAACCGCGAGTACCCGCCGTGCGAGCCGTGTTCCGACCCGCAGACCCGGCGCTCCGAAGTGCTGCTGGACCTCGTACCGGCCGACGGCAACCGCCCGTACGACATGCACAAGGTCATCGAGGAACTCGTCGACGACGGGGACTACCTGGAGATCCACGAGCGCTGGGCCCGCAACATCATCTGCGCCCTGGCCCGGCTCAACGGTCAGGTCGTGGGGCTGGTCGCCAACCAGCCGCAGGCCCTGGCGGGTGTCCTGGACATCGAGGCGTCCGAGAAGGCCGCACGGTTCGTCCAGATGTGCGACGCCTTCAACATCCCCATCATCACCCTCCTGGACGTACCCGGCTTCCTGCCCGGCGTGGACCAGGAGCACGGCGGGATCATCCGGCGCGGTGCGAAGCTCCTCTACGCCTACTGCAATGCGACCGTGCCCCGGATCAGCCTGATTCTGCGCAAGGCCTACGGCGGGGCGTACATCGTCATGGACTCCCAGTCGATCGGCGCCGACCTCACCTACGCCTGGCCCACCAACGAGATCGCGGTCATGGGGGCCGAAGGCGCCGCCAACGTCATCTTCCGCCGGCAGATCGCCGAGTCGGACGATCCCGAGACGACCCGGGCCCAGATGGTCAAGGAGTACAAGGCCGAGCTGATGCACCCGTACTACGCGGCCGAGCGCGGCCTGGTCGACGACATCATCGACCCCGCCGACACCCGCGAGGTGCTCATCGGCGCGCTGACGATGCTGCGCACCAAGCACGCCGACGTACCGGCCCGCAAGCACGGCAACCCCCCGCAGTAACGGAGCGCTCGATGGCACAACAGCAACGCGCGGTGCGGACCCGGGAAGCCCTGATCAGAGCGGTGGCCGAGATCGTCGCCCAGGAAGGGTTCGCGGCCACCTCGCTCACCGGGATCAGCAAACGGGCCGGGGTGAGCAACGGCGCGCTGCACTTCCACTTCGTCAGCAAGGGGGCCCTGGTGGAGGCCCTGGAAGAGGCCGCCCTGCGCCGCCTGCGGGTGGTGCTGGAGGTGTCGGCGGACGCGCCGAGCCGGCTGCAGCACCTCGTCGACGTCACGCACGCGCTGGCACGCGAGCTGACCTCCGACGTGGTGCTGCGGGCCGGGTTCGTGCTGTGCGGGGACGTGGCGTGGGTGCCGGAGGTGGACCTCCGGGTGCACTGGCTGCGCTGGGTTGGGGAACTCGTGCGGGATGCCGGTGCGGCGGCCGAACTCCGGCCCGGTGCCGAGCCGGAGGGGATCGTGACGGCGGTGGTGGGCGCGATCGTGGGGTTCGAGGTGCTGGGCGCGCGGGACGCCGGCTGGCTGGCCCCCCGCACGGTCGCCCGGTTCTGGGAACTGCTGCTTCCGTCCCTCGCCGCGCCGGACCTGCTCGCGACGCTGGAGGCCGCGGGCAGCCGGGGGAGACCCTGAGGTCTCTTTCCGTTCGTCAGAGCCGGGAAGGCATCAGCGCCTTCCCGGCTCTCCAGGGTCCTTCGAGACATACCGTACCCCTCGAAAAGACCATCTGGTTTGTTTCAACAGGGCTCCTCCGTTCCTGCCCTAGGTCTCGCCTGCCGTTCTGGCCTCCCTGGCACTGGATTCAGACACGTCGTCATGGCTGGCTTTCGCTGCGCCGCGCGGTGCCGGTGCGGCAATTGAGCGTTTTGATCTGCTGGAATGCCGGACTCCGGGCGGTTGAGGGAGGGTTGAGCGCCGCCTGAATGTGGCCGGAGATCGATGTCGGGGGCGTGGCGTGAACCTCTAGGGATTGACAAACCGACTGTGCTGTTTTTTTATCAAGGGGCCAGGACGCGCCATCGCGATCCGGCCCCGGCAGTACGGGCAACGCGGGAACGCGCAGGCCGGGCACCTGCCTGCAGCGACCTTTGGGGGAGTACGTGGACATCAACCTGCTCGGAGCGCTGTCCGTCACCGAGAACGGGGTGTCGGTCACGCCGACCGCGCCGAAACCGCGCCAGGTGCTGGCCCTGCTCGCGCTCCACGCCGACCAGGTGGTCCCGGTGGCCACGCTGATCGAGGAGCTGTGGGGCGAGAACCCGCCGCGCAGCGCACGGACGACGCTCCAGACGTACGTGCTCCAGCTGCGCGAGCTGATCGGCGCGGCGCTCGGGCGCGACGAGAGCGAACGCTGTACCGCCAAGGACATCCTGGGGACCCTCCCCGGCGGCTACCGGCTGGAGACCAGGGGAGGGGCCGTCGACTACCGGGAGTTCGAACGCCGGGCCGGTTCCGGTTACCGGGCGATGGACGGTGAGGACCACGAGGGCGCCTCACGCCGGCTGGCCGACGCCCTGTCGCTGTGGACCGGGCCCGTGCTCACCGACGTCCAGGCCGGCAGCCAGATCCAGATGGAGGTCCGGCGCCTGGACGAGGCCCGGCTGTGCGCGCTCGACCAGCGCATCGAGGCCGATCTCCGGCTGGGCCGCCACCGCGAACTGCTGTCGGAACTCACCGTCCTGGTCAACCAGCACCGGATGCACGAGAGCCTGCACGGCCAGTTCATGCTGGCGCTGCACCGCTCCGGGCGCCGCGGCGAAGCGCTCAACGTCTACCAGCGGCTGCGCACGGTCCTCGTGTCGGAGCTGGGCCTGGAGCCGTCGGCCGCGCTGAGCCGGCTCCAGCGCTTCATCCTCACGGCGCACCCCGAGCCCGCGCCGGCGGCGGTCGCCGCCGGAGCCGGCAAGGGACGGCTCGTGGTGCGGTGACGACGTGAGAGGCGGGCGGTATCCGTGCAGGGAACCGAGTCCGCCCGGGGCGCAGGCCCTTGCCCGGATCGCCGCACGCGGACCGGGCAAGGGCCTCCGCGTCGTCCTGCCCGGCCCCGCCCGGCGCGTTCCGGGCCGACCGGTCCGTCCAGGCCGTCGCGGGAGGCCGGGGGACCGGTCAGGGGGTGGCCGCGTGCGTCGCGGTGAGCGCCTCCAGGCGGTCCGTCAGGTCCCGCTGTTCGCGCGTCAGGCGCTCGATGTGACGGCGCAGGTCGGCGAGTTCCGCGCGCAGCAGGCGCACGCTCGGCCCGTCGTCGTCACCGGCGGACGGCGCGGACGGCCCGGACGGCCCGGCCGGCGGGTCGGTGGGGTGGAACGGGGCGGGTTCCGGGTCGTGGCGGATCGCCTCCATACGGCCGCGCAGGAGCGGGCCGGGCTCCACGCCCAGATCGCGCACGAGCCGGCGGTGCGCGCGGTCGTACGCCCACAGCGCCTCCGCCTGGCGGCCGCACCGGTACAGCGCGGTCATCAGCAGCTCGTGGAAGCGTTCACGCAGCGGATGGGCGGTGGTGAGTTCCTCCAGCTCGCCCGTGATCTCCCCGGCCCGCCCCGCGCCCAGGCACGCCGTATACAGCGACTCCAGCGCGACGAGCCGGCTCTCCTCCAGCAGCGAGGCCTCGACGGAGCAGATCGTGCCCCGGCCGCTGCCCTCCAGGGCGGGGCCGCGCCACAGGGCCAGGGCCCGGCGCAGCACGTCGGCCGAGCGGCCGGGGTCGGTGGGCGCGAGACCGCGTCCCTCGGCGGTGAGCCGGTGGAAGGTCCGGGCATCGGTGCCGGCGGGGCCGAGCCGCAGGACGTATCCGGGCGCGCGGGTCACCAGCCACTCGTGGGGGGCCTGTCCGGCGGCGGGCGGGGCGGGCAGCAGCCGGCGCAGCCGCGCGACATGGGCCTGGAGGGCGTTGGCCGCGTTCCCGGGCGGGTGTTCGCCCCACAGTTCGTCGACGAGCCGGTCCGCGGAGACGGCCTGGTCGGCCTTGACGACGAGCGCGCCGAGCAGGGCGCGCTGTTTGGCGCCGGACGGCACGATCGGAACGCCGGTCCGTTCGTCGAAGACCTGGACCGGACCCAGTATTCGAAACTCCATCTCATCCTCGCACGGGGAGGCCCGAGGGCGCTGCGGCCGGAGATCCGTTCCCGGTATTCCCTCCGAAAAGGAAGCGGCCCCTTCCTCTGCTGTCGGAGCGTAGGGGTTCTCGTGGTGCGGCGGCCGTCGCGCGATCGGGGCACCGGGAACTCTGAAGGGTTTCTCGAGGATTTCTCAGGCCCGTTTCACAAACGGTCGACCGTCAGATCGGGGAAGCCCGCCTGGACTCCCTGCCGGTACCAGACGCCCAGTATGCCGAGCAGGATTCTCGCGTCGGGAAGCCCCGGCAGCTCAGGTGTTCCAGGGGCGGTCCCCAGGCCGGCCGGGGCGGGCAGTCTGCGGGGGAGCGGGTCGGCGCCGTGCGCCGTCGTATCGGTCGCCATGGCCGGAAAGCTAACAGCGCGCAGCGCGTCCGAAAAGATGTGGGAGGAACGGATCTCCGTTCGTCCGGCGAATGTCAGCGGCGTGTCAGTGGCATATCTCGGAATTCATTGGAGATACGCCGGAGCCGCACTCGATCGCCGGAGGGGGATGGGTGCCGAAGGGTATGGTGCACCTGGCCTCTGGTCCATCGAAAAGCCAGAAACGGCCGGATTAAGGCAGTATCGAAAGGTTCACAACCGGCCGGAAAGCTATGGCGGCCTGGCAAGGCTGGGAGGGGAATCATGAAGATTAAAGTCCTGGGTCCGTTGGATGCCGAGGTCAATGGGATATCCATCGTCCCGACCGCCGGCAAACCCCGCCAGATTCTGGCGCTGCTCGCCCTCTACCCGGGCCGGGTCATGCCCGTGCCCACCCTGATGGAGGAGATCTGGGGCGCGGATCTGCCGCAGAGCGCGCTCACCACGCTCCAGACGTACATCCTCCAGCTGCGCCGCCGGCTGGGTACCGCCATGGGCCCGGACGTCCCGGGCTCGGCCAAGGACGTGCTGGCCACCCGTTACGGCGGCTACCTGCTCCAGATCCCGCCCGACTCCGTCGACGTGCACACCTACGAGTCCCTGGTGGCCGAGGGCCGGCAGGCCTTCGAGAGCGGCGAGGACGCACGCGCCTCCAAGTGTCTGGGCGACGCCCTCGACCTGTGGGAGGGTCCGGCGCTGGTCGACGTGCGGGTGGGTCCGATCCTCGACATCGAGGTCATGCGCCTCGAGGAGAGCCGGCTGGTGACGCGTGAACGCCGGATCGACGCGGACCTTCGGCTGGGACGGCATGTCGAACTGATTGCCGAACTCACCGATCTGATCGCCCGCCACCCCCAGCACGAGGGGCTGCACTCGCAGGCGATGGTGGCGCTCTACCGCTCCGGCCGGCAGGCCTCCGCACTCGACGTCTACCGCCGGATGCGCCAGCGCCTGATCGACGAACTCGGCGTCGAGCCCTCGCCGCAGCTGCAACGGCTGCACCTGGCGATGCTCGCCGTCGACCCGCGCCTGGACGTGGTCGCCGGGCCGCGCCACTCCTCGACCTTCGACCTGTACGCGGCCTGACCCGTGCCGGTGCGGGTCGAGTTCCGCTCCAGCGGCGGTCGCGAGACTCGGGGCGCGGCCGGTGCGCCGCCCGGCGGGGCACGCCGGAGCAGCTTTCCCGGAGGAGGATGACGGATGGCTTCGCTGACGGCGGTCGACGAGGTGGTGGAGCAGCGGGTACGGCTTCACTGTCTCGCCCACGCGGGCGCGGGCGTGGCCAGCTACCAGCGCTGGTCCCGCGCGGCCGGTCCCGCGGTGGACGTGGCGGCCCTGCTGCTCCCGGGCCGGGACGGCCGCAGACGGGAGCCGCGCGTCACCGACCGGGCCGGGCTCCTGGACGATCTCCTGGGCCCGCTGCTCGACGCGGCGCGCTCCGGCCCGTACGCGCTGTACGGACACAGTCTGGGCGCGCTGGTGGCCTACACCCTGACCCGGGCGCTGGCCCAGGAGGGCGCGCCCCCGCCCCTGTTCCTCGCGGTCGGCGCCTGCCTGCCGCCGCACGCCACGGCCGCGCTGATCGGCGCGGCCGAAGCTCCCGACGAGCAGCTGCTGCCGCTCCTCGGAGCCCTCGGCTCGCTGCCGAAGGGGCCCGCAGCCCGCCCCGGCGGGCTGTGGCACCGCTCCGTGCTGCCCGTCCTGCGCGACGACCTGCGGCTGGCCAAGGCCCTGCGGCAGGCGGCCCTGGACCCAGTCACCGGAGGACCCGTGAACGTACCCCTGCTCGTCTTCGCCGGCAGCGACGATCCGCTGGCCGTGCCGACCGCGCTCCAGGAATGGCGGCGGTGGACCACCGGCCCCATCACGGCGCGCACCCTGATCGGCGGTCACTTCTTCGCGGGCGACGACGCCCTGCCCGCGATGATCGGGGACGCCTGCCGGGAGCGCGCCGCGCTGACCGGGGGCGCGCCGGAGACCGGACCGGCCGCGGACCGCACCGCAGGCGGTGAGCGGTGAGGCGGATCGTCATCACCGGCGTGGGCGTGGTGGCCCCCGGCGCGATCGGTACCGGCGCCTTCTGGTCGCTGCTGACGTCGGGGCGCACCGCGACGCGCGGGGTCACCCTCTTCGACGCCACGCGCCACCGTTCACGGGTGGCCGCCGAGGTCGACTTCGACCCCATCGCCCACGGCTTCTCCCTCGCCGACACCGAACGCCTCGACAGGGCCGCCCAGTTCGCGCTGGTCAGCGCCCGCGAGGCGGTGCGGGACAGCGGCCTGGCCGACGTCCTGGCGGCCGGGAACCCGCTGCGCACCGGCGTGAGCCTGGGCAGCGCGGCCGGCTGCACCACCGGACTGGTCACGCAGTACGCCCTGCTCAGCGACTTCGGCGGGTCCTGGACCGTCGACCACTCCAAGGCGGCCGAGCACCTGCACGACTACTTCATGGTCGGTTCGCTCGCGGCGGCGGTGGCGCGCGACAGCGGGGCGCAGGGCCCGGTCGGCGTGGTCTCCAGCGGCTGCACCTCGGGCCTGGACGCCATCGGGCACGCCGCCGAGCTGATCCGCGAGGGCAGCGCCGACGTGATGGTCGCGGGCGGGGCGGAGGCGCCGATCTCCCCGATCGCGATGGCCTGCTTCGACCGCATCAGGCTCACCAGCCCGCGCAACGAGGAACCGGGGACCGCGTCGCGGCCGTTCGACCGCACCCGTGACGGCTTCGTCCTCGGCGAGGGCGCGGCGGTGGTGATCCTGGAGGAGCTCCAGCACGCCCGGCGGCGCGGGGCCCGCGTGTACGCCGAGCTGTCCGGCTTCGCCTCGTACAGCAGCGCCCACCACATGACGGGGCTGCGGCCGGGCGGGGAGGAGATGGCCGACGCCATCCGGGCCGCGCTCGACATCGCCCGGCTCAACCCGGTGGACGTGGACTACGTCAACGCGCACGGCGCCGGCACCCGGCACAACGACCGGCACGAGACGCACGCCTTCAAGCTCGGCCTGGGCGAGCACGCGTGGCGTGTGCCGGTCAGCTCGATCAAGTCGATGATCGGGCACGCGCTCGGCGCGGCGGGGGCCCTGGACGTGGCGGCCAGTGTGCTCGCCATCCAGCACAGCACGGTGCCGCCGACGGCGAACCTGTACGAACCGGACCCGACCTGCGACCTGGACTACACCCCGCTGTTCGCGCGCGAGCAGCGCACCAGCACGGTGCTGAGCGTCGCGAGCGGCTTCGGCGGGTTCCACGCGGCGACGGTGCTGACCCGGCCCCGGCTGCGGGAGGCGGCATGAGGGCGGGGGAGGGGCTGACCGGGCTGGAGTGGCCCGGGGAGGAGGCCGCGCGCCCGCCCGCCGAGGTGGTCGTCACCGGTGTCGGCGTCATCGCCCCCAACGGGATCGGCGCCGAGACCTGGTGGCGGGCGCTGCTGGCGGGGGAGAACGGCATCGGCCCGATCCGGCGCTTCGACGCGTCCGGCTACCCGGTGCGGATCGCGGGCGAGATCGACGGGTTCGTCGACGAGGACCACATCTCCAGCCGCCTGCTGCCCTCCACCGACCGGGTCACGCGCCTGGGCCTGGTGGCGGCGAAGGAGGCCCTGGAGGACTCCGGGGCCGAGCCCGCCGGCCTGCCCCGGTACGGCGCGGGCGTGGTCACCGCCAGCACGTCGGGCGGCACCGAGTTCGGGCAGCGCGGGCTGGAGGCGCTGTGGGGCAAGGGCGCCGCGTACGTCAGCGCCTACCAGTCCTTCGCCTGGTTCCACGCCGCGGGCACAGCCCAGATCTCCATCCGGCACTCGCTGCGCGGCCCCGGCACCGCGGTCGTCAGTGAGCAGGCCGGCGGCATCGACGCCGTGGCCCGGGCCCGCCGGGAGATCCGCAAGGGCGTGGGCCTGATGGTTGCGGGCGGCGTCGACTCGGCCCTGTGCCCGTGGGGCTGGGCCGCGCACCTCGCGGACGGCCGGATGACCACGGTCGCCGACCCGGACCGCGCCTACCTGCCCTTCGACGAGGCGGCCGGCGGTCACGTGGTGGGCGAGGGCGGGGCGCTGCTGGTCCTGGAGGACGCGGCCGCCGCCGCCGGGCGCGGCGCGACCGTGTACGGCGTGGTGGCCGGCTGTGCGGCCACCTTCGACGGCGGGGACGACCGGTTGCGGCTGCGCGACGCGGCCGAACTCGCCCTGGCCGACGCCGGGGTGGGGCCGGACGAGGTGGACGTGGTCTTCGCGGACGCGGCCGGTGAACCGGGCGCCGACCGGGCCGAGGCGGCGGCGCTGACGGCCCTGTTCGGTCCGTACGGGGTGCCGGTGACGGCCCCCAAGTCGATGACGGGGCGGCTGGGCGCGGGGGGTTCCTCGCTCGACGTGGCGGCCGCGCTGTTCGCGCTGCGCGACCGGGTCGTGCCGCCCACGACCGGGACCGTACGGGCCGCCGCGGACTACGGGATCGACCTGGTGACCGGCGCGGCGCGGGAACTCCCCGGTCTGCGGACGGCGCTGGTGCTCGCCCGCGGCCGGGGCGGGTTCAACTCCGCCGCCGTGGTGCGGGCCGCCGGAGCCTGAGGCTCGCGCCACAGCGGCCCGCCGGAGCCCGGGGCTCGCGTGTCACAGGGGCCCGCCGCCCGGGGCCGCCGTCTCACAGGCGGCCCGCCGGAGCCCGGGGCTCGCGTGTCACAGGGGCCCGCCGGCGTACGGCGAGTGGCCCAGCTCGCGCCGCAGCCGTTCCTCGTAGCCGGTCAGCGGCAGGTCGGGGCGGAGCCGCTCGGGGTGGCCGGGCGGCGGGGCGTCGTGGACCGGGACGTGGTCCGCACTGCCCTTCAGGGTGCTCTCACCGGTGTACATGAGTCCGAGGGCGACACATCCGTCCCACAGGACACGGACGAAGCCGAAGGGGTTCAGGGCACTCGCCTCCAGGGGCTGGCCGCCGGTCGGCGGCGGGGGAGCGGCGCACCGGGGCACGGCACGGTCGGGTGCGGGCGCCGGAACGTCACGGGTCACGGACGGCGGAGCGCCGGAGCGGTGCCGCGACGAGCCGTGTACGGGCCACGTTCTGCCCGGGCTCTCAAGGAATCCTCAAGACCGGCTGGAGCGTCGCGGGAGGACCGATGGGGTGCGGCTGGAGCCGTGCGGCGGAGGGCCGGGCCGGGGGAGGGGGGCACCCGTGCCGCCCACCAGGACGGGGGAGGCCGGGTGGGCGGCGGGGCCGCGGGCGCGACCGGAGGCGGGGACGAATCCCGGGCTCCTACGGGGGCGCCTGTCAGGGGGACGCCGCCCGAGCGGTCCGCGGGACGAGTGTCGGGGCCGCGGCTGGAGCCGCGCTCAAGCCGGAGGGCGGCGCGCGG
>NZ_JAKRGC010000024.1 GCF_022347745.1 Streptomyces sp. OfavH-34-F
ACGACGGGCCGGCCGGTGCCGTGGTCCTCGTAGTACAGCTCGATGTCGGTGGAGTTCTCCTGGCCGACGGTGATGAACGTCATGATGATGCTGCCTTTCGGTGAAGAAGATGCCCCTCGCGGAGGGGTACAGGGAGTGGAGAGATGGGGCGCGGGGTCAGCGGACGGTGCGGGCGGCCTTCTCGACGATGCGGGTGACGGCGTCGGGGCGGGAGACGGATACGGCGTGCGAGGCGTTGATCTCGGTGATGTGTGCGTGGGCGCGGGCCGACATGAAGCGCTGGGCGGCCACGGGGATGTTCTTGTCCTGCGTGGTGACCAGCGACCACGAGGGGATCGTCTTCCAGGCCGCCTCGGTGGACTTCTCCTCCAGCGCGGCGGCGGCCACGGGGCGCTGTCCGGCGGCCATGAGGCGTGCCTGGTCCTTGGGCACGTCGGCGGCGAACTGCTTGCGGAAAACCTCGGGCCGGATGTAGACGTCTGCGCCCTGACTGCCGTCGGGCAGCGTGTAGTTGACCTGCTCGACCGCCTCGCCCAGGGTGCTGCCGGGGAACTTGTTCGTCAGCCCGATCGAGCTCTCGCCCCGGTCGGGCAGGAACGCCGCGATGTACACGAGCGCCTTGACCTTGTCCTCCAGCCCGGCAGCGGCCTGACTCATGACGGTGCCCCCGTAGGAGTGGCCGACCAGGACCACGGGCCCCTCGACATGCCGGATCACGCTGCGCAGGTAGGCGGCGTCACTCGCCGGGCCGCGCAGCGGGTTGGCGGCGGCCACCACCGGGTAGCCCGCCCGCCGCAGCCGCTCCACCACACCGTCCCAGCTCCCGGCATCCGCGAACGCACCGTGCTCCAGCACAATCGTCGGCCGCACCTGGGGGCGGTCCGCAGCACCGGCCGCACCGGGAAGAGCCACGGCCGCAGCGGACAGCGCGGTCACGGCGGCGGCCGTGCTGAGCAGGGTGGTACGGCGGCTGGGGCGGGACGGTCGGGTGATACGCATGGCGAAGATCCTGTTCGTCGGGGCACAGCTGTGCCCTAGCGGTTGGGGGGTGGTTCTACGTGAGGTGGAGGCGGTACCAGGGCGGTGTGGGCCCGGACGAAGACCGCAGGGTCGTGCAGCGGTGCCTGCGGGCCGCCGGGTGTGAGGGCCGGTGGCGGCGCGGGCCCGCGGAGAGGCCGCTGGGCGGATGGAGGTGGCTTCGGCCACCCTCGCTTCGGCTCGGGCGCATGCCCGGCACATCGCGCCGGACGCGGCTGCGATGCGTTCAACGGCGGTTTCTGCACCCGGCGGTGCGGGTCATTGACCCGTCCACCGCGGCTCGTCGTTCAGCTGGTGATGGTCTGGGCTGCGAACAGCCAGCGCTGCTTCTCGAGTTCGGCGGTGATCGCGATCAGCAGGTCCTGGGTGACCGGGTCGGCGTTCTCGGTGGCGTCGATGCGCTCGCGCAGCCGTACGGCGGCGGCGCCCAGGGCCTCGGTCATCAGCTCGACGACGTCGTCGTCGCGTGTCCAGCCGGCCTCGGGGCCGGGCAGCGCGAACCCTGCAGCGACTGTTGCCGGCCGGCCGTCGGGTGCGACGCCGAGCGTCGCGGCCCGTTCGGCGACGGTGTCGGCGGCTTCGCGTGTCGCTGTCACCAACTCGTCGACCTGCAGGTGGACGGAGCGGAACCGGGGGCCCACGACATTCCAGTGCACCTGCTTCCCGATCAGTGAAAGTCCGAGCAGATCCACGAGGGTGTCCTGCAGCGCACTCCCGACGGCCTGACCGGCCGGCTGGGGGATCGTGCGCTTCACGGTGGTCATGAGCGGGTCTCCTTGCACATCTCTTCGGCGGTGGGGACGACAGTCGTCACGCGTTCCGCCGGTGGGTTCGGGCGGTGTGGGTCAGGCGGTGTGGAGCGCGGTGCGCAGGGTGGCGACGGCCAGCGTGATCGCGCCCTCGGCGGCGTGGGTGCCGCGCAGGGCGTTGAGCATCACGAAGTCGTGGATGACGCCCTGGAATCGGACGGCGGTGACGGAGACGCCGGCCTGACGGAGCTTGTTGGCGTAGGCCTCGCCCTCGTCGCGCAGGACGTCGGCCTCGCCGGTGATGACGAGGGCCGGGGGCAGGCCGGTGAGCTGGTCGGTGGTGGCGCGCAGCGGGGAGGCGGTGATCTGGGCGCGGTCCGCTTCGTCGGTGGTGTACTGGTCCCAGAACCACTGCATGCCGTCGCGGCGCAGGAAGTAGCCCTCGGCGAACTGGTGGTAGGAGGCGGTGTCGAAGTTCGCGTCGGTGACCGGGTAGAACAGCACCTGCTGGACGAGCGGGATGCCGCCGCGCTCCTTGGCCATGAGCGTCAGGGCCGCGGTCATGTTGCCGCCCACCGAGTCGCCGGCGACGGCGATGCGCGTGGCGTCCAGGCCCTTGCCGGCGCCCTCCGCGACGATCCACTGGGCGACCGCGTAGTTCTGCTCGATGGCGACGGGGTAGCGGGCCTCGGGCGAGAGGTCGTACTCGGGGAAGACCACCGCGGCGTTCGCTCCGACGGCCAGTTCCCGCACGAGGCGGTCGTGGGTGTGGGCGTTGCCGAAGACCCAGCCCGCGCCGTGGATGTAGAGGATGACCGGCAGGGTGGCCTCGGCGCCGGCGGGCTTGACGATGCGGGCCCGGACGCTGCCGGTGGGGCCGCCGGAGACGGTGATCCACTCCTCGTCGATCAGCGGCTTGTCGATCTCGCCCGACTGCACCTCGTTCACGGCCTGGCGGCCCTCGGCCGGCGGCAGGTCGAAGAGGTAGGGCGGGTTCGCGGTCGCTGCGGCGAACTCCGCAGCAGCGGCTTCGAGGACCGGAACGGACGGCTTGTGAACAGACATGGGAAGGAACCTCCAAGGTTGATCTGTGGTGGGTGTGCCGGTCTATCCGGCGGGGCGAAACGAATCCGGCAGTCACAGGCATCTGTGGGCCGCCCCTCGCTCATCACGCTAGAACGGCCATGCGGGGGAGCCTGACCATCCCTTGACCACCAGCGCACTGGTGCTGAACCGACAGCGCCTGGAGCGGCGGGCAGGGTGATCGAGACGCGGAAACCTCCGGAGTCGAGCTGTGGTGGGTGTGTCGGGCGGGCCAACAAGAAAAAGACTAGCAGGCGATTACATCGTGCACAAGGTAAACGGGCTCCAGGTATTCGCATGGCGTGGGTGACGGCGATCCGCGATGCCGAGCAGGTGGGGTACCGACTTCGGGAGTAGGCGGGGTGCTCGGTCGTGGCGTCCGAGGACGTCGTCCAAGAGGTGGCCGGCCCCGTCCCCGGGGAGGCGGTGGAGTACCGGCTCCGAGAGGAGGGCGACGCCGCCCCGGTGTGGATGGGCAGCGGCTTCGCGGCGGTCGGGCTGGCCGAGGGCGCGGTCCTCGATGAGGAGGGCAAGGAGACGGCCCGGCGGCTGATGGCGGGGTGCAATCCGCAGACCGGGGCCTGGCTGATCCGTACGCGGACGTCCGCCCGCGCGCACCCGCTGGTGAAGCTGACTACGGCCCGCCTGGTGGAGGCGATCGAGGCGCCCGCCGAGGAGTGCGGTGTCGCGGCCGCGGATCTGCTGGGGGGCAAGCCGAAGCAGCAGAAGGTCCTCGCGCAGCAGCAGCGCATGGTGCACCGCCAGGGCGACCGGCACCGGATGCAGGTAGGCACCCTGCACAAGCTCGCCCGCGCCGTCATGCTCGGCATGCCCAAGAGCGACAGCGTCCTCGCCGGGCTGCTGCCCGACGCCGACAGCCAGGAGTACCGCGACCTGGTGCACCAGGTGAAGACGGAGACGATCCGCGAGGTCGAACGGTGGGTCGGGTACGCGGTCGGCTCCGAGAACGGGCGGCCGGTCCGGCTCGCCACCGGCGGGCTGCTCGCGTGGTCGGTCGAGCACCAGTCAGCCCGGCCGATGGGCGACGGGCAGCCCGGCGACCCGCACCTCCACCTCCACGTCACGATCGCCAACCTGGCGCTCTGCGAGGACGGCGAGTGGCGGTCGATCGCGAACTTGGGGCAGGACCTGCACCGGCACGCGTCCGCTGCCGATGCCCACTTCAAAGCCCGCATTCGAGCCCTGACGTTCCAGTGGTACGGCGTACGGCGAGAGCAGGTCGAGCGGACCGGCGCGTGGGAGGTCGAGGGCGTCCCCGAGGCGGTGCGCGACCTGTACTCGCGGCGGCATGGCCGGATCGTGGAGATGACGGGTGACGAGGCCGGGCGCCAGGAGCGCGACCGTGCGGCCGCAGAGAGTCTGCGCGCCAAGCACGCGGCCGACGCCACCACCATGCGGTCGAGTTGGCGGCAGCGTGCCGAGGAGGCCAGGGTCGACGTCGACGCGATGGTCGCGGCCGCCGCCCTGGGGCCGGCCCCGCGCTCGACGGCCCCGGCGGACCGCGGATTTCCCCGCCGTCCGACCTCGCCCAGATCGTCTTCAACGCGACGAACGGGCTCGCCGCGAGCAACAAGACCTTCAGCCGCGCGCAGCTGCTCGCCGCAGTCGGCAACGCCCTGCCCTACGGGCTGGACACGGGCGACGTCGGCCACCTGGACCAGCTCGCCGACGACGTCCTGGACGTGGCCGGGTACGCGGTGCGGGCGCCGGACTACGGCTCGACCGTGATGACGTCGACCGCCCGCTACACCACCCAGGACATCCTGGACGCCGAGGCGTACGTCCGGGGCCAGGCGCTCACCCGCCACGGCGAGGGCGCGACCGCGCTGACGGCCGATCAGGCGGCGCCCGCCGTCGACCTCTTCGAGGTCGCGGTCGGCTTCGAGCTGTCCGAGGAGCAGCGGGCGGCGGTGAACCGGCTGCTGACCGGCGGGCACGGCGTCGACACCGTCGTCGGCGTCGCCGGGGCGAGCAAGAGAACGCTGATGGAGGCGTGCCGGATCGGGTGGGACGCGACCGGCACGACGTACTCGGGGGCGTGCCTGAGCGCGGTGGGCGCCCAGCAGCTCGCCCAGGCGTCCGGCATCCCCGCTCGCACGGTGGCTTCTTGGGTCCAGCAGATCCGCCGCGCAGCCGGCGCCCTCGGCACCGAGCGCACGTACGCGCTGCCGGGCGGGGAGCGGCTTACGCTCTCCGAGGGCGACGCCGTACGCGTACGCGCCAACGACTACAGGTCGAAGAGCGAGCAGGGACCGGACCTTCTGAACGGGTACCGGGCCGTTGTCTCCGAGATCACCGAGGACGGGCGGGTCGAGGTGACGTGGCGGACTCGCGAGCGCGGGCAGGACGACAGCTATGTGTCCGCATGGCTGATGCCGGCCCAGATCGCGGGCGGGGCCCTGTCGCTGGGGTACGCGATGACGATCGCCGCCTCGCAGGGCATGACGTGCGACACCTCGCTCATGTACGGGCACGGTGCGAACGCGTTCGCCGCCTACCCCGGGCTGACCAGGGGCAAGAAGGAGAACCACCTCTGGCTGCCGCTCGCGGTGATCGAGTCGGAGGAGACCCGGGCGCGGCTCGTACGGAGAGGGAACGCCTGGGGCGCGCCGTCGACGCCTATGCGCACTTCCTCGGGCAGGCCCGGCCGGACAGCACGGTCTCCGACCTGTTCGACCAGCCTCCGGCGCCTGTGGTGAGCCCGCGCGAGTACCGGCTGAACAAGGAGCAGACGCAGCGCCTGGCCGAGAGGAAGGACGAGCGGGAGCGCGCCGGCATCCAGCCTTGGAACGCCCGTCCGGCGGCGCCAGCAACCGCCAGCTCGCCCAGCTCGTCGCGACCGAGCGGGACATCGAGGTCGAGGAGCACGCGGCCGCCGCCGCCGACGCAGCGGCTCGCGCCCTGGCCGTGCGGCCGGAGGCCGACCAGGAAGCCGGGCAGAGCCGCGGACACCGGGAGACCGCCCCGATCTACGTGCTGCTGGACCAGGCCGACGAGCACCTCGTCGCCGCCCGCGCCGCACAGGCCCGGGAGGCTGCGGCTGCCAAGGTTGCCGCTGCCGCCGACGAGCACCTGCGCGTACTCGCCCACTCCGAGAATAAGGGGCGGCTCGCTCTGCGTCTGGCCGGCACATCCCGCAAGGAGCATCGCGAGCTGACCCAGCAGGCCCAGCCGACCGCGCCGCCGGGTGGAGAGATGCCGCCGACGCCCGGACGGACGCCAACCGGGCCGCCGAGGCCGCATGGTCGACCGTACGGGACAGCCCCTACGCCGGTCCCCTGCAGGCGACCCCGCACCAGGTGCCGGACGTCGACACCCTCGCCGCCCGGCTCACCGAGATGCGCGAGACCCTGGTGCCCGCCCGCGCCCAGCAGATCGACACCGGAGACCAGAAGCAGCTCTCCCGCCTTCACGGCGAAGCGGCCAGGGCCCGGGAGGCCGCGACGACGTACCGTCAGATCTCCACCGAGGCCCGCACCGAGCAAGCTCTCCGGGCCCGGCTCGCGGACCGGCATCCGGAGCTCCACCAGACCGAAGTGCAGGCCCGCGCTCGGGTCCAGCAGGCGGAGCGGGGCCGCGCCGAACGCATCCGGCAGCAGAACCAGAGCAGCTACCGACCGCCCACACAGACCAATCGCCCAAGCCCCTCCCGGCGCCTCTGACGAGGCGAGGCCCAGTCCGGCTGGATAGCCGGATCTACGATTCCGAACCGGATCACCTTCACCTTCGACGAGCCGAGTTCCGCCTCCAAGCCAGGGCCCCAAGGAAGGAATCCGCAGGTCGGCACCTCGAAAACGTTACGAGGGAATGCCCAGCCCCTCGGGCGCACCCGATCTAAAGGGCACTGAAAGGCATTCAGCCCCCTGAGAGGGGCAAGAAAGGCGCCCCGCGTGGTGTAACGTCTTGAATTAACGCCAGCCCCCCTCGGGTTACGCGGTGAGACGCACGTGCTCTCACCCAGGAGGGAGGTGGTGCAGGTGACCGGCGACGGCAACCCTCAGGAAGAGGGCCCCAAGCCGGTGCGGACCAGGCTTCTGAAGCGTGCGGTCGAGGTAGCTCGACTCATCGCGGGACTGGCACAGGCGGCGTACTACACGCTGAAGACCTTGCGAGACCTGTAGAAGCGCTGATGGGCCCGCCCTCGCGAGGGGCGGACCCATCAGACTGAGTCCCCACCGACGTGGACCCCGCTCCCCTAGGCCAGGCGACGCGGGGTCCACCTATGTCGTGGACCTGAAGCTGAGCCACCAACTTTCGTTGGGCTCGCTGGTTGAAGACTAGCACCTCCCAATTATTTAGCGAAGCAGGAAACAAAAAATTTCAATATTTCGCGAGAGCCTCGTATTGGTGATCCGCGAGTGAAAATTTTTTGCCCTCGTATTTCGCGGAACTGCACTGCAAAATTTACAACCTCTTTGAAGATTGACGATCACTGATGGTGATTACGTCTTCCAATGCTCATCAGTGATGCTCATCAGTGATGCGCATCATGACCGCATCTGATGCGCATCACTGATGCCCGGCCGGGCTGCCGCCCGGCCGGGCAGAGGAAGTGCAAGTGGTGATCGTGAACCGCTTGGCGGGTATCGATTCCCCACGGCTTCGTGCCGTCGGCCAGCCAAAGAGTCGCCTGGTTTACCGGTCAGCGCGAGTCCTTGACCGACTCGTTGACCGGGTTGACTCCCCGGAGTGTCCGGACACTCCGGAGACGTGTCCGGACACTCCGGGGACGCGGTGTCCGACGACGGGTACCCCCCGTCCGACGACGTGTCGGACGACGGGACGGCTGCATCCGCTCCGGGTACGGCTGCATCCGCTTCGGCGACGGCTGCATCCGCTCCGGGTACGGCTGCATCCGCTTCGGCGACGGCTGCATCCGCTCCGGGTACGGCTGCATCCGCTTCGGCGACGGCTGCATCCGCTCCGGGTATGGCTGCATCCGCTTCGGCGACGGCTGCATCCGCTCCGGGTACGGCTGCATCCGCTTCGGCGACGGCTGCATCCGCTCCGGGTATGGCTGCATCCGCTTCGGCGACGGCTGCATCCGCTCCGGGTATGGCTGCATCCGCCTCGGCGACGACTCCATCCGCTCCAGGCGCGGGTACCCGTCGTCGGACACGGCCTACCCGTCGTCGGACGGGGGGTACCCGTCGTCCGACGGGGGGGGTACCCGGAGTGTCCGGACACGTCTCCGGAGTGTCCGGACACTCCGGGGAGTCAACCCGGTCAACGAGTCGGTCAAGGACTCGCGCTGACCGGTAAACCAGGCGACTCTTTGGCTGGCCGACGGCACGAAGCCGTGGGGAATCGATACCCGCCAAGCGGTTCACGATCACCACTTGCACTTCCTCTGCCCGGCCGGGCGGCAGCCCGGCCGGGCATCAGTGATGCGCATCAGATGCGGTCATGATGCGCATCGCGGCAGTCAGATGCGCATCACTGATGGTCGGTGAAGCGGCGGTCCGAGAGGTTACAGAGCGTCAACTAGTTACGTATAAAAGGGTGACGAGCCTGGCAGCCCGTCGGTGTCAAATGCTGCCTGGCCTGGGCCCAGCTGATCCCGTCTGGGCGGCCTTTTATTAGTGCTCCATGATCCCCCGGCCACAGGTGTGCGCCTTTTCAATCAGGAGCTAGTGCGCACTCAGTTTGGGGCGGGCCATAGACCGGTGCCACATGCCTCGGTTACAGGCCGATGCCCTCGGTGGCGGTGTCCTCCCAGCGTTCGCCCTCGTCGACGTACTCCCAGAAGACGGGGCTGTTGGCGGCCCAGCCGCCCTGCTTGCGGAGCTTCTCGGCCCGCTTGCCGCGCTTCCGGCCAGTGCTGACCAGGCCGCGGCGGGCGGAGTGCCCAGTGAGTTTCACGTCCAGGCCCGCGCGCTCGGCGGCACGGGTGATGGCCAGGCGGCAGCCGTCCGGCCCGAGTCGCCGGGTGCCGAGGCGGCCCTTCTGATCGACGGGTAGGAAGGCCGGCCCCGTGGTGAGACCTGCGGCCTCCTTCCAGGCCAGCCAGCAGCGGACCGGGCAGGTGTCGGGGTTCTCGCCGTAGGCAACCGCGACGTCGCGGGGCGGGCGGCCCTTGACGGAGGGGACGTGCACCTCTAGCCCTTCGGCTACCTGGGTGATGCCCTCGGTGTCGAGCGAGGAGACCTCCTCGGAGCGCCCGGCGATGCCGAACGCCAGCGTCGCCAGCGCCCGGTCGCGCAGCCGAGCCAGCTCGGGCAGCTCCTGGGTGCCGCGCCGGCGGCCGACCTCCGGCTGCGGACGGGCCGGGGTCGCGGTGTTCATCGCCTTCAGGTGCGCAGGGGTGGCAGCGATCGCCTTCCCGCGGCCGCGCGCGGCCCGTGCCGGGTCCAGTTTCATCGGCTTGAGCGCCTCGCGGGCGGCCTTCGTCGCCTGCTTCGGGACCTCGGTGCCGCGCCGACGGGCGGTGACGGTCACGCCGGTGATCCTGCGGTCGATGGTGGCCGGCGCCGCTGTCTTCATCTCGTCGAGCCAGACGACGAAGGCGACCAGGGTTCCCTTGGTGACCGCGGTCAGCGGCAGCGTGTGGCCGGTCTGCCCGGCGAGCCAATCGTGGAACTCGGTCCACAGCTCCCAGTCGCGGGCGTAAGAGGTGCGGGTCTTCTTGGGCCGGGCATCCGCCAGGTGCTCGTCGGCACCCTGGTCGAGCGCGGCGAGCACGGCGGCCGTCGCGCTGTCGTACGTCTCGACGGCCCCTGTCCCCGTCTCGTTGGCCGACAGGAGTTCGGCCTCGATGACGTTGTCGGCGTGCTGCAGTTCCGCGGTCATCCGGGGCCCTTCGCTTGACGGGCGGTCATGTCCGTTTTGCCGCCTCGGATATCGCATCTTATCCAAGCCGGTTCGCCGGTACGCTCTCCGGCATGACCACCGCACCCCGCCCCCGCTTCTCCGTACGCCTCGGCCTCTCCCAGACAGTCGACGAGGCTCCGTACGACGGCGTCCCTGAACACCTGCTTGAACCCTTGCGGCAATGGGTGGGGAACAACTTCACCGAGTACGACCCCGACGCAACCGCTCTCTGCCTGCAGCTGCGTATGCCTGTGGGGACGAACACGACCGCACGCAGCCGACTCATCTCCACCAACGACTGGGAACTTCTCGACGTCGTAGACGCCATCCTCGGTTACACGGGCGAGGACGGTTGGGACGGCCGAGACAAGGACCGCACGCTGGCCCGGCTGTTGGACATAGCCGGATCCGCCTACCAGGTCAACGAGGACGGCGACGGCCTGGAAGAACGCATCACCCCAGCGGTCCGCGACGCCGTGAGCCAAACCGTCACCGACTCGGAAGCCAAGCCCAACGCCGGGTCGGCTGCCGAGCATCTTTCGACCGCCTGGCGCACTGCCTACGGGCTCCACCCGGATCCGGTGCGGGCGTACAGCGAAGCCATCAAGGCCGTCGAATGCGCGGCCCACTCCGTCATCCAGCCGAACGACGGCCGGGCCACCCTCGGCACCATGCTGGGCGAGATCCGCAATGCGCGACCCAAGTTCAGAACCGCCTTGTCCACCCCAGCCAGCGGCGACCCCATCGCACCCGTCGAAGCGATGATGCGCGCCCTGTGGGACGGGCAGACCTCCCGGCACGGCAAGCAAACGGTCACCGTGCCGGAGACCTTGGAAGCAGCCCGGGCAGGGGTCCACCTCGCCGCCGCCCTCGTGCAGTGGTTCGCGTCCGGTGCTGTAGCCCGTACCCCTTGACCCTGAGCCTCAGCAGCTCAGTCGTCTTCCTGTGGGCCTGCCTTGGCCACGCCATTGACCGGATCCTCTGTGGGCGTCAGCTGTGCCGACGCCCACAGACTGCTCATCGGCGCACGTTCACCGTGATCTGAACTCCACCAGCAGCGAGTGCAGCCGCAGCGATGCTGCTGACTGCTGTCGCTCCTGATGAGTGCCCGGTCAAGGCCAGCAGCGTGCCTGCCGCGATTCCAGCAGCAGCGACGACCCCAGTAAGCCATCCCGCAGCACGTCTCTGACCCTGTCGTACCTCTGAGGTACCTTCGGTCTGAGTCAACGGTTCTCCCATCTCTTCATGGCGGTAGGAGCCCGACGACAACGAGAGGGAGACCTCGGGCTGCGGCGCGGCCTCGACAGCAATGTGCCGCATTCCAGGTCTCCCTTCGTCATGCGAAGGGCGTCTTTCGACGCCCTGAACTTACGGCACGCGACCGACAACCGCCGGGCACTCCAAGGGGGTTGTCGCGCCTTACCCGGACCGAACCCACGGGTTGAGGGGCTCAACCGCGCGCATTATGCGCACGGCTCCGACAACTGCGGAACATTCAGAGTCTGCGCAGGTCAAACGCGTGTCAGCCTGTGGATAACCGAAACATGATTCACACAGGAGCCCAGCGGCTATGTGACTGAGATCACTTGATCCATTCTTGGTCTGCGCTGTCAGTCATGCGGTGTTGCAACACCTTCAGTGCCAACAACCCGGTACCGCGCGCTACGAGTCCTACGGTGATCATCGTGACCAACCGTCGCGCCCTTGACGCGGGTCCGCCCGCAAGGCGGCCCTCAAGGCCGTCTGCGCGCCCGGCGGCGACGTGCCGTCGCGGGTGATGGCGGACGTCGGCCCGGTACCGACGGCACCGGAGTCGGCCACGGTCAGCAGGTTCGAGTCCGCCCCGGCTCGACGCCGGCCCGCCGTCCTCCTTTCGCGTGCGCCTGCGGAACTGCGGACGGCGGGCCCGCTCCCGGGGTTGCGCCCGGCAGGTCCGCCGGACGGATGCCCCCGACTGGCCGCCGTATAGTCTTTCTTGTAATGAGACGACACGATTTGTTCGGACGCCGGCGGTTCGGGCCTGGTGAGTGAAGGAGCAGGTGGGGCCGGGTGACCGACGCGGGCGGTGAGGGGTTCGGGCCCCTGTTGCGGCAGTGGCGGTTGGAGGCGTCTCTGACGATCGAGGCGCTCGCCGAGGCGTCGGGGGTGAGTGTCCGCGGGATCGGTGATCTCGAACGAGGGCGGCGGGCGACGCCGCAGCGAGGAACGGTCGCCGCGCTGGCGGACGGGCTGGGGCTGGGCGAGGCGGAGCGCGAACGTCTGCTGGCTGCCGCCCGGGCCGGCCGGCAGCCCCGCCCGAGCACGGCGGGTGTGTGCGCTTTCCCGCGCGGTATCGACCACTTCGTGGGCCGCGAGGCCGAGCTGGCACGGCTGACGGCACTGGCCGAGCAGCCCGCCTCGGGGCAGCCGGTGGTCGTGGCACTGCCCGGGCCCCCGGGGACGGGCAAGACCACCCTGGCCCTGCACGCCGCTCGCATGCTTGCCGACCGCTTTCCCGACGCGCAGCTCATGGTCGACCTGCGCGGCATGGACGACGCCCCACCGGCCCCGGCCGAGCTGATGCTCCGTGCCCTGAAGGGCCTGGGGGTACCGGACCGGGACCTGGCCAAGGCCGGCCCGCAGGGCCACCCGGAGCTGTACCGGCAGACGCTGGCCGAACGACGCTGCCTGCTCGTCCTGGACAACGCCCGCGACGAAGCACAGGTCCGCCCGCTCCTGCCGAGCGCCGGTGCCGGCATGGTGATCATCACCAGCCGGAGGATGCTCACCGGCCTGGAGAGCGTTCACCGCCTCCCCCTCGGTGAGCTTTCACCCGCCGAATCCGCCGTGTTCCTCACGTCCCTGGTCGGACAGGAGCGCGCGGACGCCGACCCGGACGCGCTCGCCGAGGTCGCGCAGCGGTGTGCGCATCTCCCGCTCGCCCTGCGTGTGGCGGGGAACTGGCTGGCCACCCGTACCGGCTGGACCGTGCGCCGCCTCGCCGACCGCCTGGCACTCGAAGAGCGCCGCCTGGACACCCTGACCGCCGGTGACCTGCATCTCTCGGCAGCCTTCGACCTGTCCTACCGCCAGCTCACCCCCAAAGCAGCCCGCCTCTTCCGGCTGCTGTCCGTGGTCGACGGCCCCGATGTGGACGCCGCCGGCGCCGCCCAGCTGATGGGCCGGCCGCCGTTCGACACGGAGGACACCCTCGAAGAACTGGTCGAGAGCGGACTGCTGGGCACCGACCGGGACCGCTACCGCTTCCACGACCTGCTGCGTCTGTACGCCCGAAACCGGCTGCGGGCCGACGAGCCCGACGGGACCGCCGAGGCGGCCCGGTCGGCACTGCACCGCTGGCTGCTCGAAACCGCGGTCGTGGCCGGGCGCTGGTACGAACCCGACCACGGCGCCCCGCCCCCCACCTGGCAGGGCATCGTCGACCTGTCCACCGCCGAACACGCCCGCCAGTGGCTCCAGGCCGAAGGCGACAACTGGCTCGCCGCCCTGCGCGCGGCCGCCGCGGCAGGACAGCACGCCACCGTCGTGGAGGTTGCCGAGGCCCTGCACTGGTTCTCCGACCAGTGGATGTTCTGGGGGCACTGGCCCGAAGTCTTCCGAACCGCCGTCCACAGCGCCCAGGCCCTGGGGGATCCGCTCGCCGAAGCCACCCAACTGAACTACCACGCCTGGGCCCTGCTGATGTGCGAGGGCCGCCCGCGCGACAGCGTTGAGCGCTCCGCCCAGGCACTCGCCGCCGCCCGGCGCGCCGAACACCTCCCGCAGCAGGGGTGGGCCTATTACTACAGCGCCTGGGCCCTCGGACTGCTGGGCGACTATGCCGGGGCGGCGCGACACAACCGCGAGGCAGCCACACTCTTCGAGACCGTCGGTGACGTCCACGGCACCCTCCAGGCCATGAGCAACCACTCCGACTACCTTTCCCTGGCCGGCCGGCAGGAGGAAGCCATCCTGGAAATCCAGCGCACGCTGACCTTCCTCGATCAGGCCGGCGACCGCATCGAACCGCATATCGCCGCGTTCTCCCGTGCGAGGCTGCAGATGAAAATCGGTTTCGCCCACTCCGCCCTGGAGAACTGGTCCGAGGCGGCCGTCCACCTGCGCGCCGCCTTGGACCTCTGGAGGGACAGCGCCAACCCCGGCCCGGAGGGCCAAGCCCTGGTCCGGCTCGGCGACGCCCTGCTGGCCGCCGGCCGCCGCGACGAGGCCCGCACCGCCTTCACCCGGGCCGTCTCCCTCGGCACGGCGACCGACCCCACCAGCCTCACCGCCGCCCGCGCTCGCCTCGACGACCTCCGCACGACCGGAACCGAGTAGGCCGAACCCAGGTCCTGCCACCGGCAGTACGACCTGAGGTCACGGGGTCCTGGGAGGCCGAAGCGCTCCTACGCCAGGAAAGAGGCCCCCGGAGTCAGCACGGGTGCCGGTGCAGGGCGACGTGCACGGTGTCGAGCACCTGGACGAGGGCCGCGCGGGCAGCGACGGTCTCGCGCAGCGGATCGAGCACCATGAAGCCGTGGACCGTTCCGTGGTAGCGCATGGAGACCACAGCGACACCGGCCGCCCGGAGTTTCTCCGCGTAGGCCTCACCCTCGTCGCGCAGCACGTCGGCCTCACTGGTGACCACCAACGCCTGCGGAAGCCCGGCGAGTTGGTCGAGGGTCGCCCGCAGCGGCGACGCGGTGACTTCGCCGCGCTGCCCGGCATCGGGCAGGTACTGGTCCCAGAACCAGCGCATGGTCTCGCGGCCGAGGAAGTAGCCCTCGGCGAAGTACTCGTAAGAGGGGGTGTCGAAGTCGGCGTCGGTGACCGGGCACAGCAGCACCTGTTGCAGCAGCCGTACTCCGCCGCGTTCCTTGGCCAGCAGGGTCAGCGCCGCCACCAGATTGCCGCCGGCCGATTCGCCCACCGCGGCCATCCGGCTCCCGTCCAGACCGATCTCGGCCCCTCGCTCGAAGATCCACCGCGCGGCCGCGTAGCACTGCTCGACGGCGACCGGGTACCGGGCCTCGGGCGCACGCTCGTATTCGACGAAGACCACGGCCGCGTCCGTACCGAGGGCGAACTCGCGCACCAGGCGCTCATGAGTGCCCGCGTCGCCCAGGACCCAGCCCAGGCCGTGCAGGAACAGGACGACGGGGATTTGGCCGACGCTGTCGGCGGGCTTGACCACCTTCACCCGTACGTGGCCGGTCGGCCCGCCGGGCAGTGCGAACCACTCCTCGGAGACATCCTGTCCGTTGAGGGAGCCGCTTCCATCGACAGAGCCGACCCCGCCTTGCAAACGGGTCAGATCCAGACGGGCCTGTTCCGGGCCCGCGCCGCGCGTTGACGGCGGGCAGGTATGGCTGTTGACGAACGCCCGGATCGAAGGATCCAGGACAGGAATCCGAGAGGGCGAGGGGATGCAGCCGGTCACACGGTCTCCTGCCGAGAGATCCGAAGGAATGGGGGAGTGGAGACTTCGGTGCGCCCAGCCCGGGGCACACCGAGAGCAGGCCGGCCCCAGGACGCTAACCCATTGTGGACGAGGGCATCGGTGTATCTGCCATCGACCGCCTGGCGTCGTTCCCCGCGGTGCGCAGGGTGTGCCATTCGCGGGGGGAGACGCCGTATGCGGCGCGGAAGGCCCGGCTGAAGTGGGCAGGGCTGACGAAGCCCCACCGCTGGGCCACCGCAGACACGGTGGGGGCCGTCCCGCTACGGCGGGCCAGTTCACGACCACATTCCTCCAGGCGCCGCTTCTGGATGAACCGACCGACGGTGATCCCCTCACCCTCGAACAGCCGGTGCAGATACCGGATGGAGATCCGGTGCGTACGAGCGATGCTCTCCGGAGACAACTCCGGATCGCTCAGGTTCCGGCTGATGTGTTCGCGGATGCGCGACACCAGGTGACAGCGAGCCGTGTCCGTGTCCGGGGTGCCCGGAAGGGCCCTCTCGGCGAGCAAGGTGGCGAACAGGTCGACAACGTTGCCGGCCAGCCGGTCCGCGACGGTCGGCGGACAAGCGTCCGTAGAGGTGGCCAGGGTGGCGAGGAAAGGGAGGAGCGCCGCACCGAAACCATCCCGGGTGCTGATGGCGTGACCCGTGGCATGTCGGATGTCGCTGGTCGACACGCCCAGCACGTGCTGGGGCAGCTGGAAGATGTGCGTGGTGAACCGCTGCGGATAGTCGAAGGAGTACGGTCGGCTCCGGTCACACACCACGAGGTCGCCTACCCCCACCTCGGCCCTCCGGCCGTCCTGGACAAAGGTGGCGGTGCCCGATACCTGGACGCCGAACGCGACGAGGGCCTCGGACGAAGGGGCGGTCGGTGCCGGAGCGCGGCTGACCCGTTTCGCGTCGGCCTCCATGGTGGAGACCTGAAGGTACCCGAGGCGGTCGGTGACGATCCGGGCGTCGAAGGGGCCGCTGCCGCGCGGGATGACGGTCATCGGTCCCAGCATCCTGTTCACCGACTCGTTCCAGTAGGCGACCTTGTCTCCGTCCGGAACGGACCTGGTCGTCAGCACCAGGCTCACGTTGAACCTCTCTTCAGGGAAGTAGCTCAAGGGCTACAGGGACGGCTATTGCACCTTCTGGGAAGGCGGCGCCGTGCCCGGTGGTGTTGCTGCCCGGTGACGCCGACCAGGCCGACCCCGGAAGGATGAGGTCACTGCCCGCAAGAACAGCCAACCAAGGAGCAACTTCGGTCACCAGGCAGAACCACAGGCAGAAGTCGAGGAAGCGGAAGGGCCGATCAGCACGGCTGGCACCGGCGTGGCGAACGGAACCCCGGGAGGGGGACTACGCCTCTGCGGCGGCCTACCAAGTCGTTCATGACGCGGAACTGCGTCGCGCGGCAACGACCGCTGGCCCGCCGGGACGGACGCACCCATCTGGCGGCGCTGGTCCGATTCGTGATCCGCCAGTGCCACGAAAGAGCTGGTCATCGGCGTGGTGCCGCCTAAAACGACATGCGCTCCGCGCCCGGTCATGCTGGTATCGATCCCTATGAACGATTGGTTTCTCGACACAGCCGACCTGACGGACAGGATGGAGCGGAACCTGGCGGAACACGCCTGCCATCTGCACCGGAGCATGCCCGGCGCGACCGTCACGGAGACCGGTGACCTCCTGGTCGCGGACAGCGGCCTGGACGACGACACGTTCAACATCGTCGCCGCGGCCCGCTTCACCGCCGGCGACGCCGAGGCCCGCATCTCCGAGACCGTCGGGACGCTGGCCGGCACCGGCCGCGGCTTCTCCTGGTGGGTGGGACCTGCCTCGACACCGGCAGACCTCACCACCCGCCTGACGGCAGCCGGTCTGCCGGTGTCCGAGCGTGAGACGGCGATGTGGGCCCGCCTGGACGATATCCCGCCGACCCCAGCTGTCCCGGGTCTCGACATTCGAGCCGTGACCACGCCCGAGCAGCTGGCCGACTACGCCACGGTCCTCGCCGCGAACTGGAACCCACCCGCTGAAACCGTCCGCGACTTCTTCGCCCGGGCTGCCTCCCAGGCGCTGGCCACGACCTGCCCGGCCCGGTACCTGGTGGGCTACGTGGAGAACCGCCCGGTCTGCTCCGCCGAGGTGTTCCACCACGCCGGAGTCGCCGGCGTCTACAACATCTCCACCCTGGCCGCCCACCGCCGTCGCGGCTACGGCGGAGCCATCACGCTCGCGGCCCTTCACACCGCCCGCGACCGAGACCACGACATCGCGGTCCTGCAGGCATCACCCGACGGCGAACCGGTATACCGCCGCCTGGGATTCCGCGCCTGCGGCCAGTTCACCGAACACGCCATCAACACCTGACCTGCCACCGTCGAAGACCACGTACCCGTTCTTCCACACGGCTGCCCTCGATCCTGAAGGCCTGCTCGGCCAGGCATAGTGGGCCAAGACCCGCTACGGAATCGCCACCCAGACCCTGCCCAACGGATACTGCGGACTGCCCGTCCAGAAGACCTGCCCGTACGCCAAGGCCTGCCTGACCTGCCCGGTCTTCCTCACCGGACCCAAGTTCCTGCCCGAGTTCCGGGAAACAGCGCTGCCGCACATCCTCATCGCGGCTCGGTTTTGCACCCATCAGTAATCCAAGGAAGTCTTGGATTACTAGCCTAGTCGGGCATTCCGAGGGTGGCTAGCCTGATGCTATGACAGACACCGCGCAGACCTTCGCCAACCTCTGCTACTGCGGATGCCAGACAGTCATCGGCTACGGCCGCACCTTCGTAGCCGGCCACGACAAGATCGCCGAAGCCGCCTACCTCACCGTCCACCACAACGGCTCCGTCGCCGAACTCCTCGCCAGCCAGGGCTACGGACCCGGTAACCCTGTCACCGACGCAGCCGTCGCAACTGGCAAGTGGAAGAAGTGCGAGCACTGCGACTACAAGGGCACCCCCGAAAGCATCCGCAACCACATGGCCAAGGTTCAGAAGGCCGAGCACAACCAGCGGGAAACCCTGGAGAAGTCCCTCCGCGCGCTCGGAGGGACCTGGGATCCCAGCCGCGGAGTCCAGACCCTCCGCGACGCCGGATACCACCCCTCCGAGAAGTACATCCGCGAGGTGTATCGCCGCCTGGCGGACAGCGGTGTGCTGGAGCGGGTGGACGAGAACCGGGCCATCTACTTCGTCACCGAGCAGTGAGTACCTGAAGAGGGCAGTACGCCCGAGCACATGTGCACGGTCCTCGTTGACCGTGCACGAGTCCGCCTCATCCAAGAACCTCGAAGACCTGCACACGGCAGAAACAGCATCGCCCACGAGTAAGGACCGAACTCATGCCCGTCGTCTCCGCCCGCAACCCCAGACGCGCGCGCCTTGTCGTCACCCTCGTCGGCCTTGCCGTTGTCATCCTCGGCGGCATCCTCTGGCTTGTCGGCGACGAAAACGAGGTCACCGGTTCCAGCAGGATGGAGCTCAACTCCAGTGCCACGTGGGGTGAGGTCCTCGGATTCGCAAGCGACCAAGCCGACGAGTACGACGCCGCCAAGGAACTGCGTGACACCGGAGAGACGCAGATGTCGTGGGGTGTCGTCCTCGCCGTTCTGGGTGTGGCCGCGATCGGCTCGCGCTGGCTGATCTCTCCCACGCCTGCACCCGCGAAGCCCGCTGCGGTCATGCTGACGCCGGAGCAACAGCAGCAGGCGATCACCATGTACCTCGAAGCACAGCAGCGCGCCAGTGACGAGAAGTGAGGCCCACGATCACGTATCAGCCGCACATCGAGTCAATCCTGTGGGACTGCCCCAGCTGTGCCGTAGGCGACGACGCCTGCTCGAGTTGCCAGAGCACGGGCATCGACTCCGATTTCAAGCGGGACGCGATCGCGCTCGTCGATTCCTCGGCCAACCCGCCGGCTCTCGTTGTTTGAGAGCCACAGGCCCTGCTTCACGATCACGGTTCTGCCTCGCCACAGACCGTGATCGTCTCGCCGTGCCCGCGCAACACGCCCACTGCCCTTCCTTCCACCCACTGGGCGCCATCAGGTAGGCGCCGCCAGCGCGCATGTTCATGTTCCAGTCGGTGACGTCGAGCAGCTGTCCGTCCAGAGGGCCGGCGATGATTTTGCGGTAGGTGCGGCCGGGCTCGGGCCCGGTGTCCGTTGAACGTGAAGAGCAAGTAGCCGCTGGCTGGGCCTCATCGCTCTGCGAGATGATGAGGGTCCGGTCCCAGCCCCGCTGACCGCGCCACTTTTTCGGCCAATGTCAGAGGCATGAGCAAGGATCTTGGCCATGACTGCAACTGCTGCCGACTACGCATGGCTCAACGAGCGCTTCCCCGACCTCGCGGAGGCGTATTGCTTCACGCTCGTGCACAACCTGCCGCCGGAGGACGTCCTTGCCCGCCTCGAGGGCCAGAGCGAGCCTTCCCGGACCGGGGTGGTGGCAATAGTGGACGCCGCCTTTGGGCTACTTGACCGCTCGGACAACACCCGGCAGTTCATCGCCATGACCACTGTCGGGGACTGGACCCTGCTGATTGAGCCCGTCGGCTACATCGGCGTCACCGAAGAGAGAGCCCTGCCCGCATCTGCGGGCACCCGCTGGGTTTCGCACTTCGTCAACATCAACGGTCATGACTCGTTCCTCTGGGCCCAGGACACGGCCAGTCGTCTGACATTTGAGCCCGGACTGCCCGACCGCCGTTGGGGAACAACCCCTGACGAACTCCTAGAGGCCATGCATCACTGCGGCTTCCAGTTCTGGAACGAGACCTCCGAAACCGCAGAATGCGTGGCCGCAGAAGCAGCGTTCGCTCTCGCCGAGCACCTGACCGGTGTCCGCATCACACCCGAACTTCTCCAGAACACCTCATTCATCTGCGGCAGCGCGGAGATCCGGTAAGCCGGCGCCGTCCGACCCTTGCAGCATGATCTCTCGGCCGCGGTCGGCTGCCGAGTTGATGCAAGAGGCTCGGTCGGGGCATGGGCTGCAGCGGCTGTCGAGAAACGTTGCGAGATGCGGTCATGGTGTCAGTCTGTCCTTGCCCACCGACACTCAGCGCACGTTGCGTGGTGCCGCGGTCAGGAGGACACGGCCAAGGCAAGCGAGGCGACGGCGGTGGCGAAGAAGAAGCCGGGAAACACGAGATTGTGGAGCACGCGGGCGCGTAGATGGAAGGCGAGCGCCCCCAGGTAGAGCAGGCTGAGACCGCAGGCCGCAGCGACGCCGAGGGGGCGCAGTGCGGTGTCGAAGAGGCCGAGGAGGAGGCCCGCCGCACCTGCCAGCTTCAGGGCGGCCAGCCGGGGCAGCCAGATGCGGGGGACACCCACCTCCGCCGAGTTGGCCAGCACGAAGCGCGCCCCGGCGAGGTCAGCGGTGGCGATGCCGACGTTGATGGCGGCGGTGAACAGGGAGACGACGAGGAACGCGAGGTGGATACCGTTCATGCTTTCAGGATCTTCGGGCACTTGGGCACCGTCCAATACCTGCTTCTATAACCTGATGGCATGGATGTGGACACGCGCTTGCTCCGGTACTTCGCCGCAGTGGCGCAGGAGGGCAGCCTGACCGGGGCGGCGGAGCGGCTGTTTGTCTCGCAGCCTGCGCTGACCAAGCGAATCCGGCGTCTGGAGGACGATCTCGGGGTGCGGCTCTTCACGCGTTCGCGGTTGGGGATGGAGTTGACCGAGGCCGGCCGTGAGCTTGCCTCGCGGGTGCCCGTACTGCTGGACGGCTGGGAGGAGGCGGTGCAGGCGACCGGCCGGGCGGCGCGGGTGCTGCGCCTGGGCTTTTTGGACGCGGGTGCAGTGGGTGCCGTCTCTGATGCCATCACCGGGTTCCGCCGGGCGCGGCCTGAGTGGCGGGTGGAGCTGCGGCAGTTCGACTGGTCGGACCCGAGCGCCGGGCTGACCCGGGGTGAGGTGGATGCGGCGGTGGTGCGTCTGCCGTTCCCGGGGCAGGAGCGGTTGGCGGTACGGGAGTTGTTCGTCGAGGAGCGTGGGGTGCTGCTGCCGGCTGGGCATCCGCTGGCGAACAGTGGGACGGTGGAGTTCCGGGACCTGTGGGACGAGTCGTTTGTCGCGGCTGGAGACACGACCGGAGCCTGGAGGGAGCACTGGCTGGCGGTGGAAGATAGGGACGGGCGCCCCGTCCGGGTCGGCGCTGTTACCAGCCGTCCCGATGAGTGGCTCGGCGCGGTGGCTGCCGGCTGTGTGGCGCTGGCCCCTGTGTCGGCGGCCCGTTTCTACTCCCACCCGGACGTGGTGTTCCGTCCGGTCCGCGGGGTTTCGCCGAGCCGGGTGGGACTGGCCCGGCCGCGAAGGCGGACGCACGTGGCGGTGCTGGACGAGTTGCTGGAGGCCATTGCGCGGCGGCCGACCAGGATCTGACGCCGGCGCCGATGGACCTCCGGCGAGCTGACAGGCCGAATCGACACTGCCCCTAGCGGTGACAGTGTGGAACGGCTCGCGCGTGAAGACGCCCGCAGCAGGACCAGGCCGTGGGCGGTGAGGTGGTCGGCGAGCGCGGTGAGATCGGGAGCGTCACGCCCGAGCCGCTTCATTTCGTACACCGACAGGCGTGCAGTTCGACATCGTCGGCGTCCGACCGGTCGGTTGGGTAGTGCCGATGAGGTCCGTCATGGGCCCGGATTTCGCACAATGCAAGTCTCAGAAGGGGGTCCGTCCCGCTTTTGAGTGAGAACGGGTTCTGAGAGCGAATCCGGGATTGGTGGAGGTCCGGCGGCTCGTGCTTGATCTTGCTCGTGCAGAGGAACGTTTGTGAGAACGCTAGCCGCGCACCGCAGCCAGGCTCTGGTCGTACAGGTCAAGGATGTCGCCCTGCCCGTTGCTCTCAAGCCACGTCACAGTGGCGGCATCGAAGCACGCGAACGCCGTCGCGACGATAGCGCGGGTCTGCGCTCTGCCCGTCCTTGAGGGCGCCAGTCTCGCTTCGAGCAGCGGCAGCAGTTCCTCCTGGCAGCGCACGCGCTTGCCGAGATAGGCGGCGCGCAGCGAGTCGGTGTGGTGCACCAGGCGGAAACGCTCCAGCGCCTCCTCGCGGCTTGCATGGAGAGAGAGCGCGGCCTTGAACGAGGCGCGCAACGCGTCCCAGGCGCTGGCATCGGCGGGCTGGTTGTGGACGGTTTCCGTCATGAGGGTGACGAACCGCTCCTCGCTGCCGGCGACAAGGTCTTCCTTGGCGCCGAAGTAGCGGAAGAGGGTGCGCTGGGAGACGCCGGCCTCGCGGGCGATCTGCGCGATGGTCGTCTCGTCGTACCCCTGCTGTGTGAACAGGCGCAACGCGGTTTGCAGGATCTCCTGGACGGCCAGCTGTCGCGTCCGGTCCCACAGCGTGGACGTAGCCGCCCCTTTGCCTTCTGTTCCCTGCGTCATGCCGTCAGCCTAGCATGGCCTGCCATCTTGACATTTGCAGGCCACTTGGCAGTCACTGCCAGTCAGGCGTACGCTGCCCAAAAGCGGCCGGATGCTTGCACGACGCCTCGCCTCTCAGTTCCTGCCTACGGCGCTGGGGCTGAAGGCACCTCGCAATCAGCAAGGAGAACTACCGTGGCAGCAAAGACAGCACTCATCACCGGCGGAACCAGCGGGATCGGCAAGGCCACCGCAGAACTGCTCCACTCGCGCGGCTACCGCGTGATGGTCACCGGCCTCGGCGACCTCGAGAATGCAGGCCTTCCCGCAGACGTCACCGCCGTCGAGGCCAACATCGGCTCCCTGACCGACATCGACCAGGCCCTCGACCAAGCGCGCCGGCACCTGGGCTCCCTCGACCTGCTCTACCTCAACGCGGGCCTGCCCCGCCCCGGTCTCTCGATCGAGTCCACCGACGAAGCCACCTACGACGCCCTGTTCAACATCAACGTCAAGGGCAACTTCTTCGCCCTCCAAAAGGCGCTCCCCCTGCTGAACGAAGGCGCGTCCGTGGTGCTCACCGTGGGCGCCGCCGAGGGACTCGGCGCCGCCATGACCGCCGCCAAGGCAGCTCTGCTGCCCCTCGTGCGCTCACTGGCCATCGAACTCGCCCCCCGCCGCATCCGGGTCAACGCGGTCAGCCCCGGCATGGTCAACACCCCCGCGTACAGCAAGATGGGGATCTCCCCCGACACGGTCGCCTCTTGGGGCGAAGGCATTCCCCTCGGCCGGGTCGGAGCCCCCAGGGACGTTGCCGAAGCCGTCGCCTTCCTCGCATCCGACGCAGCCAGCTACATCACGGGCGACAACCTGCTCGTCTCCGGCGGCGTCGGCGTCCACGCCCGCGCCATGTAAAGGCGATGGGGCCGCAAGCGACCAGCGCCCTCGTAACTGCCAGCGGTGAGAAGGTAGCCGGTCGGGGTGACGGCCAGTGCAGACAAGCGGGATGACGGCTGTCCATGGTCGGGGCGTGGTGTGGCGGGGCCAGCTCAGAGCGCGATGAGACCTGCCGTCGTCGGTGAGTCCTCTTTGATGCGTCTGTGGCCGGCGGGCGTCAGCTCTACCCCTCGCGGAGGAGACAGCGGTGCGGCTCTCATTCCGAGGCTGGCTTCGCGGCCGGTCCTCAGGGAGGATGCCGGGGCGACGGCATGCCAAGACGATAGTGCACATGCTGACCACGCAACTCGACACGAGCCTTCCCTCCCCGCCCCGTTGGGCCGTCCGTGCAGCCCACGCCGCCGCGCTGGTGACTCTGCCGTCCGGGATCTGGCGCCTGCTGTTGGCAGCCGGTTTCACCGCCGGCTACACCGAGGCCGGGTACGAGGCGATGGACTTCACCGGCTGGGGCGCGGTGTACGTGGTCGGGCTCACCGTGGGCGGAGAGCTGCTCGCGCTGCTCACGCTCGGGCTGGTCCGGCCCTGGGGTGAGGTGCTGCCGCGGTGGGTTCCCTTCCTCGGCGGGCGTCGGCCGGACCCGCGTGCGGTGACCGTTGCGGCGAGCCTCGGCGCCGGGGTGCTGACGCTGGTCCTTACCCAGTTTGCCTTCTGGTGGGCCTTCCCCCATCCGGACATGACCCCTCTCGGCAGCACCATCGCCGGAATCCTTTACCTGCCGCTGGTCGCCTGGGGGCCACTTCTTGCTGCTGTTACCTTCGCCCATCACCGTCGGCATCGAGCCGCAGGACTCTGACCGGCCCGATATCCCGGCTCTGGTTTCGGCCCAGGTTGCACGGCGAACTCTGTACGTTCACGTGTACGCGGCTGTGCAGACTGGCTTGTATTCCGGCACCAACTGATGGTTTCAGAACGAGTTCGAATGACACGACCAGCACAGAGGGTCCTCGCAGGTCATGCAACACTCGACGCGTGACAACGCCCGAAGAACCGCCCAAAGCAAGCCTGCCCAGCGGCGGTTCGTATGCCTGTCCCTGCTGCAAGCTCTCCACGCTGGAAGCCCGCGGACAATTCCAGATCTGTGACGAGTGCAGCTGGGAAGACGATGGCCAGGACGACCCGAACGCTGACGAGGTCTGGGGCGGCCCCAACGGGCCGGATAGCCTGACCGACGCACGTCGTCGCTACGCGCAGTACGTTGCCACAACGAGGGCAACTGATCCGAGATCGGCAGCCAATGGCGGCCCAGGCAGGTGGCGTTCACGCCCGAACCGTCGTCGACGCTGACTGATCGTTTCAGGATGACGTGCGGAGCCGTCGGAGGCAGATGATGCTGCAGGCGAGTTCCAGGAGGCTCTGGTGGAGGTCGGCGCGGCGTTCGTAGCGGATCCGCAGTCGTTTGAACTGGTGGAGCCACGCGAAGGTGCGCTCGACGACCCAGCGGGTCTTGCCCAAGCCGGGGCCGTAAGAGACGCCCGCCGTGCGATGAGTGGCTTGATGCCGGGCCACCACAGCAGCCGGCGGTACTTGTCGTAGTCGTAGCCGCGGTCGGCGAAGAGTCGCGTGGGTTTGCTGCGCGGACGTCCCCGCAGTCCCCGTATCCGGGGGATCGCGTCCAGCAGCGGGATCAGTTGGCGGACGTCATGCCGATTCCCACCGGTCACGGACACGGCCGGCGGGGTTCCACGGCGGTCGACGATCAGGTGATGCTTGGAGCCGGGGCGGGCTCGATCGACCGGCGACGGCCCGACGTGATCCCCCTCGAGGGCCCTGACATGAGAGCCGTCGATCGCGCAGTCGTCCATCTCCAACAAGCCGATCTTGCACAGTTCGACGAGGAGTTCCGTGTGCAGCCGGGGCCAGACCCCGGCTTCGGTCCAGTCCCGCAGGCGGCGCCAGGCGGTCACGCCCGAGCAGCCAACCACGCTGGCGGGCACATACCGCCAGGCCACACCCTTGCGCAGCACGTAGACAATGCCCGCCAGGGCAACCCGGTCAGGCACCCGAAGCCGGCCCGGGTGCCGGGGCCTTCGAGCGGGCTGCGGCGGCAACAGAGGGGCTATGCGCTCCCACAGGTCATCAGGGACAAGATCATCGGACACCCCGCAGACCCTGCCCAGGAAGATCATCGGCTGTCAGCCGACACGCCGATCTCATTCTGAAACGATCAGTTAAGGGGGTGCGCTGCGAGCCACTCGTGCGGGTGAGAAGCCGTGTCGCCGCACCAGGGTGCTCCGCCTGGCCGGAACACTGGCCAGGTCAGAGGCCCACGCATCGAAGGATCCCACCATGGCGGAAGAACTGTATGCGACGTTGAAGACCAACAAGGGTGACATCGAGATCCGGCTGCTGCCGAACCACGCCCCCAAGACTGTCAAGAACTTCGTCGAACTCGCCAAGGGCGAGCGGCAGTGGATCGACCCGAACACGGGTGAGCCGAGCAACGCACCGCTGTATGAAGGCACGGTCTTCCACAGAGTCATCCAGGGCTTCATGATCCAGGGCGGCGACCCTTTGGGCAACGGGACCGGCGGCCCCGGCTACAAGTTCGGCGACGAGATCCACCCGGACCTGGCCTTCACCAAGCCCTACCTGCTGGCCATGGCCAACTCCGGGCCCGGCACCAACGGCTCCCAGTTCTTCATCACCGTCGGACCAACCACATGGCTCAATGGCAAACACACCATCTTCGGTGAGGTCACCGACGCCGCCAGCCAGAGAGCCGTCGACGCCATCGCCGACGTCGAGACCGCCCGCAATGACCGCCCCGTCGAGGACATCGTGATCGAGAAGGTCGTCATCGATACCCACTGACACCCAACCAACGATGGGGCTCGCTTGTCGAAGCCGGCAGCCGAAGGTGCCGTCGCGACGCCCGGGGGCAAGGCGGTGGCGCACATGGTGGTCCCGACCTTGCCCCGCCCGGGGGCTGAGGGATAGGAAACGGGAAACAGCGCAGGTGCCCCAGAGGGCGACAGCGTGGAGCCGGTGATAACTGTCGTGCTTTCGACGCCGCTGATGACAAGCAGTGTGCCGATCTGGTGACAACCACCGTGCCTCACCATCCCGACATTGCAGGCCAATGCCCCCCGACGGTGACAACTGCCAGGCTTCGGCACAACCGAAACGGGCCGGGCTCGCTCGCGTGTCCGCGGGGGGTCGGATGTTCAGGCACGCGTACCGCGTCCAACGCCGTCCCGACGCCACCGGTTACGGCTCGCGGAAGCCGTACTCGAAGCCCTTGAGGACGGGGTCCAGTTCGGCGGCCGCACCACACAGCGAGCACAGCCGGACACCCGGCTGCTGCGCCACGTCCAGTGCCCGCCCCACCGTCAGCACCGGCGCCCCGGCCGGGGCCTCGTCGCAGTCGAGGGCGTGCATGACACCGCCCCGGCCGGGGCCGCGCCCGTAACCGCGCCACCGCGCCCGTCGCCCCGCTCATCCCCGGTACGCCCCTTCCACGTCACCGCACTTAGCCGTCACCGCGCCTCGCCGTCACGGCACTTCGCCGTCCGCGAGCGGGCTCACGCTATCGGCAAACCGGCACGCAACCGCCAACTCACCCGAAAGCGGGGCCTGTAGGACGGAGGAGCGGTCGAGCGGGCATAGTGGGTGGCGATTCGCGAGGCGCACAATCGGGGGAAGTCCGGCAGATGGCATCACGGCGTGACGAACTCCAGGCCCACACCTTCGCGAAGAAGCGGATGGTCGCCGCCTTTCTGCGCCCCTCGGCCGCCGGCACCGACGAGGCAGCGCCCCGCCCGCTGCGCGCCGTCGTGCCGAGCCTGGTGGCGGGCGCGCTGCTGCTGGCCGGATTCGGCGCCTGGGGCGTCTTCGACCCCCAGGTCCCGGCCGGCTGGAGCGCCGCCGGCGCGCACGTCATCGTCGGCAGCGCGTCCACCACCCGTTACGTCGTCCTGGAGACCAGGGGCGTCAAGCGCCTGCACCCGGTGCTCAACTTCGCCTCGGCGCGCCTGCTGCTGGACCCGGACCGCTCCTCGGTGATGCAGGTCCCCGAAGCCGTACTCGACGGCGGCACGCTCCGGCGCGGCCCGGTGCTCGGCATCCCGTACGCCCCCGACCGGCTGCCCGACGCCGCCGAGGCGGGGCGCCGCAAGCTGTGGGCGGTCTGCCAGCAGCCGGGGCCCGGCTCCGGGCACACCGTGCGGCAGGCCGTCCTCCTGCTCGCCGACCGGGAGGCCGGCAAGGTCGGCGGCACGGGGCGGCTGCACGACGGACAGGCGCTCTACGTCCGGGCGGACGGCGCCGACGGCACCCGCTACCTGGTCGGACCGGACGGTACGCGGCACGCCGTCGGGACCAGCGGCGGCGACCGCCCCCCGGCCCGCGACGAGGTGCTGCGCCGCGCCCTGTTCGGCGACGGTGCCCAGCCCCAGCGGGTCACCGGCGACTGGCTGCGCACCCTGCGCCCCGGCACCGCCATCGGCTTCCCGAAGCTGCCCGGCACGGTCGGCGACCCGGCCGGAGTGGACGGCCTCGACCCCCGCCTGAACAAGGTGGGCACGGTCCTGAAGGCCGTCGCCGGGACCGGGATGCAGCACTACGTCGTCCTGCCCGGCGAGGTGGCACCGGTCTCCGCCCTCGTCGCCCGGCTGCTCCTGACGAGCCCGGAGGCCGAGGTGCTGGGCCAGCGGGCGAGGGCCGTGGAGGTGGCCCCGCAGTCGTTCACCCCCTCACCGCAGGAGTTCTACGGATCGAAGGGCTGGCCGCAGGACATCCCCGTCCAGGCCAACGACACGGCCGCCCGGACGGGCACCGTCTGCAACGTGCTGCACGGCGTCGACGCCGAAGGCGCCGCCGAGCTGACGACCTGGGCCGGGCCGCGCTACCCGGTGAGCTCCCTGGACGGGGCGACCAGCGCGTACGTCACCCCGGGCAGCGGGGTCCTGTACCGGCAGTTCAGCGGTGCGTCGCCCACCACCGGTTCACTCTTCCTGGTGACGGACACGGGACTGCGGTACGCCGTGCGGGCCAACAACGACGGCGGGGCCGCGCCCTCGGAGACCGGCGACCACGGGGGTGGTGCGGGTGCTGAGGTGAACCAGGCGCAGATCAGGCTCGGTTACCGCGACGTCGAGCCGGTCCCGGTGCCGGAGACCTGGTCGAACCTGCTGCCCCGGGGGCCCCGCCTGGACACCAACGGCGCACGTCAGCCGCAGAGTTCGTGAGGGCGGGAACGCGGTGGGGCCGGGGCGTCGGTGAGCGCGGGCACGAGGGGTACGAGATGAGCGGGCGCGGCGTCATCCGCCTCCCGGTGCGTCCGGCGGCCGCCGCCGTGTTGCTGGCGTTCGCGGCGGGCGGCGGGCTGCCGGTCCTGGCCGCCGTACCGGCGGCGGCCGTGGACACCGTGCCGCGCACGGGCGCCGAGGGCAGCGGGGCGTGCACCTTTCCGATGCCGAGGCAGATCCGGGGCCGCCCCTGGTCGCTCCAGCGGCTGGTGTTCGACCAGCTCTGGCAGGACACCCGGGGCAAAGGCGTCAGGGTCGCCGTCATCGACACCGGGGTGGACACCGCCAACCCGCAGCTGCGGACCGCCGTGGACCGCGCCGCCGGCCTCGACCTGCTCCCGGCGCCGCGACCGGACGGCGGCGCCACCACCGACCCCGTCGGCCACGGCACGAAGGTCGCCGGGATCATCGCGGCCCGCCCCCGCGAAGGCACCGGGTTCGTCGGCCTCGCCCCCGAGGCGACGATCATCCCCGTCCGGCAGAACGACGACCGGGGCACCGGCACCGCAGCGACCCTGGCCACGGCCATCCGCCACGCCATCGTCGAAGACGCCCGGGTCATCAACATCTCCCAGGACACGGCACGGCCCATGCGCGCCGACTCCGACCTGGCGCGCGCGGTGCGCGAGGCGCTGGAGCACGACATCGTGGTGGTCGCGTCGGCGGGCAACGACGGGCTCGTCGCCCGGACCGGGAAGACCTACCCGGCGGCGTACCCGGGCGTGCTGGCGGTGGCCGCGTCGGACCGCAACGACGAACGGGCGCCGTTCTCGCGGGCCGGTGACTTCATCGGCGTCGCGGCACCGGGCGTGGACATGGTGTCCACCGTCCCCGGCGGCGGCCAATGCGTGGACAACGGCACCAGCTTCGCCGCGCCGTACGTGGCCGGGGTGGCCGCGCTGCTCCGGGCCGCGCATCCGCGCTGGACGCAGCGCCAGGTGGTGACGCGGATCGAACGGACCGCCTCGCGCGCGGTGAACGGCCGGGACGACTTCGTCGGCTGGGGCGTGGTGGACCCGGTGCGCGCGCTCAGTGACACCGACCACCCGGCGGGCGCGGCCGCCCCGGACCGGGCGGTCCCGGACGGGCCGGTCGCGCCCGAACCGGTGCCGCTGCGGCTGGGGGAGACCCCGCACGAGCGCACGACCCGGCTCGCGACCTACGTCCTGGCCGCGACGGGCGCGCTCGGCGCGGTGATCGCGGGCGTCGGGGCGCTGACCCGTACGCGGGAGGAGGAGCGCCCGGAGTTCGATGGCTGAACGTATTGGAATGGTAGCTCTGTGTAGTTAAGCTGGCCTGTGACCGCACGATTCGCTCCCGGGGGAAGGCACGTCATGGGAGACAGGCTCAAGCTCTCGTCCGACCAGATCGACCGGCTCGTCATCGAGCTGGGCCATATGCACGACACCCTCGAAGCCAGGATCACCCGGCTCAACGGGGTCATCGACGCGGTGGAAGGCCACTGGAAGGGCGTCGCCGCCAACGCGTACAACGGCCTCCAGACGCAGGTGAACCTCGACGTGCGCAACCTGAAGGAACTGCTGGCCTTCACGAAGGAGGCGGTGCGGATGAGCCGCGACGGCTTCGACGCCGAAGAGGTCGAGCGCCTCAACAGCTTCAAGGGCCTGGCGGGCGCCGACCACACGGGAAGCAACGGCATCCTGGACCGCTTCCACGTCTCGTAGCCGTAGCCGTAGCCGTAGCCGTAGCCGTAGCCGCGCCCGCCCCGTTCCCGTACCCGTACAGCACCTGCGCTCAGGAGACAGACCGTTCCCATGGAGATCACGTACTCCGGCGTCATCGACGCGGCCCACCAGGTCCGGACGACCGCCGACGCCATCAAGACCCAGCTCGACGAGCTGAACGCCAAGGTCAGGGCCGTCGTCGCCACCTGGGACGGTGAGACCCAGCGGGCCTTCTACGACCGCCACAGCGGCTGGGACCTCAAGGTGACCCACATGCACGGGACGCTGGTGACGATTGCGAACAAGCTCGTGGAGGCGACGGAGGGCTACGCGGCGAACGACCTCGCCCAGTCCCGGCGCTTCCACGCCTGATCAGGGGCCCACACGGGGGAGGCCGGCATGGGATCACCACTTCCGGGCGACGCACCGCCGCACGACCCGTCCCGTCCGGGCGGACGCCCGGGTGCGCCGGACCTGGCCGCGTCGGGGGAGTCGCTCAAGCACTTCAAGACGCGCGTGGACCGGCTCCTCACGACCCTCGACGCCTCACCGGCCGCCCATGGCCGCCTCGGTGAACAGCGGCTCGGAACCGCCGCGTACGGCACCGACTTCGCGGAGGCGATGATGCTGTCGCTCACCTACAAGGTCGTGCACCTGCGCCTGACCCAGCTCTCCAGGACGCTCGGCGAACAGCTGGAGGCGATGGGCCTCACCGTCGCCCTCGCGGACCGGGGCTACGAGAACGTGGATCAGGAGTACGCCGATCGCCTGCACGCGATCCAGAAGCGCGTCGCGGCCGGCTACCGGAGGCCACCTGCACCGCCGGCAACCGGACCGGCCCTGGGCGAGGGCACGTCCAGCGGCCCCGAGGGCTTCTAGCGTGGGCGCCCGGGGCAGGCTGCCGGCGCTCGACGCCAGTTACGACACGACCGACTTCGAGCACATGCCGTACGAGGACATGCTCCGCATGATCCACGGGGTGGACCCGGCCGCGATCATGGACCGGGGCACGGCCCTGGTCGACGCGCAGGCGGAGCTGGAGAAGATCGGCACCGAACTCCGGCAACACGTCAGCCGCACCGCCTGGCACGGCAAGGGCGGCGACGCCTTCCACGAGTGGGGCGACGAGTTCGCCAAGGAGACGCTCAAACTGGCCGACTACGCGGGCGCGGCCGGCACCTCGCTCCAAACAGCCGGCCAGGCCCTCAGCGAGGTCACGGCAGCGATGCGCGCCCACCCGGAGGCGAGGGCGGCGTGCCAAGCGGACCCGGACAAGGAGAAGGCCCGGCTGGAGGCGGTGGAAAAGGCCCGGAACGAGGCAATCCCCCAGATGAACAAGCTCGCCTCGTACTACTTGATGGCACGACGGACGCTGGCTGAACAGGAAGAACCAAACTTCCGCCCGCTGCCGGCGGAGGTGATGCCGCGGGGCGGGTGGGATACCTGGATGACCCCGTACGCCTCATCCGAGCGATCTCCGACCGCGCACTCGGTCTCCCACGCGCGTAGCGGGCGCACCGGGGTGCCTCTCGAGGGTTACTCGCCGCCCCTTGCCAGCGCCTCCACATACCCACCACAGCAAGTGCCTGTGGTGCTCGAAGCCCCGAACGCCGCAGGCACGCACCTCGACGCAGCGACCCTGCCGGAAGCCCCGGGCATTGCGACGCATTTGATCTCGGGCGGCCCTGCGCCGCAGGCGTTGGTGGATGCTGGCGGACAAACTCCGATTCCACTCACCGTCTCTTCGTCACAGCCGAGGCCAACAGCGCTGGGTGGTGGGGCAACACGGCGCGCGGTTCCGACGGGCCCAGTGAGTAAGGGGGCTGGCGAGAACATCCGGCCACCCGGGACAGCGCGGATTGATCCGGGCATCCATGGCGGGACACCGACCCGGCCCGTGATCGGCCACGGAATGATGGGCAGCCACGGCATCGGAGGCGTCGGCTCGCCGATGGGACGCGGCACCACGGGCGTTTCGCAGCGCCTGACCACCAGGCCCGGCGGTACGGTGCGGACGCCCCGCGCAGCGGGAGCGGGGCGGGAGTTCACGCCAGGTGGCAGCGGTCTCGTGCAGGCAGCTACGGGCACAGGCCCTCAGCGGCGTACGCAAGGGGACGGCGCAATCCCGGGCTACCTCACCGAGGACGAGGAGATCTGGTCCCGGGGTGATGGCGGGGTGGTCCCGCCCGTAATCGGCTAGGCACACGGGTGGATGGCATGAGGAAAGCGGTCGAGCGACGGAAGAAGGGGCCGGTCTCAGCGCTCGTCACCCTGCTCCTCATTGGTGGCGCTGTCGCACCGGCTGCGACGGCGCAGACCCTGCGTGAGCGCGCGTGGTACCTGGACCGGATGCAGGCGCCCGAGATGTGGAAGGTCAGCACGGGTGAAGGAGTCACCGTCGCTTTACTCGACACGGGGGTGATTCCCACCGTGCCTGAGTTGACGGGAAAGGTACTCCAGGGCAGGAACTTCGTGGAGCCCGAGCGGGGAGCGCACCAGGACAAGGACGGCCACGGCACGGGGATGGCGATGCTCATCGCGGGGAGCGGGGTGAACGGCCAGGGCGTGCAGGGCCTTGCTCCCGATGCCCGCATCCTCCCATTGACCGTCTTCGGGTCGTCTAAGGAAGCTGGCACGAACAGCGTTTCTGCGGTGATCAAAGCCCTGCGGTACGCCACCGGAAGCGATGCCCAGATCATCAGTATGTCGCTGGGCTTCGAGGACTACGTGCTCAAGGACGATGAGCGAGAACAGATGCAGAAAGCCGTCGATTACGCCGTTCAGCGGGGGAAGTTGCTGCTGGCGGCCACCGGGAACTCCGGAGAGTCCGGGAACGAACTCGGATACCCCGCAGCGACCCCCGGCGTCGCAGGCATCGCGTCCGTGGACGAGGCCGGGACCGTCGCCCCGTACTCGGTCTCCGGCCCCCAGGTGGCGCTGGCCGCGCCGGGTGAGGACATCCCGGTCCGCTGCGGCGGAGGCATGGCCGGTTACTGCGACAGCGGTGGCACCAGCCAAGCCACCGCCCTCGCGTCCGCGTCCGCCGCCCTCATCTGGTCCATGCACCCCGACTGGACCGGCAACCAGGTGTTGCGGGTCCTGATGAACACCGCCGCCAGGCCCACCGAGGGTGCGGTGCCCAGTCGCTACATCGGGTACGGCACGGTTCGTCCCCGCATCGCCGTCCTCGGTGATCCCGGCGACCCCGGGCCCGCCGACGTGAACCCCCTCGTCGCAGCACGCGCGCCCCGCGCGACCGCGTCCGCGCCCGGCGGCACCGCGACCCCTGCGGCGCAGCCGGTCGTGGCGGACCGCAGTCCGGCCTCCGTCGCCCGGGGCGTCTGGACGGCCGCCGGGGTCGCCCTCGCCGCAGTCGTCGTGGCCGTCGCCGTGGGCGCATCGCGGCGCCGCCGGGGCCTGTCGCCCGAATCCTCACCCCACTCCGGGCCGAGGCAGACGCCAAGGGCCTGATCGCCCGGGACGCGACGGGCGTGCCCCGCCGGCGTTGCCTACGGCTCGTACAAGGGCAGGAAGTGGATGACCGCTTCCTCGTAGGGGTGGGCAGCGCGGACGGCCTGCTGGACGGCGCTCGCCTGATCCGCGTCACAGACCGATTCGATCCGGCACTCTTCGCTGTGCTGAACAACGCCCACCTCGCCGTCGTACGGCTGCGCGCCAGGCAGGGCCTGCCAGTTGCCGGTGACCTTCCAGATGCTGGAACACCGTGCGTACTCGCCCACCCGTCCCGCACCGGCCGCGTGGAGAGCCTCGATCACCGCCTCCGCATGACTCTCGGGAACAGATATCTCGATCTTCAGCCGCGTCATGCCCGGACCTTAACAACCCGCGCGACCAGCACTTTCGCAGCAGGCCCTAGTCCGGGTCCGGCGCCAGCCACCCCGTCTGGATCAGGGTCGGCGTGCCCCGGCGGGGGACGAAGACGCCGCGGCCCGGAGGCAGGGGGCGGGCCTTCACGTTGCCGAGGAGCTCGCCCTCGTTGGGGTGGCCGGAGAGGACGACGCCCTGGGCGCCCAGCTCCTTGAAGCGCTGGACGAACGGTTCGTACGCGGAGCGTCCGGCGCCCGCGCTGCTGCGGGCGATGATGAAGTTGACGCCGGTGTCCCGGGCGAACGGCAGGTTGTCCACGAGCTGGGCCAGCGGGTTGCCGGAGGATGTGGCGACCAGGTCGTAGTCGTCCACGACGACGAAGGCGCGCGGGCCGCGCCACCAGCTGCGGGTCCGCAGCTGCTGCGGGGTGACGTCCGGGCCGGGGACGCGGCTGCCGATGAGGGTGTTGATGTCGCCGAGGTACGAGTCGAGGGCGTGCTGGGTCGTGGCGTAGCCGACCAGGTACGGCTCCGGCACGCATTCCAGCAGGCCGCGCCGGTAGTCGCCGACGCAGATCAGGGCTTCGGCGGGGGTGTAGCGGGCGGTGATCTGCCGGACGAGCAGGCGCAGCAGTGCCGTCTTCCCCGACTCCGGCTCGCCGAAGACCGCGAACAGCGGGTCCGTGTCGAAGTCCACGCGCACCGGGGCGAGGTCCATCTCGCCGATGCCGATCGCGATCCCACCGCCCCCACCACCCCCAGCGCCTCCACCGCCGCCACCGGTCGGCAGGTCGCGGGCGGCCAGCGTCCTGGGCAGTATCCGGACCCCGGGGGCGGGCGGTCCCGGCCAGGCGTCGGTGACGGAGCGGACGAACGCGGCGGTGGCGTCGGACAGGTCGTCGCCGCCCCCGCCCGCCGAGTCGTCGGTGCGGGGCAGGGCGCTCAGGAAGTGCAGCCCGTCCGCGGTGAGTCCGCGCCCCGGTGCGGAGACCGGGACGTTCCTCGCGGCCCTGCGGTCCAGTTCGGAGTCGGCCGGGTCACCGAGGCGCAGTTCCAGGCGGTTGAGCAGCTGGTCCTTGAGCGCGGCGCGCATCTCCAGGGAGCGGGAGACGGTGGCGACGAGGTGGACGCCGAGGCCCAGGCCGCGGGCGGCGATGTCGGCGACGACGGGCTCCAGGAACTCGTGGTCCGTCCGGAAGGACTGCCAGCCGTCGATGAGCAGGAAGACGTCGCCCCACGGCTCGTCCGGCAGCCGGCCTGCCGCGCGCAGTCGGCGGTAGGTGGTGATGGAGTCGATGCCCCGGTCCCGGAAGAGCGCCTCGCGCCGGTTGAGGACGCCGGCGACCTCGGCGACCGTGCGGCGGACCCGCTCCGGGTCGAGCCGGGAGGCGACGCCCCCGACGTGCGGCAGGCCCTCGACGGCGGCCATGCCCCCGCCGCCGAAGTCCAGCCCGTAGAACTGGACTTCGTACGGGGTGTGGGTGAGGGCGAAGGCACCGACGAGGGCACGCAGGAGGGTGGACTTCCCGGAGCGCGGGCCGCCCACGACCAGCATGTGCCCGGCGGCGCCGGAGAAGTCGCGGACGAGGGGGTCGCGGCGCTGCTCGAACGGCTTGTCCACCAGGCCGAACGGCACCACGAGCCCTCCGTTGCCCGGGTGGCCGGGCGCGTGCAGGCCGCGCGCGGGCGTCACCGAGAGCGCGGGCAGCAGCCGGTCGAGCGAGGGGGCCGCGGTGAGCGGTGGCAGCCACACCCGGTGGGCGCGGGGGCCCTGGCCCTCCAGCCGGTCCGCGATGACGTCCAGGACGGTGTCCCCAGGCGCGTCCGGTGTCGCCGGTACGGGTGGTACGAACGGGGCGTCCGGCCCGGGCTCCGGGTGGTGCACCGGGACCGGGGCGGCGGTGAACAGGACGGGGCGCCGGTCGATGGCGGGCCCCCCGTCGCCCGGGGCCGGCGCGGCACCCGGCCGGCAGGCGCCCGACACGTACGCGGCCTTGAACCGGGCCATCCCCTCGGTGCCGTACTTCAGGAACCCGGAACCGGGTACCGACGGCAGGTGGTAGGCGTCGGGCACGCCCAGGGCGGTGCGGGACTCGGCGGCGGAGAAGGTCCGCAGCCCGATCCGGTACGAGAGGTAGGTGTCCAGGCCGCGCAGGCGGCCCTCCTCCAGGCGCTGCGAGGCCAGCAGCAGGTGCACGCCCAGGGAGCGGCCGATGCGGCCGATCTGGATGAACATGTCGATGAAGTCGGGCTTGGCGGTGAGGAGTTCGCTGAACTCGTCGATCACCAGGACGAGTGAGGCGAGCGGCTCCAGCGGGGCGCCGGCGGCGCGCGCCCGCTCGTAGTCGGTGAGGTGGGCGTAGTGGCCGGCCGCCCGCAGCAGCTCCTGGCGGCGCTGGAGTTCCCCGGTGAGGGAGTCCCGCATGCGGTCCACCAGGGTCAGGTCGTCGGCCAGGTTGGTGATGACCGCGGCGACGTGCGGGAGCCGGGACATCCCGGCGAAGGTGGCGCCGCCCTTGAAGTCGGCCAGGACGAAGTTGAGGGTTTCCGGGGAGTGGGTGACCGCCAGGCCGAGGACCAGGGTGCGCAGCAGCTCGGACTTGCCGGAGCCGGTCGCGCCGACGCACAGACCGTGCGGGCCCATGCCGCCCTGCGCGGCCTCCTTGAGGTCGAGCAGGACCGGGGAGCCGTCCTCGCCGACCCCGATCGGCACCCGGAGCCGGTCCGCCGCCGGGCGGGGCCGCCACACCGTGTCCGGGTCCACCGCCGCGGGGTCGCCGATGCCCAGCAGCTCGGTGAAGTCCAGCCCGGCGAGGAGGGGTTCGTCGTCGTCCCCGTCGCCGCCGGGCCGGAGCGGGGCGAGCCGGCGGGCCAGCGCCTCCGCCGACTCGACGGCCAGCAGGTCGGGCGTGCCGAGGTAGACCGCGTCGGCCGACTCCACCCGCAGCCGGTCCGGCCGCACCGCGAGGTGCAGCCCGCCGCGCGGCTCCGCCAGGTCCCGTGGCACCAGCTCCAGGACGGTGACCCCCTGGAGCCCTTCCGCCGAGGCGAACGGCGAGTCCCGTGGCACGGCCGCGCCGTCCAGGACGACGACCACGTGCGGTCGGTCCAGGAGCGGGGCGGCTTCGCGGTGGAAGCGGGGGCGGCCGTCCAGGGTGCTGTGGAGCAGCGCCGCCACCTCGGCCGGGTCGTCGGCGAACAGCCGCTTGGTGCCGGCCCCGTCCGTCGTGCCGGGGACCTGGGTGTGCGGCAGCCACTTCGTCCAGTCCCAGTGGTCCGCCGCGTCCGGCGCCGCGACCACCGCGACCGTCAGGTCCTCGGGGGAGTGCAGCGCGGCGAGTGCGGCCACCATCGCGCGGGCCAGGCCGCGTACCGCCTCCGGGTCGCCCGAGACCACCAGGTGGTAGAAGGCGCGCAGGGACACCGCCATGGGGAGCCCGTCCACCGAGCCGTGGACGGCCAGGAAGCGGTGCAGGGCGCCGGCCGCCAGCGGTTCCAGCTCCTCCACCGGTGCCGTCGTCGGCGCGACGAGCGGCGTCCACAGCTGCTGCGGGCCCAGCCCGACGCGCACCTGCCCGAAGTCGTCGTCGGAGATCCGGCGCTCCCACAGCCGCCGCCCCTCGGCGACCAGGCACCACAGCTGGCCGGGGTCCGGGTGGAGGTGGAACCGGGCGTCGCGCTGGGCGGCGGCGGTGCGGCGCACCGTGCGCCGGATCCGGGCCAGGTAGGTGAGGTAGTCCCGGCGGCCCTGCGCCGCCTGGCCGTGGGTGCCCCGGCGGTGGCGCACCACCTGCGCCACGGCCATCGCACAGGTGGACAGCAGCATGACCACGCCCATGACCTTCGTGAACGGATGTGCGCCCGGCATGAAGAAGAACACCACCGACGAGCCCATGCCGAGCATCGGCAGGAGCTGCATGGCCATGCCCTCCTGCTGCCCGCGCGGCAGTTCCGGCGGGGGCGCCAGCCGCAGTTCGGCCGTGTCGGGCGCGGGCGGCATGGTGCGCGGCGGGCGCTTGACGACGATGTGGGTCACTGGTGCCTCAGTCCCTGGGCCGGTCCTCCCTGGCAGCGGCCCGGCTCCGCGCGCCGACCGTGATCGGGGGGCGGAACGGCCCGGATACGCTAACGACCTGCGGCGGTACGGGGTTTCTCCCCGGCGCGGCCGGAACCGCAGAGGTGTGGAGCAGCGAACCAGGAGGCTGTGCGGGTGAGTTCGACCGTGACCACCGCGGGTTTCTGCCGCGTCACGGTCGTGGCGCCGGACGGCCGCGTCGATGTCGCCCTGCCGGACGACGTCCCCGTCGCCGACCTCCTGCCGGAGATCCTGCGGCTGACCGGCCAGGAGGCGCCGCCGGGCGCCCCACCCGGCTACCACCTGACCCGCCGCGACCACACCGTCGTGGACGCCGCCCGCACGCTGGGCGGACAGCGCGTCCTGGACGGCGACGTGCTGCGGCTCCGCCCGTTCACCGAGTCGCTGCCGCCGGCCGTCTTCGACGACGTCGCCGACGCGGTCGCCTCCGCCGTCCGCCGCGACCGCGCCCTGTGGCACGACGGGCTCCTGGGCTCGGCCGGACTCCTCGGCGGGGCGCTGTTCTTCGTCCTCACCGGCCTCGTGCTGTGGTGCGCCGACCCGGTCCGGCACGACACGCACGGGCTGCCGGGGATCGTCGCCGCCGTCGTGGGCGGCCTGCTCGCCGTGTGCGCGGGCGTCCGCGACCGGCACCACGGACACGAACGCCGGCAGCACATCGCGCCG
>NZ_JAKRGC010000250.1 GCF_022347745.1 Streptomyces sp. OfavH-34-F
CGGTTACATTCCGAACCCGGAAGCTAAGCCTTTCAGCGCCGATGGTACTGCAGGGGGGACCCTGTGGGAGAGTAGGACGCCGCCGAACTCCTTTTGGAAGAGCCCCGTGCCCTTGTGGCACGGGGCTTTTTCGCGTTCCGACCCTTTAAGGTCGTGCCATGCGCTACGAACTTGTCATCTTCGACAACGATGGTGTGCTCGTCGACAGCGAGCCGATCTCCAACACCATCCTGGCCGGCTACCTCACGGAGCTGGGGCACCCCACCTCGTACGAGGAGTCCCTGCGGGACTACATGGGCTCCGCCGTGCACCGCGTCCACGACACCATCCTCGAACGGACCGGGACCAAGCTGCCCGAGGACTTCGACGTCACCCTTCACTCGCGCATCTTCGCCGCGTTCGAGGAGGAGCTGGAGCCCGTCCCCGGCGTCGACGACGTGCTGGGCACGTTGGTCGCCGAGGGTGTCCCGTACTGCGTCGCCTCCTCCAGCAGCCACCAGCGCATCCGGGTCAGCCACCGCAAGACCGGGCTCGACCAGTGGTTCGAGGAGGAGTGGATCTTCAGCGCCGAAGACGTGAGCGTGGGCAAGCCGGCCCCCGACCTCTTCCTGCACGCCGCCGCACGCATGGGCGTCGCGCCCGAGCGATGCGTCGTCATCGAGGACAGCCCGCTCGGCGTCGAAGCGGCCAGGGCCGCCGGCATGGACGTGTACGGGTTCACGTCGATGATGCCCGCGGACCGGCTGACCGGCGTGACCGGGTACTTCTCCGACATGAGCCAGCTGCCGGAATTGCTTGCCTGACGCGTCTACCCACCGGTAGAAACTGGCCTTACGCTCGCCGCCATGACAGATGCACGGTTGCGGCACGGCAGGGCCTCCCTCGCGTTGAGCTTCTTCGTGCAGGGGGTCACCTTCGCCCTCCTGGTGACGCGGATACCCGCGATCCAGGACCGGTACGGGATATCCGACGGCCTGCTGCCCGTGTTCCTCGCCGCCGTACCGATCCTGGCCGGGGTGGGCAGCGTGCTCACCGAGAAGCTGGTCGCACGGGTCCGGCCGCGGGTCGTCCTGCGCTGGGCACAGCCCCTCGTACTGCTCGCGCTCCTCGGCGTCGGCGCCGGGGACCAGGTCTGGCAGGCCGCCGTCGCCCTCGGGGTGTTCGGGCTGGCGGTCGGCGCGCTCGACGCGTCCATGAACATGATCGGCGTCAGCCTCCAGCGGGCGTACGGGCGCTCCATCATGCTCGGGTTCCACGCGGCGTACAGCCTGGGCGGGATCGCCGGGGCGTCGATGGCGTGGGCCGGGGCGCACTGGGACCTGCCGTTGCTGGTCTCGTACCTTCCGGCGGTCGTGGTGCTGCTGCCCGCGGCGCTCGTCGGCAGCCGCTGGTACGCGGAGGGCACGGACGAGAAGCCGGGCGCGGACGCCGGGCCGGAGCGGGGGGCCGGGGCGGCAGTGTCGTTCCGGTTGCTGCTGCCGCTGTGCCTGGTGATGAGCTTCGCGTACATCGGGGACTCCACGGTCTCCAACTGGAGCGCCAAGTACCTCCAGGACGTGCTGGGCAGTTCGGAGCAGCTGGCCACCGTCCCGTACAACGTCTACATGGTGACCACGCTGCTGGGGCGGGCCGTCGGCGACCTCGGGGTGCGGCGGTTCGGGGCGGTCGCCGTGGTCCGGGGCGGCACGGTGCTGGCCGCCGCCGGGTTCGCCGTCGTGGCCGTCGCCGGCGGGGCCTGGACCGGGATGCTCGGGTTCACGCTGCTGGGGCTCGGGCTGTGCGTGATCGTGCCGCAGACGTTCGCGGCGGCGGGGCGGATGTTCCCCGGCGCGAGCGACACCGCGATCGCCCGGCTGAACATCTTCAACTACGTGGGCTTCCTCGTCGGCTCCCCGCTCGTCGGGGCGCTCGGGGACGCCTGGAGCTACCGGGGCGCGATGCTGGTGCCCATGGTGCTGGTGCTCGCGACGCTCCTGTACGCCAAGTCGTTCGGGACGGAACCCGCCCGATACGGTGGCGGGCATGAGCGGCCGCGCACAGCTGATGTGGGATGACGCAGTAACGGGCTACGACTTCGGGGAGAGCCACCCGATGGACCCGGTCCGGCTCGCCCTCACGATGGGGCTGGTGCGGGCGTTCGGTCTCGACCGGGCGGTCGACGTGGTGACGGCCAAGCCCGCCGGCGACTCCACGCTGCGGCTGGTGCACCGGCCGGACTACGTGGCGGCGGTGAAGGCCGCGTCGGCGGCGCCCCGGTCGGCGGACCAGACGTACGGGCTCGGGACCGTGGACGATCCGGCCTTCGCGGGGATGCACGAGGCGTCCGCGCTGATCGCCGGGCAGTCCGTGGCCGCCGCCGAGGCGGTGTGGCGGGGCGAGACCCGGCACGCGGTGAACTTCACCGGCGGGCTGCACCACGCGATGCCCGGCGGGGCGGCCGGCTTCTGCATCTACAACGACCCGGCGCTGGCCATCGCCCGGCTGCTGGAACTGGGCGCCGAGCGCGTCGCGTACGTCGATGTGGACGTGCACCACGGCGACGGGGTCCAGGCCGCCTTCTGGGAGGACCCCCGGGTGCTGACCATCTCGTTGCACGAGCACCCGCGCACCCTGTTCCCGCAGACCGGCTGGCCGGAGGAGACCGGGGCCGGCGCCGGTGAGGGCGGGGCCGTCAATGTGGCGCTGCCCGCCGGGACCGGGGACGCCGGATGGCTGCGCGCGTTCCACGCGGTGGTGCCGGAGCTGCTCGCGGACTTCCGGCCGCAGGTGCTGGTGTCGCAGCACGGCGCGGACACGCACTTCGAGGACCCGCTGGCCCACCTGGCGGTGTCGCTGGACGCGCAGCGGTCGGTGATGGCGGCCTGCCACGACCTCGCGCACAGCTACGCCGACGACGGGCGCTGGGTCGCGCTCGGGGGCGGAGGCTACGCGGTGGTGGACGTGGTGCCCCGGTCCTGGACGCACCTCGTGGGCATCGCCGCCCACGCCCCGGTCGACCCGGAGTCGGTGATTCCGTCGTCCTGGCGGGACGAGGTGTACGCGCGCACGCGGCAGTTGGGGCCGGCGCGGATGACGGACGGGCGGACGCCCGCCTGGTCGTCGTGGGAGGACGGCTACGACCCGGCGGACCGGCTGGACCAGGCCGTGCTGGCGACGCGGCGCGCGGTGTTCCCGCTGCGAGGGCTGCTTACCTGACCGCCGCGGCCGCGGCTGCGACCCCGCACACGACCCCGGACGCGCCCACGGGCACGGAAGCGGGCACCGAAGCAGGCACGTACCGGCACGCGAGCGGGCGCCTTCGGGCACAGAAGCTGGTCAACGCGGGCACGGATGCGGGGCAACGCGGGCACGGATGCGGGCGACACCGGAGCACGGTTACGCCGACTGTGGGGCGACATCCGGTTTTTGGCCCCCGGGCGGGCCGGTTCGTGCAGCATCGGTGGGGTGTTGAGCACCGGAGCGCTGCGCGCGCATCTGCTGGCGGCCCGGCTGGCCGGGCCCGTGGCCACCTCCCGCGAGGTGAGCCTGCGGAGTTATCGGCTGTTCGCGGCCCGCGACCCCCGGGTGACGCTCGGCCTGGCCCCCGAACGGGGCTGGGACGAGCGGGAGTTGCTGGAGCTGATGGCGGAGAGGTGCGGGGTCTCGGACGATCCCGCACATGTGTCGGGGCCCGATGTGATCGACCCGGAGCGCACGCTGGCCGGGCTGGCCGCGTTCGCGGCCCGGCTGGCGGACGCGGCGGCGCGACGGGCGCCGGTACTGTTCGGGACCGGGCATCCGCACCGGCTGATCGGTTTCTACGCGGCCCTGGCAGACGCTTTGTCGTCGGCGGGATGCCCTGTCCTCACCCCGGCGCAGGGGCGATGTATCGACATAACGACTCGGTTTGGCGTACGTACGTACAACCTCGACTACGTACGGGGTGTCGCGCTGGTGCGTGAACCCGGCGCGGGGCCGGCCGGGGGTGGCACCGGCGCACACTCCCATTCCCCGCTGCCGCTGCGGGTCGCGCTGGAGGCCGCCGCGGCCGGGAGCGGGCCCGTTCCGGAACTGGTCGTGGGGGACCACGGATGGGTCTGCGGGGCAGGTCAGCTGGGCATCGAGGCGATCGGTCTGGCGGACACGGACGACCCGGCGCTGTTCGTCGGGGAGGCCGAGGGGCGGGTGGCGGTGACCGTTCCGCTGGACGACGCGGTGAGGTCCGCGTACTACCTGCCGCTCACGCGCTATGTACTCAATCGGGCGTGTCTGTCACAGTAGCGGCCGATCGTCTCTCCTCTTCCCCACTCGCATCACCCGCCCCTAACCTGGGGAGTGAGCGCACAGCGACGAAGAGTCACCGGAGGGGAAGCCGGTGCGCGTCTCGTGCGGAAGGTACAGGTGAGTCATGGCTGCAGACAGCGAGAGTCCTCTGAGCGAGGTCAAGTTTCTGACCGTGGCGGAAGTGGCCGCGGTCATGAGAGTGTCGAAGATGACCGTGTACCGCCTGGTGCACAGCGGTCATCTGCCGGCGATCCGGGTGGGCAGGTCCTTCCGGGTGCCGGAGCAAGCGGTTCACGAGTATCTGCGCGAGTCCTTCGTGGGGGTGGCATCGGCCTGAGATTCCCCTCGGATTACGTCCCTCACGCGGTGGCGGGTAGGCTAGGCCGACGTAGGTCGTGTGGGCCCAGACGCCCCGCACCAGTGAAGAAGAAGTGAGCGAGGGTAGTCGTGGGCTCTGTTATCAAGAAGCGGCGCAAGCGGATGGCCAAGAAGAAGCACCGCAAGCTGCTCAAGCGCACGCGCGTTCAGCGTCGCAACAAGAAGTAGGCGAACGCAGTTCGTGTCCGCAGCCCTTCCGCCGATTGTCCGGCGGGAGGGCTGCGGTGCTGTGTACGGGAGGTGTCCACCCGTTACGGTGACGTCCTGCGGTACTTCTCACCCCTCGCACGGGAGACCGACGGAAGGCGCTGATCGTGGGGAAGGTCGTGCTCGTCACGGGAGCGGCCCGGCAGCTGGCCGGCCGGTTCGTGCGGCGTGTCCAGCGTGACCCGGACGTGGAGCGGGTGATCGCGCTCGACGCGGTCGCGCCGGGGCACGACCTGGGCGACGCCGTCTTCGTCCGGGCGGACATCAAGGGCCCGGCCGTCGCCCGTGTGCTCGCCGAGCACTCCGTGGACACCGTCGTGCATCTGGACGTCAGCGGTTTCGCGCTCGGTGCCCAGGGGCGTACGGCGGTCAAGGAGACCAACGTCATCGGGACCATGCAGCTGCTCGGGGCCTGCCAGAAGGCGCCCTCGGTGCAGCGGCTGGTGGTGAAGTCCAGTACCGGCGTGTACGGTTCGGCGCCCCGCGACCCGGCGGTCTTCCACGAGACGACCCCGCCCAAGTCGCTGCCGGGCGGCGGTTTCGCGAAGGACGCGGCGGAGGTCGAGGGCTACGTCCGGGGCTTCGCCCGCCGCCGGCCGGACGTGGCGGTGTGCGTGCTGAGGTTCGCGAACATCCTGGGCCCGGACCCGGACTCGCCGCTCGCCGACTACCTGTCGCTGCCGATGCTGCCGACCGTCTTCGGCTACGACCCCCGGCTCCAGTTCGTCCACGAGGACGACGTGCTCGACGTCCTCGGCATCGCGGCGAGCGAGCCCCGGCGCGGCACGCTCAACAGCGGCACGTTCAACATCGCGGGCGACGGGGTGCTGCTGCTCTCGCAGTGCGCGCGGCGGCTGGGGCGGCCCACGGTGCCGATGCTGCTGCCGGCCGTCACCTGGGTCGGGCAGGCGCTGCGGGCGGTCGGCATGGCGGACTTCTCGCCGGAGCAGATCCGGCTGCTGACCCATGGCAGGGTGGTCTCCACGGTCCAGATGCGCGAGACCCTGGGGTTCTCGCCGAAGTACTCCACGGGGGAGACGTTCGCGGAGTTCGCCCGCAGCCGGGCGTCGGGGCTGCTGCCGCCCGAGGCGGTGGGCCGGGCCGTGGACCGGGTGGCCGCGGCGGTGCCCCTGATCGCCGGGGACGGCGGTGCCCCCGGCCCGAGTCCGAGCGCCAGGTAGAGGAGCGCAGCGCGATGGCGGATGCCAAGGTCATTCCGTTCGACGACGACCGTTCGCGGCCGGGGGGTCCGCGCGGCGCGCGGAGGCGCCCGCCGGCACGCGGTACGGGGTCGGTGTCCGCCCTGCCCGGCGGCCGGGCGGAGGACGCCGGGGAGAGCCCCCGGGAGAGCCCTCAGGAGGGCGCCGGGCGGGCCGGGGACGAGGGGCGGGGGTCCTGGGACCGGCGGATCGCGAGCGGGCTGGCGTTCCTGCGGCGGCGGGTCACCGGCGAGTACGACGTCGACGAGTTCGGCTACGACGAGGAGCTGACGGACCAGGTCCTGATGTCGCTGCTGCGGCCGGTGTACGAGAAGTACTTCCGGGTCGAGGTGAAGGGCATCGAGAACATCCCGGCCGAGGGCGGGGCGCTCGTCGTGTCCAACCACTCCGGGACGCTGCCGCTGGACGGGCTGATGCTCCAGGTCGCGGTGCACGACCACCATCCGGCGGACCGGCACCTGCGGCTGCTCGCGGCGGACCTGGTGTTCATGCTGCCCGTGGTCAACGAGCTGGCCCGCAAGGCGGGGCACACGCTGGCGTGCGCGGAGGACGCGGAGCGGCTGCTGCGCAACGGCGAGGTCGTCGGGGTGATGCCGGAGGGCTTCAAGGGGATCGGGAAGCCGTTCGGTGAGCGGTACAAGCTCCAGCGCTTCGGGCGGGGCGGGTTCGTCTCGACGGCGTTGAAGGCCGGGGTGCCGATCGTGCCGTGCTCGATCGTGGGCGCGGAGGAGATCTACCCGATGGTGGGGAACGCGAAGACGCTGGCGCGGCTGCTGGGCTTCCCGTACTTCCCGATCACGCCGACGTTCCCCTGGCTGGGGCCGCTGGGGATGGTGCCGCTGCCGACGAAGTGGACCATCCAGTTCGGGGAGCCGATCGCGACGGACGGCTATCCGCTGGAGGCGGCGGAGGACCCGATGCTGATGTTCAACCTGACGGATCAGGTGCGGGAGCAGATCCAGCACACGCTGTACCGGCTGCTGGTGCAGCGGCGGTCGGTGTTCTTCTGACCGCCGCCGCACCGCGGGGCCCGGGTCAGCCCCGGTCGTCCTCGGCGTCGATGCCCAGGCCGCCGATGAGGCCGGGGAGCAGCGGCGGGATGGTGATGTCCGGGGTCGGTGTCTGGCTCGGGGTCTCGTGCGACGGGGTGGTGGTGTCGGGCGAGGGCGGGTCGAACAGGCCGTCCGTGCCGCCGCCGAGCAGGCCGCCGTCCGCGGGGCTGCTGCCGGCGTCCGAGGGGCGCGGCGAGGAGCTGCCGCCGTCCGTACCGCTGTCGTCCTGCCGGGCGGAGGACGAGGGCGCCGGGGCGTGCGAGGTGCCGGCCGAGGGGCCGGTGCCGGTGTCCGAGGAGTCGGAGCGCTGGGACTCGGCGTCCTTTTCCGGGGCGCGCGGGAAGAGGGCCTGGAGCGGGGCGACCTCTTCGTCTATGGCGGCGAACACGGAGCTGACCTGGTCGCCGACGTCGCTCAGCTGGACCGGGAGGCGGTTGCGGAGGTTGCTCCAGGTGGTGCGGTGGGAGCGGGAGAAGGAGTCCAGGGTCTGGATCGGGCCGAGGGCGCCGTCCCGTTCGTAGGCGTCGTGGAGCAGGCGGTGGCCCTCGGTGGCGTCGTGGGTCATGCCGTTGAGGGTGCGCCGGATCTCGCCGAGCTGTTCGTGGTCGAGGTGGCCGGAGCGGGCGCGCTCCATGAGCCGGCGGGCTTCGTTGAGGCGGGTGGACGCCTGGTCGAGGTAGATCTCGCCGCGGTCGGTGTCGTCGCGGGTGAGGTTGAGGTGGAGGTCCTCCATGCCGCGCTTGAGGCCGTAGAGGGAGTCACCGGGGAGGGCGTCGGAGCTGGCAGCGGCGACTCCGCCGAAGGCGCCGGCCGCCACACCGACGGTGAGCCCGCCGGCGGCGAGGCCCTTCGTCCAGCGGGATTTCGGGCGCAGTTTGCGGAGCGGGGACGCGCGGTGGCTGTGCCTGCTCCGTTGTTCGGGCACCGTAGGGTCCGCGGATGCGCCCCCTTCGGCGAACGCGGCCTCCATGGCGGCGACGAGCTGGGCTCGCTGCACCACTTTGACCTCGGGGTCCAACTGCGGCTTCGGCAGTTCGCCGAGGCCGGTCGCCAGGGCCAACAGCGCTCCTTGGTCGGCCTGCTCGGCCGGGTCCTCGGGCTGTACGGCCGCCGCACCGCGGAGCGACTGCTCCTCCAGGGCCTGGGCGAAGGCGTTCGCCCGCCGGTGTGCCGAAACGTTTGCGATCACTGGCGGCACCTCCTCTCGTCATGACGGTCGACTCCCCTGGGTGTCCGGAAGGTTGCACACCTTGAGCGCTTACACACGATCGAGTGATCGTCTGCGGGCATGGTGTGACGACAGGGGGCCTGCAACCGGCACAACGAGTGGCGCGGCACTTGGGTTACGCACGAAGGATGATCGGACCAGTGCGTGACGGAGGCGTCGGCGGGGCCGGCGGCCCGCCGGCCGGGGGAGTGGAGGTCAGCGGGCATCGTCCGGGAGGAGCCGGGCCAGGGTGCGGACGGCTCGGTACTGGAGGGTCTTGATCGCGCCTTCGTTCTTGCCCATGACCCGGGCGGTCTCGGCGACCGAGAGGCCCTGGAGGAAGCGCAGGGTCACGCATTCCTGCTGCTGGGGGTTGAGCCGGCGCACGGCGTCGAGCAGGGCGGCGTTGGAGAGGGACTCCAGGACGGAGTCCTCCGGGCTGCGGGCGACCTCGTTGGCGTCGAGCATTTCGCCGGTGGTCACTTCCAGTCGGAACCGACTGGATTTGAAGTGGTCGGCGACCAGATTGCGCGCGATCGTGACCAGCCAGGCGCCGAAGTCGCGCCCCTGCCAGGTGAAGGTGGAGATGCGGCGCAGGGCGCGCAGGAAGGTCTCGCTGGTGAGGTCCTCCGCCGTCGCCTTGCTGCCCACGCGGTAGTAGATGTAGCGGTAGACGGTGTCGCTGTACTGGTCGTAGAGGCGGCCGAAGGCGTCGGCCTCGCCGGCCTGGGCGCGCTCGACGAGCTCCATCATGCGCGCGCTGTCGCTGTCGGCGGCGGGCCGCCGGACGGGGGCGGTTGCCGCCGCGCGGTTGCCGCGTCTTCCGACCGCCGCGGCGCGTTCGGCCAGGGCATAGCAGGGGCCGGCAGGTACAGGGGTGGCGAATGCGGGTACGGCGTACGCGGTGGGGACGAGACCGCGCATGCGTTCGGCTACGGATGCGCGCAGCGTAGCCAGGCCCGAGGCGTCAACCCCGACGTGTGGGTACACGGGACTCCCAGAGGCAGAGCTTCCATCACGAGCAGTGCGAAACCGTCACTCGTCGTGGTGAGCGGCGGGTCCGGAATGCGTCTGAGGAGAATAACGCTTCGTACAGGCCGCACTACGCCCAGTTGCACAAATCATCGATTGCGTCGCTTCTGTGCCAACTTTTCGACGCACTGAGTCGCTCGTCGTGACCGCTTGTTGATCGCTTTGCTTCGGGATCTGTCTGCGGGCGCGACGGGTTGTGGTCGGTGAATCGTTGCTCCGTGTTGACGCACACGGGCGCGGAGGGTCAGTCGCGGGGGCCGGTGACCGGCGGGGGAAGGGCGCGGGTCAGCGGCGGCGGCGGTGCAGGGCGACCGCGGCGACGGTGCCGCCGGCCAGCGCGCCGACGCC
>NZ_JAKRGC010000251.1 GCF_022347745.1 Streptomyces sp. OfavH-34-F
CGTCGTCGCCCACGAGCCGCAGCAGGGCGCCCGCCAGCGCCTCCCGGTCGCCGACCGGGACGAGCAGGCCGTCCTCGCCGGAGGTGACGATCTCGCCGGGGCCGTACGGGCAGTCCGTGCTCACGACGGGCAGCCCGCAGCTCATCGCCTCGACGAGGGTCATCCCGAAGGACTCGTACGCGGACGCCACCGCCCCGATCGAGCCCTTGACCCACTCGGCCTCCATCGGGGTCACCGCGCCCATGAGGAAGACGTTGTCGTACAGCCCGAGCCGGTCGATGAGGGCGCGCAGCCGCTCCTTCTCCTCGCCCCGGCCGTAGATGCGCAGCGTCCAGTCGGGGTGCGCGGCGGCGACCGCCGCGAACGCCTCGATCAGCAGGTCGAACCGTTTCACCGGGGTCAGCCGGCCGGCCGCGACGACGATCCGGCCCCCGCCGTCCGCCGGGGGGAGCACCGGGGCGGGGATGCTGTTGGGCAGGGCCTGGAGCCGGACGCCGGGCAGCCGCATCTTCCGCCGGTAGACGGCCGCGTCGGCCTCCGTGACCGGGGTGAGCGCGTCCAGCCGGGGATACGCCTTGCGCAACACGTTCCGCAGGCGCGGCGCGTGCTGGTCCAGCATGAGGTGCTCCTGCCCCACCCGCACCACCCGCGCGGGGGCCTGGAGCGCCAGGTGCACGTTGAGCCCGGGCCGCGTCCCCACGACCACGTCCGCGTCGAGCCCCGCCAGCGCCGCCCCGATCCGCTCGTCGGTGAGCGCGCTGTACTCCCCGTACCGGTTCTCGGCGGCCGGGAACACCTTCGCCGGGGTCCGGTGCCCCGGGTCGTCCTTCTCGTGGCGTAAGTCCACCAGCGCCCGCAACCGCACCCGAGGATCGAGCGCGATGCTCGGCCGCTCCCGGCTCCGCAGCGCGGAGATGACCTCCACGTCGTGCCGCTCGGCAAGCGCGCGGGCCAGATTGAAAGTGGTGGTGACCGTCCCTCCTATCGCGTACGCGTTGTGTATGAGGAAACAGATCTTCATGCCCTCAATGACCCCCGACCCCACCCCGTGGTTGCCCCGGCCGCCCTCTTGTGCCGATCGCGTCGAGCGATCAGGCTCGTGCACGTCCAGGCCCCCGGTTTGCGAGGAGAGCACCCATGAGCCTGCGATTCCTCGGGATTTGGCCCAACACGCCCGATGACGGCTCGCCCACGATCTGGCTGGACGAGACGAGCGGAGACCTGATCATCCAGTCATGGAAAGCTGACGAGGACACGATTCGACAGGCACAGGAAGTCGGCTCGGTACCGGGCCACTCGACCGACGTTCCCGACCACGAGAGCGTGATCCGGTTACCCGCCAACATGCTCCAGTTCATCCCCCGTCCGGACAGTGAGGACAACGGTGGCGACAGCGGTACGTGAATGTCTCGCAAAGGCGCGGCACTCAGCGATGCACCTTGAGATGCGGGACAGCTACATGCGCGACGACCCGGAGTTCGTCCGCTGGCAGAACGGACACCGGTACGAGCCGGCCGACCGCGCCTCGTGGTGGCGTCCGTGGCTGGACGTGGTGGCCGAGGCCACCGGCCGGGGCGTCGTCATGCGCCGACTGCGCGTGGTCTCCGAGCCACTGAGCGACTACGTCCGGTACGAGTACGACGGCACCTTCACCAACGTCGCAGCGGGCGAGGACGTGCGGTGGTTGCCGCGCTCAAGGGCGCGCGACCTGCTCCTCCCCGCACTGGACGGATGGGTCATGGACGAGGAGACCGTGATCCTCCACCACTTCAGCGGAGACGGTCAGTGGACCGGCCCGCGCATGGAAGTCGTGCACGACCCGGCCCTGGCCGGGAAGTACGCCGGTGCGTACGAGGCGGCGTGGGCACGCGCGATTCCCCACGCGGAGTACCGGCCCGCCTGATCACGTCCCCATGGCCGATTCTCCGTCTTCCAGCGCCCAGCAGGCCCGGCAGGCCCTCGCACGCCGACTGGCGGACCTCTGCCGGGATGCCGGCCTGACCGGGCTCGAACTGTCCGCACGCTGCGGGTGGAGCCGGTCCAAGTCGTCCCGGATCATGAACGCCAGGACCCCGCCGTCTGCCGACGACATCCGGGCGTGGTGCCGGGCGTGTGGTGCCGAGGGACAGACCGAAGACCTGATCGCCTCGCTGCGGACGGCCGAAGGCATGTGGGTCAACTGGCAGCGCATGGAACGGGCCGGGCTCAGACAGGCGCAGGAAGCACGCTTGCCGCTGTACCGGCGGACCCGCCGATTCCGGTCCTACTCCTCCTGGCTCGTGCCCGGCATGATCCAGACCCGGCCCTACACCACGGCAGCGCTGCGATCCGTCCAGCGGCGGCGCGACCTGGTGGACGACGTGGCCGAAGCCGTGGCCGCACGCATGGAACGGCAACGGGTGCTGTACGAGGGTGGCCGGAGATTCGCGTTCCTCATCGAGGAGTCTGTGCTGCGCGCCGGAATCGGGGGCGTCGAGGTCATGTCCGGTCAGCTCGACCATCTGGTCGGGATCGCCGCTCTGCCCCACGTCAGTCTGGGGGTCGTGCCCATGAGAGCCGACCGCGAGCGTTGGCCGGCCGAGGGGTTCTGGATCTACGACACGGCCCAGGTCAACGTCGAGCTGGTGTCCGGCTACCTGACGATCACACAGCCCGGCGAAGTGGCCATGTACGCGGAGACGTTTGCCGAGTTCGCGGAGCTGGCCGTCTACGGGGCCGCCGCTCGCGCGCTCATCGCATCCGCACGGGACGCCCTCGAATGACTCGTGTGCAACCTCGTGCAACTCCGTGGGAGCCGGTGCCCCGTCGCCTCTAGCGTGGTGACCACATCAGCCTGACGGCACGTCCGACGACGGAGGTACTGACATGCGCACATGGTGGCCGACCATGGCCGACGGCAACCCGCAGGACGACAGCGACAGCGGCAACAAGCACGGGGGCGGCGGGTCCGACGAGGGCGGCAACACAAACGATGGCCAAGGCCCGGCGGACGGCAGGTGAGTCCGCTCCGATGACCGAACGCGAAGAGGAGGCGGGGCCCTTGCGGCTCGCCTCCGCGCTCATCGCAGGAGGAGCGCTCACCAGCGAGTGGTTGCCCGCGTTCCACGCGGTGCCCCGTCACCTGTTCCTCCCGGACACGATCTGGCCGGGCCAGGCCGGCATGAACCGCCAGGACGACCGCGTCGTCCGCACCGAGGAGCCGGAGGTGTGGTGGGAGGCCGCCTATCGGGACGCGCCGATCACGACGCAGTGGGACGACGGCGCGTACACCGGCCCCGGCAAGGGGAGGACCCCGTCGTCGTCCAGTTCCATGCCGACCATGGTGTTCTCGATGCTCGAAGCGCTGAACGTCGAACCGGGGCACAGGGTCTTGGAGATCGGCACCGGCACCGGCTGGAACTCCGCGCTGCTCTCCCATCGGGTCGGTGCGGAGAACGTCGTCACGGTAGAGGTGGACGAGGTCAGCGCGAGGGGTGCCCGCAGCCGTCTGAAAGCAGCTGGATTCGAGCCGCTCACCGTCATCGGGGACGGGGCCGAAGGCCACGCCGAACGGGCGCCGTACGACCGCGTCATCGCCACGTGCTCCATCGGCCGGGTACCCCGGCAATGGATCACGCAGACGCGGCCGGGCGGACTCGTCGTCGCCCCGTGGGGACCGGTGTACGGCGGGGAAGCCGTGGTGCGCCTCACTGTGGCCGGGGACGGCACGGCCGCCGGGCGGTTCCTCGGTTCCTCCGCCTTCATGCGCCTGCGTGCCCAGCGCACGGAGCGCAAGCACGTCCGCGAGTACCTCAAGGGCCGGGCGTGGCCGGCGGACGGGAAGCACAGCATGACCAGCCTGTCCCCCGACGAGGTGGGAGACTGGCCGGTCATGTTCGCGATCGGTACGCAGGTGCCCGGTGCGTTCCCGTGGATGGAGCCGTACGACGACGGCTCCTACACGCTGTGGCTCCGGGATACGGCCGTCACGTCGTGGGCGACCGTGGATTTCGTGCCGGGGCGTGACACATTCGAGGTCTGTCAATCCGGGCCGAGAGACCTGTGGAACGAGGTGGAAGCGGCCTACCGCTGGTGGGACGGGCAGGGACGGCCGGGATTCGAACGGTTCGGCCTCACCGTGGCCGACGGCGGGGAGTGGGTGTGGCTCGACCGGCCCGACCACCCCGTCCCGCTCACCCGCAGCCCTGACGGCCTCCCGGCCGTGCCCTGAACCGGACGTCGTGTCGCCGGCAATCGACACACCCGGTCTCTGCGGCGGAGCACAGCGATACTTTCTCCGAGGCCCACGCCTTCTACGAAGATCGCGCAGCGGGTGTGCTCAGAGCGCTAGGGTCGCCTCATGCCTCTGTTGGGCTTCACGGTGCGGAATCACAAGAGCATCCGTGACGAGATCACGCTCGACCTCACCCGCCCCTCACTGCGGACGCTTCGCCCCAGGGACGACGACTGGAACGGCGTGACGTACCCGCTCGCGGGAGTCTTCGGCGCGAACGCGACCGGCAAGTCCTCCGTGCTCGACGCACTGCGCTACACCTTCAGCGCGATCAGCCAGTCCGCCACCGCGTGGCAGGCGTCGAAGGGGATGCGACGCGCCCCGTTCCGGCTCGACGGCTCCGTGCGCACCGCTTCGAGCACGTACGAGTTGGACTTCGTCCACGCGGGCCACCGCCATGCGTACGGGTTCGAGGTCGACCACGACGGGATCAGGCGGGAATGGCTGCGTGACGTGCCCGGCAGCCGGTGGCGCACGTTGCTGGACCGCGACCGGGACACCGGCGTGCTCAAGTTCCACCCGAGCCTGCGCGGGCGGATCGACGTGACGGGGCGCGAACTCGTACTCAGCCGGGCCCTGCTGTTCAACGAGTCGTCGTTGCACACCATCGCGCGCGAGCTGGTCGACCGCTTCGACTGCGTCCTGGTGAAGGACTCCCCTCGCGAAGCGCGGCTCAGGGACATCGCGGACTCGCTCGCCGAGGGGACGATCACGTTCCCCGACGTGGAGGCGCTTCTCCAGGTGGCCGGCATCGGCGTCGACGGGGTCAGCCTCGAAGAGACCGAGACCCCCAAGGAGGTGCGCCGGCACCTCGCGTTCCCCCACCGCGGCTCGGCCGACGAGCGCCCGCAGTTCTCGATCCACGAGGAGAGCGACGGCACGATCGCCTGGCTCGCGACCGCCGTGCCGGCCGTGGAGGCCCTGCGCAAGGGCGGGCTGCTCATCGTCGACGAGATCGATTCGAGCCTGCACCCGCACCTGCTGGAAGTGCTGCTCGGGGCCTTCGCCGACCCGGCGGTCAACACCCGGCAGGCACAGCTGATCTTCACCAGCCACGAGTCGTACATCCTCTCGCCGCTCAGCGACGTGAAGCTGGAGCCCGAACAGGTCTGGTTCACCGACAAGACCTACGACGGCGTCACCGAACTGACCTGCCTCGCGGACTTTCCGAGGCATCCGGACGCCAACGTCGCCCGGCGCTACCTGGCGGGCCGCTACGGCGGAACCCCGCACCTGTCGCCGAGCACGCTGACGGCCCTCATCGTGTCCGGGGAGGACCGGGGAAGCGGTCCTCCCTGACCACCGCGGTGGGCCCCGATCCCTCGTCCGCCATGCCGCTCCTGGTGGATCTGCTCAGCCCGCGCTGACCTCCGTACGCCGCAGCGTGAACTCGTTGCCGTCCGGGTCGAGCAGGTCGCCCGTTTCCGTGCGGCGGGCGCCCAGGGACAGGAGGCGGGCGATCTCCGACTCCTCGTCGGCGTCCGCCGGGAGGGACAGTTCGAAGTACAGGCGGTTGGTCTCGTTCTTCGGGTGGACCGGCGGGCCGCCCCAGGTGATCTTCGTGCCGCCCCGGGGGGACTGGATGGCCGTCTCCTCGTCCTGGTCCCAGACCAGCGGCCAGCCCAGCGCCTTGCTCCAGAAATAGCCGACCGCCTGGGTGCCGTCACACGCGACCGCGCCGATGAACGCCGTGTCCGCGAGGAACTTGTTGCCCGCCGCGATCACGCAGAACTCGTTGCCGTCCGGGTCCGCGAGGACGACGTGGCTCTCCTCCGGGGACTGGCCGATGTCGATGTGCCGGCCGCCCAGCTCCAGGGCGCGGGCCACCGTGGCCGCCTGCTGCTCCGGGGTCTCGCTCGTCAGGTCGAAGTGGGCCTGGTTCTGGCGGTTCTTCGGCTCCTGGCTCGCCGTGAAGCGGAGGGCGAAGCCCTCGCCGTCCGGCGGAAGGACCGTGCCGTCGTCCGCCCGCTCCCGGTCCAGAAGGGCGGCCCAGAAGCGGGACAGCGCCTCGGGGTCGGTCGCGTGGAAGCCGATCGCTGAGAGGTGAGGGGTCATGGTCCGTGCGTCTCCGGTCTGTTGGCTGCGGGCCGGCGCAATCCTAGAGAAAGATCGTCGAACGGTCGGCCGATTTTTTCGGGCGCCCAAGGTGACCGCGGGAGGGGGCACCGGGCCGGACCTGGAAGAATGTGGACATGGCGACATGCAAGAAGTGCGGTGCGCACAAGCGCCGCTGGCCCCGTTCCTGTGCGCAGTGCCGGCACGGCGAGAACCGTGCGGACATAGCCGCGGAGGCCGCCCAGACCGCTGTGGAGACAGGCGCGTTCCGGCTGATCGGGCGCGCGATCACGGGAGTCGCACGGCTGACCATGCGCGTGTTCGACTGAGGTGACCCGTGCGGGGGCGCGGTGCGGGGGCGCCGTGCGGTCACTCCCCTGCGGTCACGGCGTACCGGCGCCCCGTGCGGTCACGGTGTCCCGGTGATGGTGCGCCAGCCGTGTTCGAGGAGGTCGAACGCGGCGTTGAGGGCCGCGGTGGCGTCGGGCCGGTCGCGGGCGATGCGCGGTGCCTCCAGGGCGAAGCGGGCCAGGGCCAGGCTCGACGGGTCGTCGGCGGGCAGGCCGCTCTCCTCGGAGATGATCCGGGCCAGCGGAGCGGTGTTCTCCAGCCAGTTGTTGTGCTGGTAGTCGAGCAGGGCCGGGGTGCCGGTGACCAGGGCGAGGAAGGCGTCGGCGCCGGGATCGCCGCCGGGGACGAGCAGCCGGTGGCGCAGGGCGTGCTCGCGCAGGGCGGCCGGCAGGGACTGCCCCTCCGGCCGGTCGCGGACGGCGTCGAGCTGCTGGGCCCGCAGCTCGTCCTGGCGGTCGAAGACGAGGGCTTCCTTGCCGGAGAAGTGCTTGAACAGCGTGGTGGTGGACACATCGGCGGCGTCGGCGATCTCGCGGATGCCGACCGCGTCGTAGCCGCGCTCCAGGAACAGGCGCAGAGCCGCATCGGCGATGGCCTGGCGGGTGGCGGCCTTCTTGCGTTCACGACGGCCCATGGGCGGGGGCACCGTACTGCTGGCATCGGGCATGCCGCCAACCTACACGACCGGTGACACCGCTGAAAAAGTTAAACGGTTGCACTTGTTGAACCGGTCTGCCTATTCTGCCGGAGGACACCGGGCCCGCCGGGCCGCCGTGGCCTCTCCTTCGCCACGGCGCCGCTTCCGCCTGCCCGCCCGTCCCCCTCGTGCCGGTCCACAGGAACGGAGCACCACCATGACCACCACCCCCTCGCCCACCGCGCCCCGCATCGCCATCGTCGGCGCGGGCCCCGGCGGCCTCACCTGCGCCCGCGTCCTCCAGCGCCACGGGCTCCACGCCACCGTCTACGACCTGGCCTCCGGCCCCGCCGACGGCAACCAGGGCGGCACCCTGGACCTGCACGAGGAGGACGGCCAGGCCGCGCTGAAGGAAGCCGGGCTGCTGGAGGAGTTCACCCGCCTCGCCCGCCCCGAGGGCCAGGAGATGCGGCAGTTCGACGCCGCCGACTGCACCCTCCGCTTCCACCACCGGCCCGCCGACGACGAGTTCGCCGCCCCCGAGATCGACCGGGGCCGGCTGCGCGCACTCCTGCTGGACTCCCTCGCCCCCGGCACCGTCCAGTGGGGCCGCACACTCACGGGCGTCGAAGGACCGGACGACGGCCCCCGCCAGCTGCGCTTCGCGGACGGCACCGTCGTCGACGCGGACCTCGTCATCGGCGCCGACGGCGCCTGGTCCACGGTGCGCCGCGCCCTCTCCCCCGCCGTCCCCGAGCACATCGGCGTCAACTTCCTCGAAGCCTGGTTCCACGACGTCGAGACCGCGCACCCCGCCGTCGCCGCACTCGTGGGCGGGGGCAGCGCCATGGCGGCCGACGGCGAACGCGGCCTCTTCGCCCAGCGCAACAGCGGCGGGCACATACGCGTCTACGTCGTCCAGACCGGCCCCGCCGACTGGCTCGCCCGCGCGGGGCTGACCGACCGGGACACCGAACAGATCCGCGCCCTGCTCCTGGAGCGCTACCGGGGCTGGTCACCCGGCCTGCTCCGGCTCCTCACCGACAACGACGGGCCCTACGTCCACCGGCCCCTCCACGCCCTGCCGGTCCCGCACACCTGGGAGACCAGCCCGAGCGCCACCCTGCTCGGCGACGCCGCCCACCTCATGCCCCCGCTCGGCGTCGGCGTCAACCTCGCCATGCTCGACGCGAGCGAACTCGCCCTCGCCCTCGCGCGGCACGACACCACCGCCGACGCCGTACGCGCCTACGAGGCGACCATGCTCCCCCGCTCCCACCGCATGCAGAAGGCCCTGGACGGCGCCGCCACCGGCCTGCTGTCCACCGACACCTTCGACCCCGGCCACCCGGACGCCGGCTGAGCAGCCGCCCCCTACGAACGCGGTCCGCCCGCCCCCCGGTCCGGGGTCACGCGCGCCGCCACCGGAAGATGGTCGCTGCCCGTCTCCGCGAGGGTCCGTATCCGGCCGACCGTCGCGTCCCGGGCCAGCACCTGGTCGATCCGCGCCACCGGGAAGGACGCCGGGAAGCTGAACGCGAAACCGCGCTCCGGCACGGAGAGGCGCGAGGTCAGGGGCGCCAGGCCCCGGTCGTCCACCGTCGCGTTGAGGTCGCCGAGCACGATCACCGGGCCCGCCGCCTCCTCCGCGTCCAGCGCCGCGCCCAGCAGCCGGGCGCTCTCGTCGCGGCGGGCCGACGCCAGACCGGCCGCGCCGATCCGGACCGACGGCAGGTGCGCCACGTACACCGCCACCTCGCCGTGCGGCGTCGCGGCCACCGCGCGCAGGCCCCGGCTCCACGGCTCCTCGATGTCCGCGGGCCTGATGTCCACCGTCCGGGCGCCGGTCAGGGGGTGCCGGGACCACAGGCCCACGGTGCCCCGGACCTCGTGGAACGGATACGCGGACGCGAGCGCCTTCTCGTACGCGGGCAGCGCGTCCGGGACCAGTTCCTCCAGGGCGATCAGGTCGGCGCCCTCGGCGGCCAGGACGCGGGCGGTGCCCGCCGGGTCGGCGTTCTCGTCGCTGACGTTGTGCTGCACGACGAGCAGACCGCCCGCCCCGTCGGCCGGGTGCGCCACCGGCAGCAGCAGCCCGCCGAACGCGTACACCCACGCCGTGACCGGCAGCACCCCGGCGAGCAGCGCGAGCGGCGCCCGGCGCAGCGCGGCCAGCGCGAGCAGCGGGACGACGGCGAGCCCCAGCCAGGGCAGGAAGGACTCCAGGAGGCTGCCGAACCGGCCGGGGGTGTTGGGCACGGCCCGGTGCCCGGCGATCAGCGCGGCCAGCAGGAGGGCGAGCCCGGCCAGGACCCTGCCGCGCCGCCGCGCGAGGACGCCCGCCACCCG